>NZ_KB911281.1:0-184071 GCF_000383455.1 Methylobacterium sp. 285MFTsu5.1 | reverse complement strand
CCTACGGCTCGGGCAGCGCCGACCGCTCCTTCGGCGGCTATGCCGGCAACGACAGCTTCCGCACCGGCTGGGCCGTCGGCGGCGGCATCGAGTACGCCCTGCCCACCGACTCGTTCCTGAACTTCTTCCGCTCCTCGGCCGTGACGCTCAAGGTCGAAGGCCTGTACGTCAACCTCGACCGCAACACCCGCAACCAGGGCGCGTTCGTCATCAACGCCGCCAACAACTTCCCGGTCGTCTACAGCGGCATCGGTCGCCGCTCCGACGAGTTCGCCGTCGTCCGCGCCGGCCTGAACTACAAGTTCGGCTCCTACTGAGACCGACCAGCGACGGTCGGATGCGACGCTCGCATCCCGACCGTCGCACCCGACCCGACACGACACGCGAAGGGGCCGCTTCCCAAAGGAGGCGGCCCCTTCGCCGTTCAGGAGGCCAGAACACCGACCAGACTCGGACCGGCGCCGCCTCAGTAGCCCTTCCAGAGGCCGGGTGTGGCCAGCTCGAGCAGGTGTCCGTCCGGGTCGCGGAAGTAGACGCTGACGCCGCCCCGCGGCCAGCGGGTGCGCCCCTCGACGGCCACGCCGGCGGCCGCGAGATGGTCCTCCCAGGGCGCGAGGGCGTCGGCGTCGATCGAGAACGCGATATGGGCCGGGCCGCGGCCGTCATGGGGCGGTATGAGACCGCCCGGCGTCTCGATCGGCTGCAGAGACCCGCCCTCCGGAAAGAGCAGGAGGACGCCGCGGCCGCCGACGTCGAAGGCGCGCATGCGGAAGTCGGTGAAGAGGCAGCGCAACCCCATCGTGTCGCGATAGAAGGCCTCGGCGCGGTCGAGGTCCGCGACGTACAGCGCCGTCTCCAGGATGGCGTTGAGCTCGGGCACGGCGATCTCCTGGCGGCGGCGCGGTCACGGCCCGCGGGACTCCGTCCGGTCCGGTCCGGGCCGGTCCAGTCCGGGCCGGCGCAGCGCCGGGCGGCGGCCGCACCGGGCCAACCGGCCGGTCCCGGACTCGGTTCGCCGCGGGCTCAGACGGCCGACGGCCGCGGCGCGCCCGAGTCGGGGCGCGGGGCGCGGCCCGGCACCAGCGACAGGGCGGCCGAGAGCAGGGCGAAGACCACGAGCGGCAGGAGGCTCAGAGTGAAGCTGCCGGTCCCGTCCTTGATCGCGCCGATCAGGTAGGGGCCGAGGAAGCCGCCGAGATTGCCGACCGCGTTGATGGCCGCGATGCTCGCCGCCGCGGTGGCGGGCGGCATCTGCTCGGTCGCGAGCGCCCAGAACGGGCCCTTGAGCATGTAGACGCCCATGGCGGCGATCGTCAGCGCCGCCACGACCGGGCCGAGCCCCGACAGGACCGTGCCGCCCGCGAGCCCCAGCGCCAGGATCAGGAACGAGAGCGCGAGGTGCCAGCGCCGCTCGGCGGTCCGGTCGCTGTGCCGGCCCCAGAGGACCATCGCCAGGGACGCGAAGCCGTACGGGATGCTGTTCAGGAGCCCGGTCTCGACGTTGCCGAGACCGAAGCTCTTGACGATCTGCGGCGTCCAGAACGACAGCCCGTAGCTGCTCGCCGTCGAGCCGAAATAGATCGCGGCGAAGAGGGCGAGCCGCCGGTCGCGCAGGATGTCCCAGAGCGGCGGCTTCGCGGGCTGGCCGCTGCGGGTGTTGCGCGCCGCCTCGGCCCGGAGCTGCCGCTCCAGCCAGTCCCGCTCGGCCGCCGGCAGCCACGCCGCGTCCCGCGGGCCGTCCGGCAGGAGCCACAGGACCGCGACGGCCAGGAACACCGCCGGCAGGCCCTCGAGGATGAACAGCCACTGCCAGCCGGCGAGGCCGAACCCCGTCACGTTGAGTAGCGCGCCGGAGATCGGCGAGCCCAGGAACGACGAGATCGGGATCGAGATCATGAAGACCCCGATGATCCGCGCCCGGTAGGCGGAGGGGAACCAGTAGGTGAGGTAGAGGATCACGCCGGGGAAGAAGCCGGCCTCGGCGAGCCCCAGCAGGAAGCGCAGGCCGATGAACGACCACGGCCCCTGCACCAGGGCCATGGCGGCGGAGATGAGCCCCCAGGTCGCCATGATCCGGGCGATCCACAGCCGCGCCCCGAAGCGCTCCAGCATCAGGTTGCTGGGGATCTCCATCAGGAAGTAGCCGAGGAAGAAGATGCCGGCGCCCCAGCCGAACACGGTCGCCGAGAGGCCGACATCGTGGTTCATCTGGATCGCCGCGAAGCCGACATTCACGCGGTCCAGGAAGGAGACGAAGTAGGCGAGGATCAGGAACGGCACGAGCCGCCAGCCGATCCTGCGCATCGCCGAGCGTTCCAGGGCGGCCTCGTCCGGGGAGCCTGTCATCGGGCCTATCCTCGCGGCGTGTCGTGGGGTCAGGCCGGCCCCCGCGGGGGTCCGGGTCGATCCAGGTCACGTCTCCGAGTCACGGCCGGGTCCGCGCGGGGCGGGACGGCGCCGGGCGCCGCCGCGCGGGCGGCGGGCAGGCGCGGCGTCTCGGGCTTCCTCGCGGGCCGGTCATCTCTGGGTTGTGACCTGTGCCGACCCTGCTTAACCCGCGGCCGCCGCGGCTGGGAAGCGCCGCCGGGCTTCAACGGGGCGGATCTGTCGAGGGGAAACGGCGTCCGCGACCGTCCGGATACGGTCGGAGAGGCCGTCGACGAGCGCCGGACCGGATACCGGGCGGGCTCCCGCGACGCTCGGGGTGGCCCTCGTCTTCGCGCGCGACGAGGCCACCCAGGGCAGCCCGCCATCTGCCGGCGTGGCGCCGCTGGATCGCCTGGCCGCGCGCGGAGACGGGCGGCGCGGGCGGATCCCGACCGCCCGCGCCGCCTCCGGCGGTCGCCCTCAGCCCTTCTTGACGTTCCAGAACACCGGCACGCCGTCGAGGACGCCGGTCAGGGACGGCTTGTACGAGGTCTGGTTGAAGTACTGCCCGAGGGGCAGGTAGGGCAGGTCGGCGAAGGCCTGCTGCTGGAGCTCGCCCGCGAGCCGCTTGCGGGCGGCGGTGTCCGGGGCGTCCAGCCACTGGTCCCGCAGCGCCTCGATCCTCGCGCTGGTGGGCCAGCCGATCGCGGCGCTCTGTCCGGTCCCGCGCAGGAAGGCGCTGACCGCGGGATTCGCCTGGTCGAGCCCCGCCCAGAAGGTGCAGAAGGCGCTCCAGCCGCCCTGGGCGACCGGCTCCTTCTTGGCGCGCCGCTGCACCACCGAGCCCCAGTCCATGACCTGATAGTCGACGTTGAAGCCGGCGCGCGTGAGCATGTCGGCCGCCACGTCGGCGAGCGCCTTCAGGCTCGGGAAGTCCGAGGCGCCCATCAGCACCACCTTCTCGCCCTTGTAGCCGGCCGCCGCCAGCGCCGCCTTGGCGCCCGCGTAGTCGCGCTTGCTGGTCAGGGCGTCGAGGCCGACGTCGCTCGCCATGGGCAGGCCCGGGCAGAAGAAGCCGGTCGGCACGTGGATCAGCTTGGGATCGGTGCCGGTCACCGCCTGCATGAAGTCGGTCTGGTCGACGACCTTCAGCAGCACCTGCCGAATCGCCGGATTGTCGAAGGGCGGCTGGAGCTGGTTCATCCGCAGGCAGCCGATCAGGCCGGTCGGGTCGGTGATCCGCGTCGTCAGCCCGCGGAGGGTGGGCACGAGGTCGGCCGGCGGCTGCTCCCACCAGTCCATCTCGCCCGTCTGCATGGCCGAGGCGGCGGTCGCCTGATCGGGGATGACGTTCCACTCGACCCGGTCGACGTGGACGCGCTTCGGGCCCGAGGTCCATTGCGGCTCGCCGCCCTCGCGGGGGACGTAGCCGGCAAAGCGCTCGTAGACCACCCGGGCGCCGACCACGCGCTCGTCCGCCTTGAAGCGGAACGGGCCGCTGCCGACCATCTCGGTCACCTGCGTGAACGGGTCGGTCTTGGCGAGACGCTCCGGCATGATCGCGCAGATCGAGGAGCCGACCTTGCCCAGCGCGTCCGGCAGGAGCGCGAAGGGCTTCTTCAGGCGGAACTGGATCGTCCGGTCATCCGGGGCCGAGAGCTCGTCCGTGTAGGCCATGAGCGTCTGGCCCATGGCGTCGCGCTTGCCCCAGCGCGCGACGCTCGCCACGCAGTCGCGGGCCAGGACCGGGCTGCCGTCGTGGAAGGTCAGCCCGGGCCGCAGGGTGAGGCGCCACAGCGTGCCGTCGTTCTCCACCGTGTGGCCCGCCACCATCTGCGGCTGGGCGGCGTAGGCGGCATCGGTGCCGTAGAGCGTGTCGAAGACGGCGAGCCCGTGATTCCGGGTGACGTAGGCGGTCGTCCAGATCGGATCGAGCACCGTCAGGTCGGCCTGCGGGATGAACTTGAGCGTCCGGGCGGCACTGCCCTGCGCCAGCGCCGGGGTCGCGAGGGCGGCCCCCGACAGGGCCATGAAGGATCGTCTGTTCAGCATGCCGACTCGCCCGAGCGTTGCAATCCCGCTCAGGTTAGCACGCGGCGGGCCAAGCGCATCACAAGTGCATCACGGGCGCACCGGTCAGCGCACCGGTCAGCGTGCCGGTCAGCGTGCGGCCGCCAGATCCTGCACGAGGGTCAGGACGCGGCGGCGGATCTCGGGATCGTCGATGCGCCGGTAGGCATGCAGCAGGGCGTCGGCCTCGTCGGCACGCCCGCCCGCGACGCCGGCGCCCCGCTCCGCGCTCAGTGGGCCGTACAGGGAGGTGGCCGGAACCTGCAGCGCGTCGGCGATCCGCTGCAGCAGCCGCCCGGCACCCGGCGCGTGCGGCGGTGCGGTGCGCTCGAACAGGTCGTCCTCGGGCGCCGCAGCCCCGGAGGATCCGCTCCGGACAGGTGACTTCGATCCCATCGGCGGTCAGGCTCTGGCGCGCGGGCTGGCTCGAGCATTCATAATACAGAAGACCGGCAGGACGCGAGTGGCCAGCACGCAACAGTTGCATGAATGCGTCAAAGAAGTCTTGAGGTTGCAGCTACCGAACCCGTAGATCGACCGGACCGGAGCCGCACACGTACACCGCCATGCCCAAGACCAACGCGTCCGTCGGTCAGACCTGTCCCGAAGCCTTCCAGATCGCGCTCGATTCCGCCGACATGATCGGGCACTGGGCGTGGGACCCTGCGACGGACCGGGTGCGGGTCGACGCCCTGGTGGCCCTCCTGTTCAAGGTCGATCCGACCGCGGCGGAATCCGGCATCCCGCTGGCCGTCTACGAGGAGGCCATCCACGTCGACGACCGCGACCGGGTCGACACCCTGATCCGCCGCAGCGTCGCGGCGGGGAGTTCCTACGTCGCCGAGTACCGGGTGATCTCCGTCGACGGCCGGATGCGCTGGGTCCTGGCGCGCGGCCGCTTCACCAGCGACCGTCGCGGCCGGCCGACGGGCGGGCGCGGGATCCTCGTGGACATCACGGCGCTGCGCGCGCGCGAGGCGATCGGCGGCGCGACCGCGCCCGACCTCGGCGACATGCCCCTGGACCGGGCGGTCGAGCACGCCCTCGCCGCGCAGGACGCCGTCGCGGCGCTGGGCGATCCGGCCCTGAAGGCCGAGGCGGACGCGCTGCTGATGGCGCTGGGGCGACGGCTGGCCCGGCGGCAGGTCGCGGAACGGCGCCGCCGCCTGAACTGAAGCGTGACGGCAGCGGCGCGGCGGCAACCACTAAATCCCGCCGCTAATTGTGCGCCTTGTTCGTGCAAAGCGGGGATGAACAAGCTTTCGTCAAGATAACGACTTTATTGGCCGCGAGCAGGTGCGGGACCGGCAGCGGCGTTGCCGGAGCCCCGTTCTCACCCGAGCGCGTCGCGCGCGCGCCGTTGCCGTCCGGACCCGGCGGGTCCGGCTTCCCGGGATCGTCGTCATGCACTTCACCGTCACCGCACGCCTGTCCGCGCGCCGGTTCGCCTACCAGCACGCCTCGGTCCTGACCGCCCTGGATCAGGGCATGAGCCTGATCGCGGCCGGCATGGCCGAGGTGACGATCACGGACGGCAGCGGCGAGGCGCGGACGCCGGCCGCGCTGTACCAGTCCCTGTTCGGGGCGCCCGGTCCCCTGCGGCGCCGCCCGGCGCAGGCGCAGGCCGCCTGATCCCGGACGACCCGATCGCGCGCGACGTCCGCCCCGCAACAGATCGTCCCGCAGCGGATCGCCCCCTCGCCGGGCGGCGACGGGGCAGTGTCCGCAGGTGCTCGGGCGATCACGCCTTCGGTTTCACGACCCGAGGCCTGGAAACGACCGCGGCCCATCTCGACTAAAGAGAAATTTGACCAGTACGACGTCGTCTTTCTGGACAACGGCCGAGATCAGGCTTAACCTCGGTGTGTTCGTGCCGCCGACATGCGTGCTCGAATGCTTCCAAGGATCATCTTACATGAAGCGCCGCAGCGCGCGACCGTTCATGGTCGAAGTCAAGCAGACCCGTTCGGCCCGCACAACGCTGACTGCCACCGAGGCGCGGCCGCGCCCGGACAAGATCCTGTGGCCGGAACTGGCGCAGGCCGCCCTCGCGCCGCCCGCACCCGCGCCCGCCCCTCAAGCGGCACCGGCGCCGCGCCCGGAACGGAAGGTGCCGGACGCACCGGTGCGCCGCGTCCTGCCGAGCCTCATGCCGATGTTCGAGGCCCCGGCCGAGCCGGTCCTCGAAGCCGCCGCCGACGAGGCCGCGACGGACCCCGCCGCCGAGACCGTCCCGGCGCCGCGGGCGCGGCGCGGGCGGCCGCGGGCGGCCGCGCGGGACGCGCTCCCGCAGGTGCAGACGGTGCCGTCGCGCCCGGCCATGCCGACCGCCCCGCCGCCGGCCCCGCCCGTCGACGAGGCGCCCGCCCGCGTCCCGCCGCCGGCCGCGTCGGGTCCCACGTCGGGTCAGGGCCCGTCGCCCCGGTCGACGGCAGGGCGGCGGACGAACGAGCTGCGGCTCGGCGAGCGCTGGAAGCGGCGCCTGCCGCACTTCATGCGCTGATCCCGCGTTGACGGCCCGGCCGCGCCCTCGCGGCCGGCCGCGTCAGGTGAAGAACGGCCTGAAGTTCTCGAGCCATCCGCGCAGCCAGGCCTCGCAGCCCTGCCGGGCGCCTTCGGCGTCCTGGCCGTGCCCCCAGATGTCCTCGGCCAGCGGGCTCCACCAGGTCCAGAACCGGCTCGATCCGTCGTAGGCGCAGATCCCCACGACGACCGTCCCGACCCGGCCGACGAAGCGCGGGAGCGGCACGCCGGCGGTCTCGTCCTGCGTCCAGGTGATCAGGGTCCGGGGCATGCCGTGAGAACGGTGGCCGCCCCGGGATGTTCACGGGCCCGGATGTTCGAGATGTTCGACCGGACGGATCCGCCCGGCGCGTCGGGGACCTAGGCCGCCCACCGCTCCGGCACCGGTCCCGCGGCCAGCCGCGAGTTGCGGTAGCGCGCGTCGTCGGTGACCTCGCGCTCGACCCAGGGAGGGAGCACCACCGGCTGGTCCTCGCGCTCCAGTTCGATCTCGGCCAGGATCAGGCCCGCGAGGTTCCCGCCGAACACGTCGACGTCCCAGACCGCCCCGGCATGCGCGACCCGGTAGCGGGTCTTCTCGAGCCGCCGGCCGGGCGGCACGGTGGCGAGGAGCGCCGCGCCGTCCTCCGGCGCGATGGCGAACTCGATCTCGTCCCGGCTGGCGCCGCGGCGCGGGCTCTTCCACGTGATCAGCGAGCGCTCACCGGCCCGGCGGATCCGGATCGTGTTGGCCGCGTCGGTGAAGAGGTATCCCTGAACCAGGGGCGTCCCCGCCCGGCACAGCGCCAGAACCGACGGGTTCGCGATGAACTTGCGCTCGATCTCGACAGCCATGCCGCGCCTCGTGGACGTTTGACGCGTCAGCCTTCGCCGACAAGCCGGCCCGCGACAAGCCGCCTGGCGGGGATGAGCACAGCGTTACAGGCATGGCTCGGTGCCAATGCGCGCGGGCTGCAATGGGATCGTGTTAAACTTATGTAAAAGCGTGAGGAGGCCGTCGATTGCAGAAGCATCATCAGAAATCCCGCCCTTCTCCGTCCGCGAGGTCAGCGCTGAAGACGGCATCCAAGCGGCCGAACTTGAAGAAGCTGCTCCGCAAGGCGCAGGTCAAACCGCTCAAGCAGGTGGCGGCCCTGCCGTTCCGCGTCGGCGCCGACGGCCGGATCGAGGTCCTGCTGATCACCTCGCGCGATACCGGGCGCTGGATCATCCCGAAGGGCTGGCCGATGACCGGCCGCAAGGCCCATCAGGCCGCCGCGCGGGAGGCCTACGAGGAGGCGGGGCTCGAGGGGCAGATCGCCGCGAACCCGGTCGGACGGTACCATTACCAGAAGCGCTTCGACCACGGCCGCGCCTTCCCCTGCATGGTCCGCGTCTACCCGCTGCGGGTCGAGGCCCAGCACGAGCGCTGGCCGGAACAGGCCCAGCGCACCCTGCAATGGTTCGCGCCCGAGGAGGCGGCGCGCCTCGTCCACGAGGACGAGCTCCAGGAACTCCTGACGGATTTCGCGGCGCGGCCGATCGAGATCCGCGGCGACGGGCGCGGCTGACGGGCGCGGCTGACGGGCGCCGCGACGGGCACGGGCGGGCGGACCGCCGCCGCGCCCGAATATACAACTCCTGATCTGCGGCCTGACCGGCGCCCGGCGGCGCCCGGAAGAGCCTCGTCCGCATCGCGGATCGGACCCGTGTCCGGGCGAAATGCAACTTCTGATTAGTATCCGCGGGTTAAGGTTCCCGCCGTCGCAGATGGGCGGGGCACCTCGATGTATCGCGCGTTCGCTTGCCTGACCGAGGAACATACCGGCTGGGTGGTCGCCCTGGCCGCCTGCGTGTGCTGGATCTCCTGCGCGGTCGCCCTCAAGCTGGAGCAGCGCGTCCAGGTCCGCGCCGACGGGCACGGGCCGGTCTGGCTCCTGGCCTCGGGCTTCTCGATCGGGGCCGGGATCTGGAGCACCCACTTCATCGGCATGCTGGGCTACGATCCCGGCGTGGTGCTGGGCTACGAGCCGCGCACGACCCTGCTCTCGCTGATCGTCGCGATCGCGGCCGCCACCGTGGCCTTCCTGTTCGCCCGGGCCACGCCGTCGCGCTGGGCCGGGGCGGGGGCGGGCCTCGTGCTCGGGATCGGCATCGCCTGCATGCACTTCCTCGGCATCGCCGGCGTGCGGCTGCCGGGGCACTTCACCTGGGACCCCGCCATGGCCGCCACGGCGATCGCGGCGGGCTGCGGGCTCGCGGCCGCCGGCATGGCCATCCATGTCGGCAGCGCGGGCGCGCGGGCCCGGCTCGCGGCCGCGACCGTCCTGACCCTCGCCATCGCGATCCTGCACTTCCTGGCCATGGCGGCCGCCCGTGTGGTGCCGGACCCGGCCCTGGCGGTCCCGCAGCTCGGCCTCGCCCGGGGCGTCCTGGCCGGCGGCATCGCCGGCGTGATGGCGGTGATCCTGGCCTTCGCGGCGCTGACGCTGATGCTGGACCACCTGCGCCGGATCAACGTCGCCCTGGCCCGACAGGGCCGCATGCTGCGGGAGAAGACCCTGCTGCTCGACGCCACCCTCGACAGCATGGACCAGGGCCTCATCATGGTCGACGCCGGCGGCGTGGTCCGGGTCTGCAACGAGCGGGCGCTGGCGCTCCTCGACCTGCCCCGGGCGATGATGCAGGCGCGGCCGAGCTACCGGGCGGTGCTGCGCCACGAGGCCCGCCGGCAAGAGGGCCGCCAAGAGAGCCACCAAGAGGCGAGCCGCCGCGAGCGCCGGCGCCCGGACCGCTCGATCCGGACCTGGATCGAGCGCGGCGAGGCCGGGCAGACGCAGGTTCACGAGCGGGCGCGGCCCAACGGCCTCGTGCTCGAGATCCGCACCGTGCCCCTGGCGGATGGCGGCTTCGTGCGGACCTTCACCGACATCACCAAGCGGAAGGCCGCGGAGGCCGAGGTGGCGCGCCTCGCCCGCCACGATGTCCTCACTGGCCTGCCGAACCGGGCGCTGTTCCACGAGACCCTCGCGCGCAGCCTCGTCGACATCGTCCAGCGCGGCGGCGCCTGCGCGGTCCTGTACCTCGACCTCGACGGCTTCAAGAGCGTGAACGACAGCCTCGGCCACCAGGCCGGGGACGAGCTCCTCCGGCGCGTGTCGGCCGGCCTGCGGGGCATCGCGGGGGACGGGGCGGTGGCCCGGCTCGGGGGCGACGAGTTCGCCGTGCTCTCCGCCGGCGGCGCGGCCGAGGCCGAGGTCCTGGCCGAGCGCCTCATCGCGCTGTTCCACAGCCCGTTCAGCGTGGGCGGGCACCGGGTCGGCGTCGGCCTGAGCGTCGGCATCGCGCTGGCCCCCGAGCACGGGACGGATGCCGAGCCGCTGTACCGCCGCGCCGACCTCGCCCTCTACCGGGCCAAGGCCGAGGGCCGCGGCACGTACCGGATCTTCACCCCCGCCATGGACGAGGAGGCCGAGGAGCGGCGGGTGCTCGAGCGCGACCTGCGCCAGGCCCTCGACGACAACACCCTGAGCCTGCACTACCAGCCGCAGGTGGAGGGCCACACGGGGGCGCTCGTCGGATTCGAGGCGCTCCTGCGCTGGACCCACCCGGTCCGCGGCAGCGTGTCGCCCAACGTGTTCGTGCCCCTGGCCGAGGAGACCGGCCTGATCGTGGCGCTCGGCGACTGGGTGCTGCGCGAGGCCTGCCGCGAGGCGGCCCAGTGGGCGCAGCCCCTGAAGGTCGCCGTCAACCTCTCGCCCCGTCAGTTCCAGAAGCCCGGCCTGCCCGAGACCGTCCTGGCGATCCTGGCCGAGACCGGTCTCTCGCCGGACCGCCTGGAGCTGGAGGTCACCGAGAGCATCATCATCAACGACATGGCCCGGGCCGTGGGCATCCTCCGCCGCCTGAAGAGCTACGGCATCCGGATCAGCATGGACGATTTCGGGACCGGCTACGCGTCGCTCGCGACCCTCCAGGCCTTCCCGTTCGACAAGCTGAAGATCGACCGCTCCTTCGTGGCGCAGCTCGGAACCGGGCCGCAGGCCGCCGTGATCGTCCGGGCCGTGCTCAGCCTCGGCCGCAGCCTCGGCATGGGCGTCGTCGCGGAGGGCGTCGAGACCCACGCGCAGATGAAGTTCCTGACCGAGGAGGCCTGCGGCGAGATGCAGGGCTTCCTGTTCGGCAGGCCGCGCCCGATCACCGACTACGCCGCCGCGGTCGGCGGTCCCGCCGGCCCCGCCGAGGAGTCCGCCCGGGCCGAGCCGGGCCTCGCCGCGGTCGGCTGAGCGGGATCGCCGATCCGCCGCCGGGAACCCGCCCGATCGCTCCGACGTTGGCCCCGCAGATTGGATCACTTCTAAGGTCCAAGCTCTCGTCCCCCGCCGGGACGGCCCCCGGGCCGCCGGCCTCACAGGAGCCCGACCATGAACGCCAAGTGCGAGACCTGCCGGTTCTTCGACGAGCACAAGGGCAACGGCGCCGTCGCGCAGAACGATGCCGGCCTGTGCCGCTTCAACCCGCCGGTCAGCCAGCCCGCGCCCGAGTCCAAGGGTCTCTGGCCGGTGGTCGCCGCCCAGGACTGGTGCGGCCACTACACCGCCGAGATGACCGCGGCCGAGTAGGGGCGTCCGCCACGCGACGATCGGGGCCGGCCTTCGGGTCGGCCCTTTCGTTTGGGCGGGTCCCGGCGCGGCCCGCCGCAACTTTCGCGTCCCCGGCCGCGCCGCCCCCCTGACCATCGCGGGAACGGGCTCTACCTTGGAGCCGATCCAGGGTGCCGCCGCTTTGCGGGATGTCTTGCCGGGATGTCTTGCCGGGATGTCTTGCCGGGATGTCTGCCGGGATGTTCCGCCGGGATGTTCCGCCCGCGGGCCCCGGCGACCGGGATCCCGTCCGCGCCTTCGCGATCTGAACCGGAGAGAGACTTGATGGTGAGCGCCGAAACCGTGCCCCAGGACCCGGGCGCCAGACCTGCGCGGACCGACGCACCGGTCCTCGCCGCCGTCACGTTCACGGTGAACGGCGAGCGGCGCACGCTCGAACTCGACACCCGCACCAGCCTGCTCGACGCCGCGCGCGAGCACCTGCACCTGACCGGGTCCAAGAAGGGCTGCGATCACGGCCAGTGCGGCGCCTGCACGATGATTGTCGACGGGCGGCGCATCAACGCCTGCCTGACGCTGGCGATCATGCACCAGGGCGCCGAGATCGTGACCGTCGAGGGCCTGGGGCAGCCCGACAGCCTGCACCCGATGCAGGCGGCCTTCGTCAAGCACGACGGCTACCAGTGCGGCTACTGCACGCCGGGCCAGATCTGCTCGGGTGTGGCCGTCCTGGAGGAGATCCGGGCCGGCATCCCGAGCCACGTCACGGCCGATCTCGGCGCCGCCCCGCAGGTGACCGAGACCGAGATCCGCGAGCGGATGAGCGGCAACCTCTGCCGCTGCGGCGCCTATTCCAACATCGTCGAGGCGATCACCGAAGTCGCCGGGAGCCGCGCATGAAGTCCTTCACGTACGAGCGCCCGGGCACGCCCGCCGCGGCCGCCGCCGCCGTCGCCGCCACGCCCGACGCCAAGTTCATCGCCGGCGGCACCAACCTGCTCGACCTGATGAAGCTGCAGATCGAGACCCCGCGCCACCTCGTCGACGTGAACGGGCTCGGCCTCGACGCGGTCGAGCCGACCGAGGAGGGCGGCCTGCGCATCGGCGCCCTGGTGCGCAACACCGATCTCGCGGCCCATCCGCGGGTGCGCGCGGATTACGGGGTCCTCGCCCGCGCGCTGCTCGCCGGCGCCTCCGGCCAGCTGCGCAACAAGGCGACCACCGCCGGCAACCTGCTGCAGCGGACCCGCTGCCCGTACTTCTACGACACCGCCCAGCCCTGCAATAAGCGCCAGCCGGGCTCCGGCTGTTCGGCGCTCGACGGCGTGAGCCGCCAGTTGGCGGTGATCGGCGGCAGCGAGGCCTGCATCGCCACGCATCCGGGCGACATGGCGGTGGCCATGCGCGTCCTCGACGCCACCGTGGAGACGATCGACGCCGGGGGCGCCGCGCGGAAGATCCCGATCGCCGAGTTCCACCGCCTGCCGGGCGACGACCCGTCGCGCGACACGAACCTCGAGCCCGGCGAGCTCATCACCGCGGTGACGCTGCCGAAGCCCGTTCCCGGCACGCACATCTACCGCAAGGTCCGCGACCGCGCCTCCTACGCCTACGCGCTGGTCTCGGTGGCGGCGATCCTGGGCAAGGACGGCTCCGGCCACGTCGCCTTCGGGGGCGTCGCCCACAAGCCCTGGCGGGTCGAGGCGGCCGAGGCCGATCTCCCGAAGGGCGCCCGGGCCGTGACCGACCGGGTCTTCGCCGACGCCAAGCCCACCCACGAGAACGCCTACAAGCTGAAGCTCGCCGAGCGGACCCTCGGCGCCGCGCTCAACCAAGCGAGGGCCTGAGCCATGAAGTTCGACACCGCCGCGGGCCCGAACCCGATCGACCGCCTCAAGGTCGTCGGCCTGCCCACCGACCGCATCGACGGCAAGTACAAGACCACCGGCACCGCGCCCTACGCGTACGAGCGCCACGACGCGGCCCCCGACGCCGCCTACGGCTACGTGCTGGGCTCCGCCATCGCCAAGGGCCGGGTGCGCAGCATCGACACGGCCTCGGCCCGGCAGGCGCCCGGCGTCATCGGGATCGTCACCACCCTCGACACGCCGCGGATCGAGCGCGGCGTGATGAACGTCGCCTACCTGTTCGGCGGCGACGTGATCCAGCACTACCATCAGGCGATCGCCGTCGTGGTGGCCGAGACCTTCGAGCAGGCCCGGGCGGCCGCCTTCCTGGTGACGGTCGATTACGCCCCCGAGGCCGGTGCGTTCGACCTCGCCGCCGCGGCGAAGACCGCCGAGCCGGTCCCGGCCGACAGCGGCGAGGGCAGCGGCGGCAACGGCGAGGAGCGGACCGGCGACTTCGAGGGCGCCTTCGCGCAGGCCCCCGTGACGCTCGACGCGACCTACACGACGTCCGACGAGAGCCACGCCATGATGGAGCCGCACGCCACGACGGCGGCCTGGGACGGCGACCGGGTCACGCTCTGGACCGCCAACCAGATGATCGGCTGGGGCCACGGCAGCCTCGCCAAGATGCTCGGCCTGCCGAAGGACAAGGTCCGGCTCGACGCGCCCTATGTCGGCGGCGGCTTCGGCGGCAAGCTGTTCGTGCGCGCCGACGCGGTGCTGGCGGCGCTCGCCGCGAAGGCCACCGGACGGCCGGTCAAGGTGGCGCTGACCCGCCCGCTGATCGCCAACAACACCACGCACCGCCCGGCCACGATCCAGCGGGTCCGGATCGGCGCCCAGCGGGACGGCACCATCACGGCGATCGCGCACGAGAGCGTCTCGGGCAACCTGCCGGAGGGCGATCCCGAGACGGCCGTGAACCAGACCAAGTACCTCTACGCGGGGGCGAACCGCCTGACCGCCATGAAGCTCGCCCGGCTCGACCTGCCCGAGGGCAACGCCATGCGTGCCCCCGGCGAGGCCCCGGGCCTCGCGGTGCTGGAGGTCGCCATGGACGAGATGGCCGAGAAGCTCGGCCTCGACCCGGTGGAGTTCCGCATCCGCAACGACACGCAGGTCGTCCCGACCCAGCCGGACCTGCGCTACTCCCACCGCGACCTCGTCGGCTGCCTCAAGCTCGGCGCCGAGCGGTTCGGCTGGGCCAGGCGCAACCCGAAGCCCGGACAGGTCCGGGAGGGGCATTGGCTCGTCGGGCACGGCATGGCGGCGGCGTTCCGCGACAACATGGTGCTGAAGTCGGGCGCCCGGGTGCGGCTCTCCGCCGACGGCACGGTCACGGTCGAGACCGACATGACCGATATCGGCACCGGCAGCTACACGATCATCGCGCAGACCGCCGCCGAGATGATGGGCGTGCCCCTCGACCGGGTCGTGGCGCGGCTCGGCGACTCGGACTTCCCGGTCTCGTCGGGTTCGGGCGGCCAGTTCGGCGCCAACTCGTCGACCGCGGGCGTCTACGCGGCCTGCGTGAAGCTGCGGGAGGCGGTCGCGCAGAAGCTCGGCTTCAACGCCACCGACGCGGTGTTCGAGGAGGGCGAGGTTCGCGCCGGCAACCGCGCCATCCCGCTCGCCCGGGCCGCCGCCGACGGCGAGCTCGTGGCCGAGGACGCGATCGAGTTCGGTGAGTTCTCGAAGACCCAGCAGGTCTCGACCTTCGGCGCCCACTTCGTCGAGGTCGCGGTGGATGCCTATACGGCGGAGGTCCGGGTGCGGCGGATGCTGGCGGTCTGCGCGGCGGGGCGCATCCTCAACCCGAAGTCCGCCCGCAGCCAGGTGATCGGCGGGATGGTGATGGGCACCGGAGCGGCCCTGATGGAGGAGCTGGTCGTCGACACCAAGCGCGGCTTCTTCGCCAACCACGACCTCGCCGGCTACGAGGTGCCGGTCCACGCCGACATCCCGCACCAGGAGGTGATCTTCCTCGACGAGGTCGACCCGATGTCCTCGCCCATGAAGGCCAAGGGCGTGGGCGAGCTCGGCATCTCGGGGGTCGGCGCCGCGGTCGCGAACGCGATCTACAACGCCACCGGCATCCGCGTGCGCGACTACCCGATCACCCTCGACAAGCTCCTCGACCGCATGCCGGACGCGGCCTGACCGGGGCGCGGGGACGTCCTGCCGGGCGTCCCCTACGGGTCCACGACGTGGAAGCTGGCCCGGGCCCGCATCACGAGGCGGCCGTCCTCGTCGTAGGCGCGGGCGGTGAAGTCGTTCACCCCGGTCTCCTCGCCCTCGTCGTGCAGGAGCGCCGTCAGGGTCCGGCGCAGCAGGTCCCGCAGGGCGGCCCGGTCCGGGAGGACCGTGCCCTCGTCGTCCCGGACGGCGACGTGGTCGGCGGTGTCGATGAAGTAGCGCGGCATGGGTGTCTCCAGGATCGGGATGACCGGGACGGGAGCGCCCGCAAGCCTCGCCGGCGGCCGATCAGGGATACGGATCGGGCCGGCGGCCGCACTCATCTGGGTTTGAAAGACCGGGCTCATCGTCCGGGCGCGAAGGTGCGCGGGCTCGAACGGAAGAGGGGCCGCGGATCCCCCGGCCCCTCGCTCCGTCGTTCCCCCCGGACGGGATCAGTACTTCCGGATGATCGGCTCCGGCGCCATCGGGACCGGATCCGCCCCGAACCGGTAGGTCAGGCCGGCGTAGATCGAGAGCGGCTGCGCCAGGGTGGTGGTCCGCGGGTCGTTGATCGACAGGTTGCCGGCCACCGCGCCCGTCTCGGCGAAGGTGCCGAACGTGGCGTAGCGGTTGTTGGTCAGGTTGGTGATCAGCCCGAAGATCTCCAGGTTCTTGCTGACCTGATACTTCGTCGTCAGGTTCATCACGTAGTAGGCCGGCAGCTTGCGGTTGAGGTTCGATTCGTCACCCCGGTAGTAGGACGACGAGAAGGCCGAGACGTTGAGGCCGAAGCGCCAGTTCGGGGTGATGCTGTACTCGAAGCCCGCCTTGATCTGGTGATCGGGGATCAGCGGGATCTTGTCGCCCGGCCGGACGCGGATGCCGCCGTTCGGGATCACGTCGCCGCCCACGGCGCCGCCGGCCGCGCCGGTGCTCGCCAGCGGGTTGTTGGGCGACGAGAGGGTCGCGTTGAACTGGAAGGTCGCGTCGACCAGGGCGTAGTTGGCGTAGACCAGCAGGTCGGGCGTGACCGCGTACTCGGCGCCGACCTCGATGCCCTGGCGCCGGGTCGCCGGGACGTTGATGTAGTAGGCGCGGGCGGCGTTGCCCGCGACGGCGACCTGGTAGAGGTCGTTGCTCAGGTCGGTGCGGTAGACGCCGGCCTTGTAGGTGAGGGCGCCGCCCGACAGGAAGGCCGGGATCACGCCGCGGAAGCCGGCCTCGTAGGTCCGGCCGGTGACCTGCTTGAGCGGCGGATCGGCCACGAGCGAGTTCGGCAGCAGGCACGGCTGGGTCGGGCTGGAGCAGGACAGCTCCAGCGGGGTCGGGGCGCGGTTCGATTCCGAGTAGCCGCCGTAGAGGTTCAGCGCCGGATCGAACTGGTAGGTCAGGCCCGCGAGCGGGTTGACCTTGGTGTACTCGTGCACGCCGGTGACGTCCGGCGAGAACCCGGTCTGGTCCCGGGTCTGGATGCGGGCGTAGTTGAGCCGGAAGCCGCCGGTCAGCGACAGCCGGTCGGTCACGTCCAGCGTGTCGGTGGCGTAGAGGCCGAGATACAGGGTCGAGCCGCTGACGTTGCCCGGCGCGAGGCCGATCGCCCCCAGCGTGCGGATGTCCGGCGTGCCGAGGCCCGGGATCGTGCCGTAATACGGGTTGTTCGGGTCGACGGTGATCGACAGGTTCGGGTTGATCACGCCCAGCTGGCTCGCCGACTTGAACGAGAAATTCGAGGCGTCGACGCTGCCGCCGACCACGAAGGCGTTGTTCAGGCCGAAGATCCGGTCGCGGTTGGCGGCCTGGAGTGAGCCGCCGTAGGATTCGGCCTCCGTCCGGGTCGTGTCGATCGTGCCGTACGGGATGTTCCGGACGAACGGGATCGTCTGGTTGTTCAGGCCGAGGATCGCGAACTGGTTGGCGTAGGCCCGGCGCGCCGCCACCTGGCTGGTGGGCGGCGCGTTCACGTTGAACGCGTCGTCCTGGTAGCAGAGCGAGCCCCGGAAGCTGCTGCGGCTGCTGCAGTTCTCGAAGTTGCCCTGGTTGCCGTCGACGTAGAACTCGCTGAAGCGCCGGTAATAGGCGTTGCCGGCGAGGTCCCAGGTCGGCGAGAGGTCGACCCGGCCGGTCAGCTGGAGCGTGCCCACTTGCGTCGTCTGGGTCTGCGGGTAGGTGAAGATCGCCCGCGGGTCGAGATGGGTGAAGTCCACCGGCGTGGCGGCGGCGGCGCCGTAGAAGCTGCGGGCGGCGAGCCCGATCAGGTGGAACTCCGAATCCTGCGAGCGGTAGCCGAGATCCGCGTAGAGGCGGCCGATCGTGCTCGGGTTCTGGTAGCGCCAGCCGCGGTCGTTCAGGCCGTCGCCGGTGAAGTAGAAGCTCCAGGGACCGGAGATCTTGCCGTACTCGAGATAGCCGGCGGTGCGCGCGTCCGAGCCGCCCCAGGCCGAGATCTCGGTGCCCTGCCAGGTGAAGCCGTTCTTCATCTGGATGTTGACCGCGCCTCCGATGGCGTTGAGGCCGAAGACCGGGTTGCCGGTGACCACGTCGATGCGCTGGATCGCCTGCGGCGGGATCAGGTCGAAATTGACGATGTCGCCGAAGGCCTCGTTGATGCGCACGCCGTTCTGGTAGACGGCGAGCCCCTGCGGCACGCCCTGCACCGACGAGGCCGTGAAGCCGCGGTAGCTGAGATCGACCCGGTTCGAATTGCCCTGCGAGTCGTTGAGGTTCACCCCGGGCGTGCGCCGCGCCAGCGTGGCGATCACGTTGTCGGAGCCCTGATCGACCTCGATCTGCCGGGCCGTGACGGTCTCGACGGTGCTGGGGATCTTGTTGAGCGGCTGCTCGGAGCCGCGCAGCCGCACCCCGCCGGCCGGGGCCGGCAAGGTCGGCGCGGCCTGGGCGAGCGTATCGAGATTCTGGGCGCCGCTGGAATTGCCGCCGCCCGCACCCACCGGCGACGTCGAGACGACGCTGATCTCGCCGAGGGTGACGGATTGTTGAGCCTGCGCGACACCCGGCAACAGAGCCACGGACGCGATCAAGCTGCCTCGCAGGGCCCGCATATCTTCCCCCAACCTGGATTCGAAGGCACGCGCCGCTTCGCGTCGGCTGCGTGCGCCTCACTGATCTCGGGTCGGGTCGCGACCTCAATTCACATTCTGTTTAATCCCTGCCGGGGACGACTTGCGGGCTCGAATGATCGGGCCTGTGGCGCAAAGACAACAAAAGAGGAAGATAGCGGCAAGTCTTCGGGATTATTATGAAGGACATCGCGGGATAATTGCGCAATCGGGCCGGTCCTCCGGGGCGGCGTCCGAGGCCGCGCGCCGGGTCGTCAGGACCGGTCCCGGCTCTCACCGCGGCGGCAGGCGGACGGCGACCTCGTTCCGGCGCAGGAACGGGATCGCGAAGGGCGGGTCGTAGCCCATGACGAAGGGCGCGCCCGCCGGTGCGCGGCCGGCCGCCGCCAGGACGGCGGCGAGGATGCCCGCCTGCGCGGCCCGCGCCTCCGGGGTGAGGCGGCCGGAGAAGCGCAGGGCCGCGACCCGCTCGGCCGGGACCTCGACCAGCCGGACCCCCGGCTCGGTCGGGGCCGGCGCCCCGGCCGCCGCCACCGCGCGGGGCAGGAAGAACCGCATCGTGCCGGTGCCGTCCCGCTCCACCGGGACGGTCATGGCGATGGGCTGGGCGATGCGCTGGCCGCCGCTCTCGACCGGCGCCGTCATGGCGATGCGGTCCCCGGCCCGGTTCGCGCCGGTGATGTAGCGGAACAGCCGCCCGAAGGCGTCGCCGTCGCCCTGGCCGCGCGCGTCGGTCTCGACCGCGAGGCGCGGCGCGTAGGACCGGATCTCGACCCCGCGGTCGAGGCGCTCGACGACCGCGTAGGCGGGCTGCTCGTAGAGCGCCCGCACGCCGAAGATCCCGAGCACCGCCTCCGCCAGGGTGACGAGCGCGTACATGACCCTGTCCATGGGACCTCCGGGGGCGGGCGCGGCGTCTCCCGCGCGCGGAACCTCCCGCGGGAACATGGCGCCGGGACCGCCCGTCGCCGCCCGGCTGCGGCGTCAGGCCTCTGTCAGGTCTCTGTCAGGTCTCTGTCAGGTCTCCGCTGGTCCCGGCAGCGCCCCGCCGCGTCAGGGCTGCCCGCCCGGCTGCCCGCCCCTCGGCCGCCTCCGCCGCGCGCCGACGACCTTGCGCAGCACGCGCGAGACCTGGTCGGCGGAGTAGGGCTTGGGCAGCAGCTCGAAGTCGCGGATCCCCTCCTGGGCGAGGGCGTGGCTGTAGCCGGAGGCCAGAACCACCGGCAGGTGCGGCATCCGCTGCCGGAGGAGCCGGGCCAGCGCGATCCCGCCCATGCCGGGCATGACCACGTCGGAGAACACGGCGTCGAAGGCCGCGCCGTCGGCCCCGAGCTGGTCCAGCGCCTCCTCGGCGTTGGTCGCCCAGGTCGTCGCGTAGCCGAGATCCTCCAGGATCTGCGTGGCGAAGCGGCCGACCTCGATGTTGTCCTCCACCACCAGAACCCGCTGCCCCGCGCCGCCGGGGTCGAGGGCGGCGGCCTCCGCGGCGGCGGCGCAGGACGCCTCGGGCTCGACCTGCGGCAGGTAGAGCGTGAAGGTGGCGCCGCGGCCGGGCGCGCTCTCGACCGCGACGTCGCCGCCGGACTGCTTGGCGAAGCCGAAGACCTGGGACAGGCCGAGTCCGGTGCCCTTGCCCACCTCCTTGGTGGTGAAGAACGGCTCGAACACCCGCGCCAGCACGTCCGGCGCGATGCCGGTGCCGGTGTCGACGAGGTCGATCGCCGCGAACGGGCCGGGCGCGCCGGCATGGCCGCGGATCGGCGGCAGCGCCGCGCCGCAGCGCAGGCGCAGGGTCAGCGTTCCGGCGCCGTCCATGGCGTCCCGGGCGTTCACCGCCATGTTGACCAGCGCGGTCTCGAACTGGCTGAGATCGACCCGGATGAAGCAGGGCCGCTCCGGCAGCTCGGTCACGACCGCGATGCGGGCGCCCGTGACCGTGTCGAGGAGGTCGGCCACGCCGCGCAGCCGCGCGCCGACGTCGAGGATCTCGGGCTTCAGCGCCTGTCGCCGCGCGAAGGCGAGGAGCTGGCCGGTGAGCTTCGCCGCGCGGTCCACCGTCTCCGAGACGGCGTTGAGGTAGCGGGACCGGCGCTCCTCCGCCAGGTCCGGCCGGCGGAGGAAGTCGACCGACGAGCGGATGATCGTCAGGAGGTTGTTGAAGTCGTGGGCGACACCGCCGGTGAGCTGGCCCACCGCCTCCAGCTTCTGCGACTGCCGCAGCGCCTCCTCGGCGTGCCGGAGCGCCTCGGCCTGGGCCTTCTCGGCGGTGACGTCGCGGCCGTAGGCGTAGACCTGCGCGCCCTCGACGGAGGTGCGCCACGAGATCAGCCGCAGGGTGCCGTCCCTGTGCCGGTAGCGGTTCTCGAAATCGGTCAGGTCGCGCGCCGCGGCGGCCGCTTCGAGCGCCTCCTGGGTCGCGCCCGCATCCTCGGGCCAGATGAAGTCCAGGAAGCTGCGCCCCACCACCGCGGCGGGCTCGTGCCCCAGGATCGTCTGCCAGGCCGGATTGACCGCGCGGAAGATGCCGTCGGCCCCGACCACGGCCAGCAGGTCGCGCGAGTTGCGCCAGACCCGGTCGTGCTCGGCCGTGCGCTCGGCCACGCGCTGCTCCAGGGTCAGGTTGAAGCGCACGAGCTCGGCCATGAGCCGCTTCTGGTCGTCGATGTCGGTGCTGGTGCCGACCCAGCGGGTGACAGCGCCGTCGGCGCCCAGGACCGGCTGCGCCCGGGCCAGGAACCAGCGATACGCGCCGTCGGCGCGGCGCAGGCGGTACTCGGACTGGTAGTCGGCCCGCGACCGGACGGCCGCCCGCCATTCCTCGTCGACCCGGTCCTGATCGTCGGGATGGATGATCCCCCGCCAGCCCGCGCCGTCGAGGGTGCCGGGCTCCCGGCCCGCGTAGGCGTAGACGCGCGCGTTGAACCAGTTCGCCGCCCCGGCCGCGTCGGTCGCCCAGACGAAGTTCGGCAGCACCTGCGACAGGACCCGGAACTGCGCCTCGCTGGCGCGCAGGGCTTCCTCGGCCTGCTTGCGGGCGGTGATGTCGATCGCCGTGCCGATCACCCGCACGCAGCGCGCGCCCTCGAAGATCCCGCGCCCCTTGGCGGCGACCCAGCGCACGACGCCGTCCTCCTTGCCGACGGTGCGGTACTCCACGTCGTAGACGGCGCGCCGCGCGGGATCGAGGGCGGAGGCGTAGGCCGCGCTCGTGGCCGCCCGGTCCTCGGGATGCAGGCCGGCGTAGTAATCGGCCATCGTGACCGGCACGTCGGCCGAGATGCCGAACATCGCCTTGACCCGCGCGGGCCAGAACAGGGTGTCGGCGACGACGTCGACGTCCCAGAGGCCGATCTCGGCCGCCTCGGTCGCGAGCCGCAGGCGCCGCTCGCTCTCCCGCAGCTGCTCCTCGGTCCGGCGGCGCACCGTGTCGTCGAGATGCAGCCCGTCCCAGACCAGCGTGTCGCCGACGCGGCGGGGGGCCGAGACGATGCGCGTCCAGACGTGGGTGCCGTCCGGCCGGCGCATGGGCGCCGCGACGTCGAAATGCGCGAGGTCGCGGATCGCGGCGGCCTCCGCCTCGGCGACCGCGGCGCGGTATTCCGGCAGGATCAGGTCGTAGGCGACCGCCGGGTCGGCGAGCACGTCCCCGGCCGCCAGGCCGGTCATGCGCTCGAAACCCTGCGACACGTAGAGGAAGCGCCGGTCGGCGCCGTCGGGGGCCATGGCGAGCTGGTAGACGTAGCCGCCCGGGAGGTGGTCGGCGAGGGCCCGGATCCGGGCCTCCGCCTCGCGCAGGCGCGCCTCGGCCTGGACGCGGCCGGTCGTCTCCGTGCAGGCGCAGTGCAGGCCGGCGACCCGGCCCGCCTCGTCGCGCACCGGCGCGTACGAGGCGGTGAACCAGGTCGGCTCGTCGTAGCCGTGCCGGTTCATGGTCAGCGGCATGTTCTCGGACCACGTCGCCGCACCGGCGAGCGCCCGGTCGATCAGGGGGCCGATCTCCGGCCAGATCTCCTTCCAGACGTCGCGGAAGCGCGCGCCGAGCGCCGCGGGATGCCTGTCGCCCAGGATCTCCGCGTAGGCGTCGTTGTAGAGGAAGACGAGGTCGGGCCCGAACGCCACGAACATCGGGAACCGCGATCCCAGGATCAGGCTCAGGGTCGCCCGCAGGCAGGGCGCCCAGCTGTCCGGCGGGCCGAGCGGCGAGCCGGACCAGTCGTGGGCGCGGATCCGGGCGCCCATCGCGCCGCCCTCCGCGAGGAAGGCCGGGGGCGCGGTCCCGACGGTCTCAGGCATCGGACCAGGCGCGTGACTCGGACATGGGGCGAGGAACCGGCGGGACAGGACAGCGCCATCGGTGCCCCAGCGGGCGGGTTCGCGCAACCGCGTCGGCGCGCACGCGCCGCCCGGGACACCGTGCGGGGCCCGCACGCCGTGTGGAGAACGCCCGGGAGAGCCCCAGAGACGCAAGCGGGACGCCCGCGCGACGTCCCCCTCAGGCGCTCCTGTCGCGGCCCGAGATCAGCCGGAGCTGCGCCGGCGGGCGCGCCGCCAGGGCGGCGGCGACCTTGCCCTCGAGTTCCCCGACGCGGAACGGCTTCAGCACGATCGCGTCGGCGCCGACGGCGCCGGCCTCGGTCAGGGCGGTGGTGTCGGCGAAGCCGGTGACGAACAGGACCGGCAGCGCCGGCCAGCGCTTCCGCACCTCCAGGGCCGTCTCGGCCCCGTTCATGCCCGGCATGGCGAAGTCCATCACGACGAGGTCGACGCCCGGATCCGCCTCCAGGGCGGCCAGGGCCTGGAGGCCCGAGGCCGCCTCGCGCACCGCGTAGCCGGCCTCGATCAGGCGGGTCGTCGTCACCTCGCGCACCTCGGCGTCGTCGTCGACCACGAGGAGCCGGGGGCCGCTCCCGGGCGGGTGCGTCCGCGCGGCCTCGGCCGCGGCCGGCAGGCGGGGCACGGCACCCTCGGGCTCCGCGGCCCGGGGCAGGTAGACCTTGATCGAGGTGCCCTCGCCCGCGACCGTGTCGATCCGGATGCCGCCGCCGGACTGCTTGACGAAGCCGTAGACCTGGGCGAGCCCGAGACCCGACCCCTTGCCGACTTCCTTGGTGGTGAAGAACGGCTCGAACACCCGGGCCAGCACGTCCGGCGTCATCCCGGTGCCGGTGTCGCTCACCGCCACCATGACGTAGGCGCCGGGCGCCGGCTGCTCGGGCCGAGTCGGCGCCCCGGTGACGCTGACATTGGCGGTCTCGATGGCGAGCCGGCCGCCCACCGCCATCGCGTCGCGGGCGTTGATGGCGAGGTTCAGGATCACCAGCTCGATCTGGGTGGCGTCGACCAGGGCCGGCCACAGGTCGGGCTGGAGGGTCGTCTCGATCCGGACCGCGCCGCCGATCGAGCTCTGCAGCAGGTCGCGCATCGACGCGACCGTCTGGTTGAGGCTGACCGGCGTCGGCTCCAGGCGCTGGCGCCGGGAGAAGGCGAGCAGCTGCGCGGTGAGCCGGGCGCCGCGCTCGGCGGCCCCGCGCATCATGGCGAGGCGGCGCTTCGAGCGGGTGTCGGACACGACCCTCTCGAGGAACTCGATGTTGCCGGCGATCACCGTCAGCAGGTTGTTGAAGTCGTGCGCGACGCCGCTCGTGAGCTGGCCGACCGCGTCCAGGCGCTGGGCGAGCCGCAGGGCGTCCTCCGCCCGCTCCCGCTCGACGATCTGGGCCTGGAGGGCCTCGTTCGCCGCGGCGAGTTCGCGGGTCCGCTCGGCGATGCGCACCTCCAGCGTCTCGTTGAGCGCTTGCAGGGCGGCCTCGGCCTCGCGCTTGTCGGCGCGGGCCCGCGCCTCGGCCAGCGCCCGGACGATCGTGCGCGGCATGCGGTCGAGGCGCTGCTTGACGACGTAGTCGGTGGCGCCGTTCTTCAGGGCCTCGACCGCGACGTCCTCGCCGAGCGTGCCCGAGCAGAAGATGAACGGCGTGTCGGGGCACTGCGCCCGGGCGATGCCGAGGGCGCTCACGCCGTCGAAGGTCGGCAGGACGTAGTCCGCCAGGATCAGGTCGTGCCGGCCGGCGACCGCCGCGCGGGCGAAGGCGTCGCGGGTCATCACCCGCTCGATCGCGACCGGGTGCCCGAGGGTCTCCAGCTCGGCCTCGATCAGCTCGGCGTCGAGGTCGCTGTCCTCCAGGTGGAGGACCCGCAGCGGCCCCGCGGAAGGTCCGATCACGCGTTCGATGGCCAGCCTCCCCGGTACGGCGGCGGCTCGTTGAGGAGGGCCCAGAACACGCCGATCTCCTTGATCGCCGCGAAGAACTCCTCGAAGGCGACCGGCTTCACCACGAAGGCGTTCACCCCGAGATCGTAGGAGCGCACGAGGTCGGTCTCCTCGCGGGACGAGGTCAGCATCACCACCGGCACCTGGCGGGTGACCGGGTCGCCCTTGATCTTGGCGAGCACCTCCAGGCCGTCGACCTTCGGCAGCTTCAGGTCGAGCAGGACCACCGCGGGGTCCTGGGCCTGCCGCTTCTCGTGCGCGCCCCGCCGGTAGATGAAGTCGAGGGCCTCGGCGCCGTCGCGGCAGATGACGATCTCGTTGGCGAGCTGGCTCGATTCGAGCGCCGCCAGCGTCAGCTCGATGTCGTTCGGGTTGTCCTCGACCAGGAGGATGGGCTTCAGTCCCGCCATCAGTGGGCCTCCTCCCGGATGGGCAGGGTGAAGTAGAAGGTGGCGCCCGCGCCGAGCCTGCCCTCGGCCCAGGTCCGGCCGCCGTGGCGCTCGACGATGCGGCGGACATTGGCGAGGCCGATGCCCGTGCCCTCGAACTCCTCGACCCGGTGCAGCCGCTGGAAGACGCCGAACAGCTTGTCGACGTAGGCCATGTCGAAGCCGGCGCCGTTGTCGCGCACGTAGTAAACCGCCTCGCCCTCCCGGGGCGGGAGGCTGCCCATCGCGATCACCGCCTCCGGGGTGCCGCGGGTGTACTTCACGGCGTTCGACAGCAGGTTCTCGATGACGAGCCGCAGCATCACCGGGTCGGCGTAGGCGCGGCCCAGGGGCGCGATCTCCCAGCGGAGGGTCCGGTCGGGGGTGACGTCGCGCAGGACCTTCCGGCGGACCTCCTCGACCAGGGCGTTCATGTCGCCCCAGACCTTGTTGAGGGCGTGCCGGCCCATCTGCGAGAAGCTCAGGAGGCTGTCGACCAGGGTGCCGGCCGAGAAGGCCGCCTCGATGATCGTCTCCACGTAGTGCCGGCCCTTGTCGGAGAGCTGGGCGCCCTCGCGGGTCTTGAGCAGGTTCGCGTAGCCGACGATGTGGCGGAACGGCGCGCGCAGGTCGTGGCTGACCGAGTACGAGAACGCCTCCAGCTCCTTATTCGAGCGCTGCAGCTCCTCGCTCATGGCGGCGAGCTCCTCGGCCCGGCGGAGCACGATGCCGAGCACCGAGGCGCGCAGGTCCTTGGCGGCCTCCACCTCCGGGTCGGACCAGGGCAGGGAGCGGCCCTGCACGGTCTCCTTCCAGATCTCGAACGACTTGCGCGGGTGCAGCCGGTCCGGGCCGCCCTCCGGGTCGGGCCGGACGGCCTTCACGGGGTTGCCGCCCCACTTCACCGTCCGCACGACCTCGGGCCTGAACCAGAGGATGTAGCTCGCGTACTTCTTCGAGACCGAGATCGCCAGGAGGCCGCTCGCCCGGTCGGCGAAGGCGGCGGCGGCCGGGAACGCCTCCGACAGGGCCTCGGAGACGAAGACCTCCTCGGCATCCTCGCGCTCGGACAGCCACCGATAGAGGGCGCGGACCTCGCGCTCGGTCGGCGTCGCCCCGAGCAGCCGGCAGCGGTCCGCCGTGACCACCGCGGCGCCGGTCGCGTCCACCAGGGCCAGGACGTCGTCGGGGTGGTTGAGCAGGCCGTCGACGAAGCTGTCCTCCTCGGCCATGAACGCGAGGAGGCGCGCCTGCACGGCGCCCAGCGCCAGCCGCTTCTCGGACTGGGCGCCGCGCTCGCGGGCCGAGAGCTGCAGGGCGAAGATCTGGGTGAGCACGTCGCAGGCATTGCGCGCCTGGAGGGGCACGCGCCTGGGCGCGCGGTTGTGGCAGGAGATCAGGCCCCAGAGGGCGCCGTCGACGAGGATCGACACCGACATGGACGCCATCGTGCCCATGTTGCGCATGTACTCGACATGGACCGGCGAGACCGAGCGCAGCACCGACTGGCTGAGGTCCAGCGGCTTGCCGGAAGGCGTGGTGGCCGGCCGGATCGGCACGGGGACGTAGCCGGCATCCGGAATGATGCGCAGCCGGTTCCGGCGGTAGAGCTCGCGCGCCTGGGCCGGGATGTCGGAGGCGGGGAAGCGCAGGTCGAGGTAGGAGGGCAGGACGCCGTTGCCGGCCTCCGCCAGCACCGTGCCGTGCCAGTCGCGGTCGAACCGGTAGACCAGGGCCCGGTCGAGGCCGGTGATCTGGCGGATGTCCTCGGCGACGAACTGGCAGAGGTCCTCGACGGTGCGGGCGGTCTGCAGGCGCTCGACGAAGGCCCGCAGGCGCGGGGTGAGCACGTCGACGCCGATCTCGGCCGCGGCCGCGTCGATCTCCTCCAGCTCCAGCACGACGAGTTCGTCGACCCGGTGGGCCGCAACCTCGTAGGCTTGGCGCCCGCCGGCGGTCTCCAGCGTCACCGTCCGGAGATAGAGGGCGCCGTCCTGGGGCTCCGCCGCCTCCAGGTGGTGGCGGACGACGGCCGCGAGGTCGGGCAGGGCCGCGTCGAGGACGGTGCCGACGGAGGCCGCCGCGGGGGCGTTGGCGCTCGCCTGGACGATGGTGAGGGACCGGGCCTCGAGGCCGAGCAGGAACCCGTGCGGCTGGACGCTGCCGACGATGTGGATGGGCTCGCGATCGCACGCGGTCAGGTCGAGACGCTGGGCCGCGCCGCTTCGAAGGTTCAAGCCGGGATTCGCCCCCTCACCGGGTCGGCCACAAAATTTAACGCCTGTTAACAGCCGGACCGGGCGGCTCCTATAGGCTTAAAGCACTGGTAAGGACGGCGCGCCCCGTCCCCGCGCGCGGTCGCCGTCGGGCTCAGAGGGCCGGAGCCGTTTCATCCGCTCCCCGCGCGCGACGCCAGGTCGCACGGCGGGGCTCCGGCGGTCCCGCGGGGCGCCGAGCCCTCTGAAGGGGTGGCGGACACCCGGAAACCGCCCCGGCGGTCCGCTCGCCGGCGGCGAGGGACGGACGCCGCGCCGTCAGCCGCGACCCAGCGCGTAGAATTCCGGGTTGGGCCGCATGTTGCTGACGTTCGCCAGCCGGTTCGACAGGCCGAAGAAGGCCGCGATGGCGGCGATGTCCCAGGCATCCGCGTCGTCGAAGCCGTGGGCCCTGAGCGCCGCGAACGCGGCCTCCCCGACCTGGTGGGCGGACTGGCTGACCAGCATAGCGAAGTCGAGCATCGCCTTCTGCCGGTCGGTGATGTCGGCCTTGCGGTAGTTGATCGCCACCTGGTCGGCGATCAGCGGATCCTTGGCGCGGATCCGGAGGATCGCCCCGTGGGCGATCACGCAGTACTGGCACTGGTTGATGGCCGAGGTCGCCACCACGATCATCTCGCGCTCGGCCTTGGTCAGGTTGCCCGGCCTGTCCATGAGCGCGTCGTGGTAGGCGAAGAACGCCCGGAACTCGTCCGGACGGTGGGCGAGCACCAGGAACACGTTCGGGATGAAGCCGGACTTCTCCTGCACCGCCTCGATGCGCGCGCGGATGTCGTCCGGCAGCGTCTCCAGGCGGGGGATCGGGAAGCGGCCGATCGGGGCGTCTTCGGCTGGCACGGGGCGCTCCTCGCAGATCGTCGCGGATCGAGCCGGCGCCCGGGGCCGCCGGCCATCCCGGGCAGCCGATAGACCGAACGGTCGCGGCGGCGCAATCGCGCGCGGCCGCCGACGGCGGTGTCTTCTCACAGCCTCGACCTGACGCCTCGACCTGACATGGCCCTCTCGGTCGGCCTCAACTCTGCCCGAAAGCTTCCATTCGGTCCGTCCGAGATTCGGCGGTGCGCGTGCGGGCGCGCCGCGGGGAGGATGGTGTGCCGCGACCGATGACGCCTTCGCCGAAGCGCTCACCGCTCTGGGGCGGCGGATCGAGGCCCGTCTCCCACCGGGACCGACGGTTGCCGAGCCCGCTCCGCGACTGAGCCGGAGGCGTGACCGGATCGTCCGAGACCCGCCCGCCGATCGCTGACCGGCGACGCGCCGGTTCTCACCCCGCCCCGCACCGACGGATCCAACCCGCGAGCCCGACAGCCGTGCGAATCCCATCCACGACCCGCATCCCGCGCCTGACCCTGCTCCTGCCGGTGATCCTGTCGGTGGCTCTGTCGACGGCTCTGTCGTCGGCCCTGCCGCGTCCGGCCCGGGCCGACGACAGCGTCGCGACCCTCGCGACCGGCGGTCTCGTCCTGGAGAAGACGGACCGGATCGCCCTCGTCTCCGAGGACCTCTTCCTGTCCGAGAAGGCGGTGCGGATCGTCTACCGCTTTCGCAACCTGACCGACCGGGACGTCGAGACGACGATCGCGTTCCCGATGCCCGACATCTCCGGGGGTCCCGACGCGATGCTGAGCATCGCCGACCCGAAGCACGACAACTTCCTCCGCTTCACCACCGAGGTCGACGGCCGGCCGGTCGACTCGCAGGTCGAGCAGCGCGCCTTCGTCACGCCGGCCGGCAAGCCGGAGGTCGAGGTGACCGGGCGGCTGCGGAGCCTCGGCATCCCCCTCGTCCCGACGGTCGAGGCGACCGAGGCCGCGCTGGCCGCCCTGGGCGCCGATCAGCGCCGCGGCCTCGTGGCGGACGGCCTCCTGGAGCCCCAGGACATGGGCAAGGGCACGACGAGCCTGTTCCCGGTCTGGACCTTGCGGTCGAAGTTCTGGCGCCGGCAGGTCTTCCCGGCGGGCCGCGACGTCGTCGTCCGGCAGAGCTACGTTCCGGGCGTCGGCGGCCTCTCCAGCCTGTCGTTCGGGACCCCGACCGAGGGCGCCGACGAGAAGGCCGAGTACGCGCGGAAATACTGCACGGACGCGGCCTTCCTGAAGGCGGCCCAGGGGCTCGCCCGCAGGATCGAGGCGGCGGGCGGGCGGGGGGTGCAGGCCTTCGAGCAGTACCTGTCCTACGTGATCACCTCCGGCGGCAACTGGGCCGGGCCGATCGGCACATTCAAGCTGACCGTGGACAAGGGCGATCCGACGACGCTCGTGTCGTTCTGCGCCACCGGGCTCCGCAAGACCGGCCCGACGACCTTCGAGAGCGTCGTGACGGATTACGTGCCTCGGCGCGACATCGACATCCTGATGCTCAAGACAACGACGGGCCGATGAGCGGCGGCGCGCCATCCTGCCCGGGCCCAGCACGCCCGGCGGCCCGTGCAGGCCGGGACCGCACGGCCGATCGCGTCCAGACCGCCACAGGAGGGATATCCGTGCGTAGCCAAGCCCGTCCGGCGCGCCTGAGCCCGCGATCGATCCCCCGATCGATCCTCCGAACAGGCCTCGTCGGCGCAGTCTGTGCGCTCGGCACCGTCGGCGCCCGGGCGGCGCCGGATTGCGCCGGGATCCGGGACAGGGTCGAGACGCTGATCTGTGCCGACCCCGCCCTGACGCGGCTGGACGAGGAACTCAGGCGCCTGTTCGACCGGATCGTGGGCGAGACGCGCGGGGTCGACGGCGAGACCGGCCAGGCGATCGACACCTTCGGCGAGGACCACGCGCGCTGGCGCGCGCGGGTCCGCGATGCCTGCCCGGATACGGCCTGCCTGACGCGGGCCTACACCGCGCGGATCGCGCAGGTCCGGCGCGACTGGAGCCGGGCGCTGCCGGACACGCCGGCGCTGCGCCACGTGGTCAACGCCCGTTTCGGCTTCTCCGTCGACGTGCCCGCCGACCTCGTCGCGGAGCCGCCGCCGGACAACGGCGACGGGCAGGCCTTCCGCTCGGCCGACGGCCACCTGCACCTGACGGTGTCGGGCCTGAACGACGTGCTCGACCAGGATCTCGACGCCGTCGTGGCCGCGGACCGGAAGACCTGCCTGCGGCAGCCGCCGGAATACGCGGCGCGCAAGCCCGGCTGGATCGTGCTCTCCTGCACGACGGCGGCCGGGATCCTGTATCGGAAGACCCTGCTGGCGGGCGGCCGCGGCGGCGCCTTCGTCACCCTGCGCGTCCGCTACCCCGCGGCCGAGCAGGCGCGCTGGCAGGCGGCCGTCACCGCGGCCGCGACCTCGCTGCGGCTGACGGAACCGGGCCGGAGCGCCCGCTGACGGGGGCCCGGGTCCCGGACGCCCCCGGTCACCGCGAGAAGGTCGTGGCCGTCTGCGCGGTCGACACCATCATGTTGTAGTCGTTCACGATCCAGGTCACGTCGCGCCCGGCGCCGCGCCGGGCGTCGCCCCTGGCCTTGGCGAGCTTGTCGTCGAACTCGCGCAGCTTGCCCAGGAGCGCGCGGGGCCGGCTCTCGAACACGTGGAAGGAGTTCGGGTTGGCGGCGCTGTACCCGTCCATGTCCTTCACGGCGACGGCGTAGCGCCCGAGCGCGGCGTCGAAGGCCGCCATGTCGACGACCGGCTTGGCGTCGGTGGGCAGCAGGTCCATGACCTTGCGGCAGGCGGTCATCACGTTCGCGACGTGCCAGCGCGCCTTGCGGCCCTCCCGCGCCTCGAGGGCGGCGAGTTCCAGCGCGTCGCTCTTCTCCTTCTCGACCCGCAGCGCGGCGTCGACCTTGGCGCGCGCCGCCAGGAAGGCCGGCCCCGCGACGGCGAGCTTGGCGTGGAGCGCCTTGCCCTGCTCCATCTTGTCCGCGCGGTAATCCTGCCGCTCGTAGTAGCCCTCCGCCTCGGTGACCGTCGGGGCGAGCGCCTGATAGGCGGCGATGTAGGTCTTCACGGCGCCGTCGAGGTCCGGCATCGCGGGCGGCTGCGCCGTCGCGGCCTCCGCCTTCGCGATCTCGCCGCGCACGTCGTAGAGCCCGTAGAGGCCGTAGATGATCCGCTCGCGGCCGGTCGGACCGGTCTTCATGTTGACCCAGCTCTGATAGCGGCCGAGCGATTCCTGCGCCCGCAGGGTCCGGTTGAGGAGCCCGACATAGGCGTTGAGCTTGCGGATCGTCTCCTGAGCCGGATCGCTCTCGGGCTTGGTCGCCGGCCCCGCCGGTGCCGGGGCAGGGGCCTGCGCGGGGGCCTGCGCACGGGCCGGGGCGGCGGCGAGCAGCGCCGTCAGCATCAACCAAGTCGTCGTTCTCAGGCTCGTCGCTCTCATGGGCGCTGGGGATCCTCCGGATGGTTCTGCCCCTGTAGCCGGCGTTCCGCGCGAAGACCAGACGCGGGATCGGGTCGATCGCGCCCAATAGATCTCTCGGGATCGACAGCGGCGCGTCTATCGGGGCGTTCGACGATCACATCCCCGATCATCGTCGCGGGGACGATGATCTCGCGGGGCGTCGGAGCGCGAGGCCGGGAAGTCCATCGCGGGTGCCCGGAGCGTCTTCCCGGGCCTGCGGCGCGATCCGCCTCGTCCCGCGGCGGCGGATCGGGTAGAGGATCGGCCGATGCTCGACGGCCATCCCCGCATCCTGGCTGACCTGCGCGCCCGGCTGGCCGAGCCTCACCGGGTCTATCACGGCCAGGCGCATATCGACGCGCTGCTGGAGGCGTTCCGCGCCCGCCGCGGGACGGTCCGGGATCCCGACGCGGTGGAACTGGCGATCTGGTTCCACGACGCCGTCTACCGGCCGGGCGCCGCGGACAACGAGCGCCGCAGCGCCGCGCTCCTGCGGGCGCTGCCGGAGGGCGCGGTCCCGGCGCCCACGCTGGCGGCGGCCGAGACGATGATCCTGGCGACCGAGCGGCACGCCGTCCCGGACGGTCTCCCGGCCGCGCTCGCCGCGGACGTCGCGACCTTCCTCGACATGGACATGGCGATCCTGGGGGCGGCGCCCGCCGCCTACGACGGCTACGCCGCCGGCGTGGCGCGGGAATTCGTCCCGGTCGTGGGCGCGGACGCCTACCGGCAGGGGCGCGCCGCCTTCCTGCGGGGCGCCCTCGCATCCGGCCGGCCGCTGTTCGTCACCGCCCGGGCCCGGGCGGCGCTGGAGGGGCCGGCGCGGTCGAACATGCGGCGGGAGCTCGCGGCGCTGGGCCGGTGAGCCGCGGCGGCGCGGGACCCGGTCACGGATCGATGAGGTGCGGCACGAACCGGGCCCGGTCGGTCGTGATGAGGCCGTCCGACTCGCGCAGGCACAGGCCGGCGGGCCGGTCGCCGACCATCCAGCTGCCGACCAGCGCGCGGCGGCCCGCGAAATCGGGCAGCTCCGCCAGGGCCTGCCGCACGTAGCCCTCGCCGCCGTAGGGCCCCTCGTCGCGCGCCGCGACGGCGCCGTCGCGCACGATCAGCACGTTGGCGCCCTCGCGCCCGTAGAGGGGCTTCTTCACGAAGCTCCGGCCCAGCGCGGCCTTGGCGGGGTCCTCCTCGAAATAGGTCGGCAGCAGGTTGGGATGGCCCGGCGCCATTGCCCAGAGATGGGCCAGCAGCCCCTTGTTGGAGAGCACCGCCTTCCAGGGCGGCTCCAGGAACCGGGTCGCGGCCGCGCCGACCGCGCGGCCGAACGGGTCGGCGAACATCCACTCCCACGGGTAGAGCTTGAACAGGCAGCCGATCGGGGCGCCGGCCGCGTCCACGAAGCGCCCGTCCGCGTCGAGCCCGATCGCCTCGACCGGCAGGAAGGGAGCGGGGCGGCCGGCCTGGAGCGCGCAGTCCTGGAGATAGGCCAGCGTGCCGCGATCCTCCGGCGCGTCGGGGAAGCCCGCGAAGGCGACGCCCTCCGGGGGCGCCACGGCGGCGAGGCGCGCCACCAGCGCCTCGTGCAGGGTGTTGAACTGGTCGGCGCCGGCGGGGAGGCGCCCCCGCGCCAGCCCGTCCTCCAGCCAGAGCCACTGGAAGACCGCGCTCTCGTAGAGGGCGGTGGGCGTGTCGGCGTTGTACTCGAGGAGCTTGGCCGGCCCGTCGCCCCCGTAGCTGAAGTCGAAGCGCCCGTAGAGGCTGGGATCGCGCCGGTCCCAGCTCGCCCGGATCGCGTCCCAGGCGTGCTCGGGGATCCGCAGCGAGGCGAGGATCGCCGCGTCCCGGACCGCCCGGTCCACGAAGGCGAGGCAGAGGTCGTGCAGCGCGGCGCTCGGCGCCTCGATGGCGTCCTCGATCTCCGCGAGGCCGAAGGCGTAGTAGGCGCTCTCGTCCCAGTAGGGGGCGCCGTCGAATGTGTGGAAGGTGAAGCCGGCCCGCGCGGCGTGCTGGCGCCAGTCGGGCCGCTCCGGGACCGGCACGCGGCGCATCAGCCGCCCCCGAACCCGCCCCCGAACCCGCCGGCGCGGCCGCCCGAGCCTCCGGAGAACGCCGTCGCCCGCCCGGTGCCGCCGAAGCCGCCGCGGCTGATCGTGCGCGGGGTCGCGCTCGCGGTGCGGGCGACCGAGGCGGGGACGTGGACCCGCGAGGCGCCGCCCGCGTAGGCGACCCGCCCGCCCGCGCCGGTGCAGTAGCCGCCCCCATGCCCGGCCGTCGCGGTCCCGGCCTCGTCGCGCTCCTCCTCGGGCGCGTGCGGGTAGAGCGGCTGGACCGGCAGGTCCTGCGCGTCCGTGCGCCCCATCATGAAGGCGGCCATCACCGGCAGGTAGCGGCCGCGCGCGGCCTCCGTGACCTGCGCGCCCGGGGTGCAGCCGCCGGTCCCGTGGTGGCGCTGGCAATCGGCCTCGGTCTCGTAGCGCGGCGCCGTCGCCGCGTAGGTCTCCTGCGCGGTCTTGTAGGCGGCGATGCAGGCCTCGGCGCCGCGCAGCTGCTGGGCGATGCAGGCGCCGAGCGTCCCGTAGACGAGCGCCTCCTCCTCCCGCTGGGACGGGTCGAGGCCGCCGAGCGTCAGCGCGGCCGCGCCGGCACCGGCGACCAGGACCAGCGACACGGCGGCCGAGCGCTTGGAGCGGCGGGCAGCGGCGAAGCTGGCCCCGGGCCCGCAGGCGGCGTCGCCGGAGGCTGCGTCGGGACGTGGCGCGGTCTCCGTCACCGGCCCCTCAATAGGTCATCGAGGCGGCGTTCACGACGCCGCCCGCCAGCGAGGCCGCGCCGAGGAGGATCGCGGCGGCGGCGCGATCCTCCTCGATGCGCCGCGACAGGTCCGGCACCGCGAGGCGCACGAGCCAGTAGATCGCGATCTGGATCACCAGGGCGATCAGCCCCCAGATCAGGCAGTCGAGCAGCGACCGCGCGTTGTAGATCGCCACCGCCAGCGGCAGGGTGAAGCCGACCAGGCTCCCGCCCAGCGCGACGGCGGCCGCCGTCACGTCCCGGCGGATCAGCGCGAGCTCGTTGTGCGCGGTGGCGAGGGTGTAGATCAGCAGGTAGAGGCCGATCAGCCCGGTCGCGGTGCCGAGATAGAGCAGGAAATCGGGCAGTCCGGAGACGAGGGTCACGCAAGACCCGCCGTCTCGCCGGCCCCGATCGTCGCGCGCGCCGCCATCGGGCAGGTCTTCGGGTCGAATCGCCCGACGCGTGAGGCGAATGTCGGGGCTGATTGCTGCGCGCGGGACCGATTCACACGCGCGAATCCACGCAATTTCCCGCGCGGTGTCAAGCTTGTCGGGGATTTCAGGGGGTTAGACTGGCGGCAATACGCGCAGGACCCGCCTCGAAGGGCCCGCCTCGGAGGACCGGCCGCTACCAGACCAGCCGCTCGATCACCGCGTCCGGATGCACCGCCTGCCGGCCGAGCCAGTCCGCCACGTCGCCCAGGCGGTGATGCGCGGCCGTGACGCCGAGTTCCTCCGCGTGGATGCCGCGGGCCACCAGCAGGCTGGCGATGCCGAAGCCGCGGGCGCCGGCGATGTCGGTGCGGATCGCGTCGCCGATCGCCAGGACCCGCGCCGGGTCCACCGGGGCCCCGGCGAGCGCCGCCCCGGTGAGCGCCGCCCCCTTGGCGAGCGCCGCCTCGTAGACCGGGCGGTGGGGCTTGCCGGCGTAGACCACGGGGCCGCCGATCTCCGCGTAGGCCGCCGCGAGCAGGCCCGCGCAGGGGATCAGGCGGTTGCCGCTCTCCACGACGAGGTCCGGATTGGCGCAGATCATGGTCAGCCCGCGGGCGGCGAGGCGCTCCAGCTCCGGCCGGTAATCGTCCGGGGTCTCGCTGCGGTCGTCGAACAGGCCGGTGCAGACGACGAGGTCGGCCTCCGCCTCCGGGACGAGGCTGAGGTCGAGCCCCTGGAAGATGCCGAGGTCGCGCTCCGGCCCGAGATGCCGGATCCGGGCACCCGGGCGCGCGGCGATCAGGTCGTGGGTGAGGTCGCCCGAGGTCAGGATCGCGTCGTAGGCCTCCCGCGGCACGCCGAACCGGTCGAGGATGCGGCCGACGCCGTCGCCGGGCCGGGGCGCGTTCGAGACGAGGACGACCCGGCGCGGCCGCGCGCCCGGGAGGCCGCGGAAGCGGATCAGCGCCTCGCCGGCGGCCGTGTGGGCCGTCTGGCCGTCGTGCAGCACGCCCCAGACGTCGCAGAGGATCAGGTCGTACCGGTCGGCGACCTCGGCGAGGCCCTGGAGGGTCGGGATCGGCGCGGGGGTGGTGCTCATGGGAGGTCCTGGGGAGGTCCTGGATGCAAAAGGTCCGGGACCTTTTGTGGGAGCAGGGCAGCGCCCTGCGATACAGCAGGGCCGCGTCCTGACAACCCGCCAGAGCGCGCGGCCCTCCGGAAACCCCTTACGGGCGCCCCGCCGGTCCCAGCCGGTGCTCGGCGAAGAAATCGAGCATCGCCCGGGACGCGTCGGGCCCCTCGGGATCCGTATAGCTGCCGTCGGGGCGGCCCCCGGACCAGGCGTGGCCGGCGCCGCGCACCCGCCAATCCTCGACCACGACCCGGCCCGCCTCGTCCCGGTAGCGGGTGCGGGTGAAGGGGTGGCCGCGGCCCTCGAAGGTCTCCGACCGCGGCGTCAGCCCGGCGACCTTGGCCTGGGCCAGCACCTGGTCGGCGTTGCGCACGCTCACCGTGCCGTCGTCCTCGCCGTGGAAGATGATCGTCGGGACGCGGGTGGCGGGCGCCGGGGTGCCGAAGGCGGTCGGGGCGCCGAGGCCCGGGGCGCCGACCTGCATGGCCATCAGCGCCGAGCCGAGGTCCCGGGCGCAGCCGGCCGCGAGGCCCGAATGCACGCCGACGGCGGCGTAGAGATCCGGGTAGGCGCGGGCGATGTTGAGGGCGGCGGCGCCGCCGGCCGACAGGCCGGCGATGTAGACCCGGGCCGGGTCGATCGGGTGCTCCGCCATGATCGCGCGGGTGAGGCCCGCGATGATCGCCGGCTCGCCCGCGCCGCGGCCCTGGTCCCGGGGCTCGTACCAGTTCCAGCAGCGCTGGGCGTGGGCCTGGCGGCTCTGGGCCGGGTAGGCCACGAACACGCCGGCGCGCTCGGCGAGGGTGTTCATGCCGGTGCCGGCGGCGAAATCGTCCGGGTTCTGCGTGCAGCCGTGCAGCATCACGATCAGCGGCGCCGCCCGGTCCGGGTGGCTCGGGATGAACAGCTTGTACTCGCGGGTGCCGGCGGGCTCGGCATGGGTCAGGGACACGAAGCGGCCCCCGGTCCCGCCCGCCCGGTCGGCGGGCGGCGGGGCCGGCGACCGGAGCGGGTTGCCGAGCCCCTTCAGCACCGGCGCGAGCCCGCGCACGACCTGCCCCACCACCTCGCGCATCCGCGTCCCGGACTCCGCCGCGGGACTGCGCGTCTCGGCGGCCGGCGCGTCGCGGCGCGCGGGAGGCTGCGGCGCGGCCGACGGATCGGCGGGCGGAGCCTTCTGCCCCCCGAGGCTGCGCTGGATGAGGGCGGTCGCCTCCTCAAGCCGGCCGAGGCCGGTCAGGCGAGTGGCCTCGATCATGTCGGCGAAGGGTGACGGGCCGGTCTTGTCGTCGCGCTGTCCGTCGCGACTGCCGAAATCCTCGGTCATGCGTGCGCGCCTCACTGCCTCAGCATCTCCGTCACGGCCGGATCCGGCGCGCCCGTGCCTCCCCCGAGGGAACGCACCGGCACCGCGCGGGCCAGCCTCCGTCACCCCGCGAGAGGCTCCGTCGACGGCGTTTTGTGCATTGCAATAAACGCCCCTGTGCGATGCGGCAACAGCCGGCGGCGCGCGGCAGGCGTGCGGATCGGAGAGCGGGACGGACCGGCGATCAGGCCGGATCGTCCGCCCCGATATACTCGGCCCAGATCGCGGCAGGACCGAGGCTCGCGCGGAAGCTGTCGTGCCGGGCGCGCTCTGCATCCGTGAGGCGAGACCGGTAGGGGCGGGGCGCCGCCGGAGCCGCCGACGCCAGGGCCGCCGAGCCGGCCACCGGGGCGGCTGTCGTGGCCTCCAGGAGGCCGAGGCTGGTCTGCTTGCCGCCGAGCAGCTCGACGTAGACCTCGGCCAGGATCTGCGCGTCGAGGAGCGCCCCGTGCTTGGTGCGCCGGGTGTTGTCGATGCTGTAGCGGCTGCAGAGGGCGTCGAGGTTGTTGGCCGCGCCCGGGTGCTTGCGCCGGGCCATCGGCAGGGTGTCGACGACGTCCTCCAGCTGGATCGGCGGCGGGGCGTTCGCGCCGAGCCGGGCGTATTCCATGTTGAGGAAGCCGACGTCGAAGGGCGCGTTGTGGATCACGAGCCGCCCGTCGGCCAGGAAGGCCAGCAACTCGCCGACGATCTCGGCGAAGAGCGGCTTGTCGGCGAGGAACGCGTCGGACAGGCCGTGGACGTTGAAGGCGCCCTCGGAGACCGGCCGCTGCGGGTTGCAGTAGCGGTGGAAGGTCCGGCCGGTGGGGATGTGGTTGAGGAGCTCCACCGCGCCGATCTCGATCAGCCGGTCGCCTCCCTTCGCCTCCGTGCCGGTGGTCTCGGTGTCGAGGACGATCTCGCGCAGCATGGGTCTCGCGACTCGCGGGGGGGTGGGGGCGGACCCTAGCGGGATAAGCCCGAGCGGTTAACCCGCCCTGCACGGCCGTCCCCGTCCATCACCGTCGACCAACCGTCGAGCGCCTCGCCCTACCGAGAGGTGTTGCGGTAGACGCAGACGGGTCCCCGGTCCTCGTAGCCGCCCGGGCAGGCGGTGACGCAGGCGCCGGCCGCGACCTTCTTCGGCGGCGGGCAGTTGGCGGCGTACTGGGCCTGCGCAGGCCCGGCCACCAGCAGCGCGAGAAGGGCTGCGGCCCGGATGCCGCCCGACCGAATGCGATCAATCCCGCCCCAGCGCCGCGCCATCACGTCCATCCTGCCGTCCGTATTCCCCCCGGAACACAACCGCAGATATTCAATCCTCCGGGCGTTTCATCCGTCGCCGCGGTGCGGCGGCGCACGGTGCGCCGTCAGTCGCTCGACGATCCGCGCGACCGCGGCCTCGGCGGCGGCGAAACCCCGGCCCGTGTCGATGACGAAATCTGCCCGGGCGCGCTTCTCGGCGTCGGGCATCTGCTTGGCCAGGATCGCCGCGAAGGCCGCCTCGGTCATGCCGGGACGCGCGAGCACCCGGTCACGCTGGATCTCGGGCGGGGCGCTCACCACCGCGACCGCGTCGCAGCGGCCCTCGCCGCCGGTCTCGTAGAGGAGCGGAACGTCGAGGACGACCAGCGGCGCCGCCGCGTGCCGCGCCAGGAAGTCCGTGCTGGCCGCCCGGACCAGGGGATGGACGATGGCCTCCAGCGCCGCCATCCGGTCGGGCGCGTCGAGCACCGCGGCGCGCAGCCGCGCCCGGTCGACGCCGCCGTCGTCGCCGAGCACGCCGGGAAAGGCCGCGCCGATCGCCGCGGCGGCCGCGCCGCCCGGCCCGTAGAGGGCGTGGACGGCGGCGTCGGCGTCGTGGACCGGGACGCCGCGCTCCGCGAACATCCGGGCCGTGGCCGACTTGCCCATGCCGATCGAGCCGGTGAGCCCGAGGATGACGGGTCCGGATCCGGCCTTCGGGGTCATCCGGCGAGGTCCGCCACGATCCGGTCGCGCAGCTCGGGGGTGACGGCGGGGCGCGGGCCGAACCACGCCGCGAAGCCCGGCACCGCCTGGTGCAGCAGCATGCCGAGCCCGTCCACGGCGGCGAGCCCCCGCCGCCGCGCCGCCGCCAGGAGCTCGGTCTCCAGGGGCGCGTAGACGATGTCGGCCACGGCCGCGTCCGCCGGCAGGGGCGACAGGTCGACGGCGAGGGGCGGCTGGCCCTTCATGCCCAGGGACGTGGTGTTGACGAGGAGGCCTGTTCCGGGAAGCGCCGCCGGCAGGTCGTCCCAGGCGAGCGCCGCGCCGACGCCCGGCGCGAGGGCCGCCACCGCCTCGGCCCGGGCCGCGGTGCGGTTGGCGACCCAGACGCGCCGCAGGCCGCGCTCGGCGAGCCCGACCACGATCGCCCGCGCCGCGCCGCCGGCGCCGAGCACCAGGGCGGTGCCGCCCGCCCGGTCCGGCCAGGCCGCGCCCAGGCTGTGGTCGAGATGGGCGCAGAAGCCCGGCGCGTCGGTGTTGTCGCCGCGGATCCGCCCGTCCGGCCCGACCACCAGGGTGTTGACCGCGCCGATGGTCTTCGCCCGCGGCGTGAGCGTGTCCACCAGAGCGAAGGCCGCCTCCTTGTGGGGGATGGTGACGTTGCCGCCCCGGTAGCCGGACGCGGGCAGGGCGCGGATGAAGTCCGGAAAGGCCTCCGGGGCCACGTCGAGCCGCTCGTAGGAGCCCGGGATCCCGTGCACGGCGAGCCAGTGGCCGTGGATCAGCGGCGAGCGCGAGTGGGCGATCGGGTGGCCGACCACGAAGGCGCGGGGCTGGGCGCCGCTCACGCCGCGCAATCCTGCGCGAGGCGGCAGGCCGGGCCGCCGGCCTCCTCGACCTGGAGGGTGGCGTGGCCGATGCCGAACCGGTCGCGCAGGCCCTCGGCGGTCTCGGCGAGGAAGCCGTTGCCGGGCTGGCGGTGGGCCTGATGCCCCTCCTGCATCACGAGATGGACCGTCAGGGCGACGCTGGTGGTGCTCATGGGCCAGATATGCAGGTCGTGGAGGCCGGCGACGCCCGGCCGCTCGAGGAGGAAGCCGGTCACCGCGTCCGGGGAGATCTCCGGCGGCACGGCGTCGAGGGACATGGCCACGCTGTCGCGCAGCAGGCCCCAGGTCGCCCAGACCACCAGGGCGGCGATGACGAGGCTGACCGCCGGGTCGAGCCAGGCGAGGCCGGTGAGCTGGATCACGAGGCCCGCCACCACGACCCCGGCCGAGACGGCGGCGTCGGCCACCATGTGGAGGAACGCGCCGCGGACGTTGATGTCGCCCTTGGCGCCGCTGGCGAAGAGCCACGCGGTTAGGCCGTTGACCAGGATTCCCACCGCCGCCACCACCATCACGGTCGTGCCCGCGACGGGCTCCGGGTGGACCAGCCGGACCAGCGCCTCCCAGATCACCGCCCCCATGGCGATGAGCAGGAACACGGCGTTGAACAGGGCGGCCAGGATCGAGGAGCCGCGGTAACCGTAGGTGAAGCGCGCGCTGGCGCGGCGGCGCACCAGGATCGCGGCGATCCAGGCCGCCGCGAGGCCCAGCACGTCCGAGAGGTTGTGGCCGGCATCGGCCACCAGCGACATGGAGTTGCTGAGGTAGCCGTAGGCCGCCTCGATCACCACGAAGGCGGTGTTGAGCACGATGCCGATGGCGAAGGCCGTGCCGAAATCCTTCGGCGCGTGCGCGTGGCCGCCGAGGCCGCCATGGGCATGACCGCCGTGGGAATGCCCCCCGTGGCCGCCGTGCGAATGGTCGTGTCCCGCCAAGGCGGTACTCCCTCAGAAAGCCAGAAGCCCGGCGGCCCGCAGCCGCGCGAGGAGCGGCAGAAGCGGCAGGCCCAGCACGGTGCTGTGATCGCCCGCGACCGATTCGAACAGGTGGATCCCCGGCCCCTCGAGCTGATAGCCGCCGACGCTCGCCCGCACGCGCTCCGCGCCGGCGCAGTCCACATAGGCCGCGATCGCCCTTTCATCGAGGGGGCGCAGGGTCAGCCGCGCGGTCTCCACGAAGGCGTCCTCGACCGCCCCGGCCAGGACCACGGCGGAATGAAGGGCGTGGGTGCGCCCGGACAGACGGGCGAGCTGGGCCCGGGCCGACGCGCCGTCGGCCGGCTTGTGGAACACGGTGCCGTCGAGGTCGAGCACCTGGTCGGCGCCGAGGACGATCCGCCCGGGATAGCGCGCCGCCACCGACTCGGCCTTGGCGCGGGCGAGGTGCAGGGCGAGGTCGGGCGGGGACAGGCCGGCGCTCGCCGCCTCGAGGGCGCGCTCGTCGACGTCCGGGGCGGCGGTCTCGACCGGCAGGGCGGCGCTCTCCAGGAGGAGGCGCCTCGTCGGGCTGGTCGAGGCGAGGAGGAGCGGATCCGGACCGGTCCAGGGCGAGCGGGGCATCGGGCCAGTGTCACGGATCCGGGGATCGGTGCAAGCCGGGCTGCGACGAGCCCCGCCGCCGGGATGGACCGGCCGGCGGGGCTGTCGCGGGGCCGATACGCTACCTGGCGCCCGGATGGAACCTTGGCAGAGGCCGGTTAGGAGACGGTCAACGGCCCGATCGGGCCGGAATCGCGTTTCGTGCCGCCGCGGGACAGGCGTTCCGCACGGCGGGCGCGACCCACGTCCCATCCGCTCCCCGATCCTGAGGGACCGGAGCGCAGGGACGTGACCCAGGCCAGCGCGCGGCTTGCCGCCGTGGCGCTGCCTGGATCGCTCCGCTCGCGGGGACGGCGGCGATGCCCGCGGCCGGGGACGGCCTCAGGTGTTCATCGAGTCGAAGAAGTCGCCGTTGCTCTTGGTCTGGCGCAGCTTGTCGAGCAGGAACTCGATCGCGTCGGTGACGCCCATCGGGTTGAGGATGCGGCGCAGCACGTAGGTCTTCTTGAGCGAATCCGGCGGGACCAGCAGCTCCTCCTTGCGGGTGCCCGAGCGGGTGATGTCGATCGCCGGGAAGATGCGCTTGTCGGAGACCTTGCGGTCCAGGATGATCTCGGAGTTGCCGGTGCCCTTGAACTCCTCGAAGATCACCTCGTCCATGCGCGAGCCGGTGTCGATCAGCGCCGTGGCGATGATCGAGAGCGAGCCGCCCTCCTCGATGTTGCGGGCGGCGCCGAAGAAGCGCTTGGGCCGCTGCAGGGCGTTGGCGTCGACGCCGCCGGTCAGCACCTTGCCGGAGGACGGCACCACGGTGTTGTAGGCGCGGCCGAGGCGCGTGATGGAATCCAGCAGGATCACCACATCGCGCCCGTGCTCCACGAGGCGCTTGGCCTTCTCGATCACCATCTCGGCGACCTGCACGTGGCGGGTGGCCGGCTCGTCGAAGGTCGAGGCGATGACCTCGCCCTTCACCGAGCGCTGCATGTCGGTGACCTCCTCGGGCCGCTCGTCGATGAGCAGCACGATCAGGTAGCACTCGGGGTGGTTGAGGGTGATCGACTGCGCGATGTTCTGCATCAGCACGGTCTTACCCGTGCGCGGCGGCGCCACGATCAGGGCGCGCTGGCCCTTGCCGATCGGCGCCACGATGTCGATGATCCGCGGCGAGAAATCCTTCTTGGTCGGGTTGTCCAGCTCGAGCTTGAACCGCTTCGTCGGGAAGAGCGGCGTCAGGTTGTCGAAGTGGACCTTGTGCTTGATCTTCTCGGGGTTCTCGAAGTTGATCGTGTTGACCTTGAGGAGCGCGAAGTAGCGCTCGCCGTCCTTCGGGCCGCGGATCGGGCCCTCGACGGTGTCGCCGGTCCGCAGGCCGAAGCGGCGGATCTGAGTCGGCGAGATGTAGATGTCGTCCGGGCCGGGCAGGTAGTTCGAGTCGGAGGAGCGCAGGAAGCCGAAGCCGTCCTGCAGCACCTCGACGGTGCCCGAGCCGATGATCTCGACCTCCTTGGCAGCGAGCTGCTTCAGGATCGCGAACATCAGCTCCTGCTTGCGCATGGTCGAGGCGTTCTCGACCTCGACCTCCTCGGCGAAGGCCGTCAGGTCGGTCGGCGTCTTCGACTTGAGGTCCTGGAGCTTGACCTCGCGGACGCCCTCGAGGGCGGCCGGCATGGTGGGGCGATCGGCGGGCACATCGGCGGGCTCCGCGGTCTCGATGTCGTCGGCGAGGGCGTCGGGATTTGGCGTCATGGGGGTATCTTGCAACCGACGGAGTAGGTGGGAGGGCCGGTTCAGTGCCAGGTGCCCGGGGGATGGGCGCCGGAGAGCGGGCCGCGCTGCGGCGAGGGGCCCGGGGTCAGGTTGGCGAAACCGATGAGGCAGGACCCTCGCGGCTCACGGGCGCGCTGCGGCGCAGACCTTGTGATGAGGGCCCCACACAGATAACGCCTTTTTCGCCGGCACTCAAGGGCCTGGGGCGGTCGACCGAGACGCCGGCGGCGCGGTGACGGGCGGGACGACCGGCAGGGTCACCGGCGAGGCCTCGCTTGGGCGCCGTGCCGCGGTTACACAGGCCTCGTCGAGCCGAGCCGGGGCCGGGTTTCGGAACCGGGCCCGCGCGCGGCCGTTCCCCGTCCCGGTGCTGCAGCGCAGCAGACCGTCGAATCGAGAGTTCCCCTGACTGCCATGCGCGACGACGCCACCGGACGCACCCTGACCACGCACGAGCCGCGCCGGATCCCCTGGCTCGACATCGTTTTCGGCTTCGGCCCGATGGTGCCGATCGCCGTCGGCACCGCCGTGGCGTGGTGGCTGAACGGCAAGCCCCTCGACTACCTCGTGGCGCTGTTCACCCTGCTCTACGCCGCCTCGATCCTGCTGTTCCTGGCCGGCGTGCGCCGCGGCGTCAGCTTCCGGACCGAGGGCGGCCCGCAAGTGTCGCAGATCGTGACCATGCTGGTCCTCTACGGCCTCGGCCTGGGTAGCCTGTTCGCGGCGGTGATGGGCAAGGCGGTGCCGGCGCTGGCGATGCTGATCCTCGGCTACGCGGCCATCGGGATCCTCGACCCGATCGCGGCGCGCGCCGGCGAGGTGCCGCTGGCGCATGCCCGCCTGCGGCCGCTGCAGATGCCGATCGCCGTGGTGAGCCTCGCGGCCCTGCTCTGGCTCAAGCTGACGGCACCGTACTGAGTTTTTTGCCGGGCGAACCGCGCCCTGTTCCGGCGCACGGAGGCGCGCAGCACCCGTCCGACGCGGTTCCCGCTTCGACGCTTCGGCTGATGCGCCTCACCCGTCATCACGGGCGGAGCGAAGTGACCCAGGGGTGCGCGACTTCGACAGGCGTGGCGCGGCCCCGGATTGCTTCGCTCCGCTCGCAAGGACGACGGCGCCGTCTCGCGCGGGATGGCCGGGTGCCGGGAGAGCCCGCAAACCGAATTCCCCTTTCGCCCGGCATGCTCTAGAGCCCGGCCGCAGGATCTCCGCCCGCCGGAGACGATCGAAGATTCGATGCGGGACCCGGATTCCGGGACCGCGAGAAGCGAATGCACCCATGTCCAAGCCCGACACCCCGAAGGCCGAGAAGGCCGAGACCCTGAAGCCCCGCCTGCCGCGCGGCTTCGTCGACCGGCGCGCCGGCGAGATCGCCGCGCAGGGCCGGATGCTGGAGACGATCCGCAGGAGCTTCGAGCTCTACGGGTTCGAGGCCCTGGAGACGCCCTTCGTCGAGTACACCGAGGCTCTGGGCAAGTTCCTGCCCGACCTCGACCGCCCGAACGCAGGCGTGTTCTCGTTCCAGGACGACGACGAGGCGTGGCTGTCGCTCCGCTACGACCTGACGGCGCCGCTGGCCCGGTTCGTGGCCGAGAACTACGACGCCCTGCCCAAGCCCTATCGCAGCTACCGGGCCGGCTACGTCTTCCGCAACGAGAAGCCGGGGCCCGGCCGCTTCCGCCAGTTCATGCAGTTCGACGCCGACATCGTCGGCGCCGGCAGCGTGGCGGCCGATGCCGAGACCTGCATGCTGATGGCCGACACGCTGAACCGCCTCGGGCTGGGCGGGCAGTACGTCGTGAAGGTCAACAACCGGAAGGTGCTCGACGGCGTCATGGAGGCGATCGGGCTCGCCGGTCCCGACAAGGCCGGCCAGCGCCTCACCGTGCTGCGGGCGATCGACAAGCTCGACCGGCTCGGCGTTGACGGCGTGCGCGACCTGCTCGGCGCCGGCCGCAAGGACGAGAGCGGCGACTTCACCAAGGGCGCGGGCCTCGACGCGGCGGCGGTCGGCCGGATCCTCGCCTACGTGTCGTTCCAGGCCGATGCCGCGGACGGCGCCGACAAGGTGGCGTTCTGGGAAAAGTTCTTCGGCGGCTGGCACGAGGCGGTCGGCGATTCCGAGACCGGGCGCGAGGGCATCGCCGAGCTGCATGCGATCATGCGCCTCTGCGCCGCCGCCGGCTACGGCCACGACGTGATCCGGGCCGATCCCAGCGTGGTGCGCGGCCTCGAGTACTACACCGGCCCGGTCTACGAGGCCGAGCTGACCTTCCCGGTCACCAACGAGGACGGCCAGACCGTGCGCTTCGGCTCCGTGGCGGGCGGCGGGCGCTACGACGGCCTCGTCGGGCGGTTCCGGGCCGAGCCGGTCCCGGCCACCGGCTTCTCGATCGGCGTCTCGCGGCTGTTCTCGGCCCTGCAGCTCGTGGGCAGCCCCCTGATCGCCGGCGCCGAGGCGCCCGGGCCGGTGGTGGTGCTGGTCCTCGACCGGGAGAACATGGCCGATTACCAGCGGCTCGTCGCACTCCTGCGCGCCGACGGCATCCGGGCCGAGCTCTACCTCGGCGCCGCCGGCATGAAGGCGCAGATGAAGTACGCCGACCGCCGCCGCGCCCCCGTGGCGGTGATCCAGGGCTCGAACGAGCGCCTGGCCGGCGAGGTCCAGATCAAGGACCTGATCGAGGGCGCCCGCGCGGCCGAGTCCATCGCCAGCAACGCCGAGTGGAAGGCCGCGCGGCCGGCGCAGTTCTCGTGTCCCGAGGCCGACCTGGTGGCGCAGGTCCGCGCCGTGCTGGCCCGGCATTTTCCGTCAACGGAGATCTGAGACACGCGCGCATCGAACCGCGCATCGAACGCAGGGGCTCCGGCGGCGTTGTCGTCGGTCGGTGCCGCGGAGATGTCGGGATGCGCGCGAAGATCCTCGTCCTGTCCCTCGGCCTGATCTGCGCCGGCGCGGGACCCGTCTGGGCCGCGCGGCCGATCCTCGACCGGCTGCCCAGCGCCGTCGCGCAGGCCACGCCCGGGACCGGCAGCGCGCCGATCCTGAGCGCCGGGATCGCGGGGGCGCCGGCCCTGACGGTGCTGGCCCGCCGCAAGCCGGCCCGGCGCCCGCGCGGCGCGCGCCTCGGCAGCTTCCGGCCGCTCTGAGCCGGTCACGCCCCTGATCCCGTAACGGAGACGGGTCCCGGCGCGGGATCCACCCGGGACTGCGCAGTCCTGCGCGGCGCGCCGGCCCCACGCTTCCCGGGTGCGTGTCGCCAAGTCCGGTCGCGGTTGCTACAGAGCGCCCGCGAGGTGGATTGCCCCGCGAGGTGGATCGCGATGACACGACCGGAGGCGGGCGAGACGGGGGCGGGGGACGCGGCGCGCGCGCGGCTCTCCGCGCATCTGGCGGCGGCGGGCTACCGGCCCGTGACGCCGCCGGTGCTGCAGCCGCTGGAGCCGTTCCTCGAACTGTCGGGCGAGGATATCCGCCGGCGGATCTTCGTCACCCAGGATGCGGGCGGGGCCGAGCTGTGCCTGCGGCCCGAATTCACCATTCCCGTCTGCCGCCTGCACCGGGCGGAGGCTGACGGGCAGGCGGCCGATTACAGCTATTGCGGCCCGGTCTTCCGGCTCGCCGCCGACGAGCCGGACGAGTTCTTCCAGGCCGGGATCGAGTCGATCGGGCGCACCGACACGCCGGCGGCCGACGCCGAGGTGCTGGGCCTCGCGCTGGAGGGCCTCGCCCTGTTCGGCCGGACCGACCCGGCAGTGCGGCTCGGCGATATGGGCCTGACCGTGGCGCTCCTCGACGGGCTCGCGGTCCCGCCCGCCGCCAAGCGCCGGACGCTCCGGGCGCTGGCCGCCGGGCGCTCGCTGGACGCCGTCACCAACGGCGCCGAGGGCACCCGTCCCGAGGATCCCCACGCGGGCCTGCTCGCGGCGATCCAGGGCCAGGACCCGCGGGGCGTGCGCGCCTTCGTGGAGGACGTGCTGGCGATCGCCGGGATCTCGGCGGTGGGCGGGCGCAGCGCCGGCGAGATCGCCGAGCGCTTCCTCGCCAAGGCCGCCGCGCAGGCCCATGGCGGCGCCGGGCTCAACACCGAGAACCGCGCGCTCCTCGACCGCTACCGGGCGATCGCCGGCCATCCGGACGCCGCCGCCCGCGACCTGCGGGCGCTCGTCGCCGACGCGGGCCTGCGGCACGACGCCCTCGCGGCCGCCCTCGACCTGTTCGAGGAGCGCACCGGCTTCATCGCGGCCCGCGGCCTGCCGATCGAGCGCTTCCGCTTCCAGGGCGGCTTCGCCCGCAACCTCGACTACTACACCGGCTTCATCTTCGAGGTGACCGAGCGGGACGGCCCGACCCTGGTCGGCGGCGGCCGCTACGACGGCCTGCTCGGCCATCTCGGCAGCCCGGCGCCGTTGCCGGCGGTGGGATGCACCTTCTGGATCGAGCGCGTGGCGGGAGCCGGCCGATGAGTGCCTCGGACGCGGCCGCCATGCCGCTGATCCTCGCCGTCCCGTCCAAGGGCCGCCTGCAGGAGAATGCCAGCGCGTTCTTCGGCCGGGCCGGGCTGAAGCTCGCGCAGGGCGCGGGCGCCCGCGACTACCGGGGCAAGCTCATCGGCGTGCCCGACGTCGAGGTGCGCTACCTCTCGGCCTCCGAAATCGCCGCGCAGCTCGCCTCGGGCGCCGCCCATCTCGGCGTCACCGGCGAGGATCTGATCCGCGAGACCCTGCCGGACGTGCGCGACCAGGTCGAGCTGCTGACGCCGCTCGGCTTCGGCAACGCCACCGTGGTGGTGGCCGTGCCCCAGGCCTGGATCGACGTGCGCGACATGTCCGACCTCGACGAGGTCGCGGCCGGCATGCGGACCCGCCACGGCCGGCGCCTGCGGGTCGCCACCAAGTACGTGAACCTGACCCGCCGGTTCTTCGCCGAGAAGGGCGTCGCCGATTACCGGATCGTCGAGAGCCTGGGCGCCACCGAGGGGGCGCCGGCGGCGGGCTCGGCCGAGATCGTGGTCGACATCACCACCACGGGGGCGACGCTCTCGGCCAACGCCCTGAAGGTGCTGGACGACGGCATCATCCTGCGCTCGGAGGCGAACCTCGTCGCCTCGCTGAAGGCCCCCTGGGGCGAGGGCCAGCGGGCCGCGCTCCGCACGGTGCTCGGCCGCATCGCCGCCGAGGAGCGCGCCCGGACCACCCGCGAGGTGCGCGCCGCCCTGCCGGAGAGCGGTACGATCGACCTCGCCACGATCGCGGGCCTGCACGAGGCCGAATTGCCCTACGGCGCGCCGCGGGGGCCGGAGAGCGAGATCGTCCTGCGCTGCCGGGAGGCCGCGGTGTTCGAGCTCGCCGGCGCCCTGGTCGAGGCCGGCGCGCGGGCCGTCACGGTGCGGCGGGTCGACTACGCCTTCGCGGCCGAGAACCCGCTGGCGGAGCGGCTCCTGGCGCGGCTCTGAGACCGCCGCGCGATGGAGCCGAGATGGAGCTGAAATGGCTCGAGGACTTCCTGAGCCTCGCGCGCACCGGCAGCTTCTCGCGCTCGGCGATCGAGCGCCACGTCACCCAGCCGGCCTTCGGCCGCCGCATCCGGGCGCTCGAGGGCTGGCTCGGCGTCGCGCTGGTCGACCGCAGCACCTACCCGACGGCCCTGACGCCGGAGGGCCGGCTGTTCCTGGAGACCGCCGAGGAGACCGTGCGGCGGCTCCACGGCAGCCGCGACGCGCTCCGCGCCCGGATCCGGCCGCCGCCGCGGACCGTTTCGGTGGCGGCGCTCCACACCCTGGCGCTGACCGTCTTCCCGGGCTGGTTCCGCGACGTCGAGGCCCGCACCGGGCCGCTCGGCAGCCGGCTCCTGCCGGACGATTTCCACGCCTGCGTGCAGGCGCTGGCCGAGGGCGGCTACGACCTGCTGCTGACCTACCACCATCCCCTGGTGCCGATCCCCCTCGACCCGGCCGCCTTCCCGCACTTGTCCATCGGCCGGGACAGCCTCGTGCCGGTGCACCGGCCGGGGCCGGCCGCGGGCCGGCCCGGGCTCGGCTATCCCCGGGACTCGTTCCTGGGCCGGGTCGCGGCGCTCGCCGGTGACGGGGCGGCGGCCGCCCACGTCAACGAGAACGCCATGGCGGAGGCCCTGAAGTTCATGGTCCTCGCGGGCCACGGCCGCGCGTGGCTGCCCGAGAGCCTCGTCGCCCGCGAGCTCGCCGACGGCAGCCTCGTGGCGGCCGGGCCGGGCACGCCGCTGGAGATCCGGCTCTACCGCAGGGCCGGGCGCGGCGGCGCGGTCGCGGCGGTCTGGGCCGCGGCTGCCGCCCTGGCGGCCGAACTCTAGGAACCGATGCCAGATCGGCATGGCCGGTGCCGACACGGCATTGGATTCCCGCCCCGCCGCGGCCCATCACGGCGGCCGCGACGGTCGGAGGCGGCGATGCTCGGTGTACTCGGCGGGATGGGCCCGATGGCCACGGTTGATTTCCTGGCCAAGCTCGTGCGGGCGACGCCCGCGGGGCGCGATCAGGACCACATCCCGACCCTGGTCTGCTCGGCCGTCGACATCCCCGACCGCGCCGACGCGATCCTGGGCACCGGCCCGGACCCGCTGCCGGCGCTCCGCGCCGCCCTGGCGCGCCTCGAGGCCGGCGGCGCCACCCGGATCGCGATCCCCTGCAACACCGCCCATCACTGGCACGCGGCGCTGCAGGCCGCGACCGCCCTGCCGATCCTCCACATCGTCGACGCGGTGGCCAAGACCCTGGCCGAGACCCTGGCCGAGACCCTGGCGCGGACCGGGAGCGGCGGCCGGATCGGCCTGCTCGCCACCGACGGCACCCTGCGGTCCGGGCTCTACCCGGAGCGGCTGGCGCGGCACGGGCTCGCGTGCCGCGCGCCCGATGAGGCGGGTCAGGCCGCGGTGTCGGCGGCGATCCGGCTGGTGAAGGCGGACCGGGTGGCCGAGGCGACGCCGCTCCTGGAGGCGCAGGTCCGGGCGCTGGCCGAGGCCGGCTGCGACCGGGTGGTGATGGCCTGCACGGAGATCCCGCTCGCGCTCGCCGGGAGCGACCCGTCGGGCCTGCTGGTCGACGCCACCGAGGCGCTGGCGCGCGCCTGCGTGGCGGCGTGCCGGCCGGATTGCCGCGTCGACGCCGCGGCCCTGCCGCGCGCGGCCTGAGCGCGGGACCTCACGGGCCCTGCTTGGCGAATTCCGCCAGGACCCCGCGCAGGACCTTCAGCCGGGCGTCGTAGGCGGCCGTCAGGCAGCCGACGTCGCCGCCGCAGGCGCGACGCTCCGTCAGCCACGCCTCCTGGTCGTCGCGCAGCTTGGCCTGGCCGCCCATCGGAAGCACGCTCTTCAGGATCTCGAACCGGGTCGCCATCTCGACGTCCCGGTCGTTGAGGGGGAGATGGGCGCAGATCGCCTTCTCGTCGGGGGCCTCGGCCCTGTCGCACGGGAAGCTCGCGGCCCGGGCGGGGGACGCGGTGATCGCGCCGGCGACTGGGCCCGCGAGGGCGGCCAGCGCGAGGGCGAGGACGAGAGGCTTCGACATGGCCTCCCAACGGGCCGGCCGCGGAAAGGCTCCGGCCGGGATCACAGGATCGCGGGATCGCGGGATCAGAGGCCCGGCTTGACGATCGCCAGGATGACGATGCCGATCATCAGCAGCGTCGGCACCTCGTTGAGCACCCGGTAGAACTTGTGCCCACGGGTGTTCCGGTCGGCGGCGAAGTCCTTGACCATCCGGGCGAGCCAGCCGTGGATGCCCGACATCGCGAGCACCAGCGCGAACTTCGCCTGCAGCCAGACGCTCGCGTAGAAGCCGCTCATCCAGGCGAGCGCCAGCCCGAACACCCAGGTGGCGATCATGGCGGGGTTCATGATCGCCTTGAGCAGGCGGCGCTCCATCACCTTGAAGGTCGCGGACTGCGCCTCCGCGCCGGGCGGCAGGCTCGCGTGGTAGACGAACAGCCGGGGCAGGTAGAGCATCCCGGCCATCCAGGCGATCAGGCTGATGACGTGGAGGGCCTTGATCCAGTCGTACAGCACGCGCGGCCTCAGCCCTGGCCGCGCAGCCGCGCGAGCATCCGCTCGACATGGGCCACCGGCGTCTGCGGCGTGATGCCGTGGCCGAGGTTGAAGATGTGCGGCAGGCCGGCGGTCGCCGCGAGCACCGCGTCCACCGCCGCGTCGAGGGCCGCGCCGCCCGCGATCAGCGTGTCGGGATGCAGGTTGCCCTGCGTCACCGTCGCGGCCGGCACCGTGTCCCGCAGGGCCTTCAGGTCCACGCCCCAGTCGACGCCGACGGCGTCGGCGCCGGTCTCCGGCACCACCCGGGCGTGGCCGTCGAGGCCCGAGCCGCGGGCGAACACGATGATCTTCGCCCCCGGCACCTGGGCGCGGACGCCCGCCACCATGCGGGCGATCGGCCGCAGCGACCAGCGGGTGAGGGCATCGGAGGCAGGTGCGCCCGGCAAGGCGCTCTCGGCGACGTCGCCGACCGGCTCGACGGTGCCGCCGGAGCCCGAGGCCGTCCCCGGCACGGCGCGCGGCAGGGTGCCGGCGTGGGACTCGAAGATCTGCACCGCGTCGGCGCCGGCCTCGAGCTGGCGCACGAGGTACTCGGTCTGCACGGCGACGAGGCGGTCGATCAGGGTGTCGACCAGGGCGGTGTCGCCCTCGGCCAGGGCCCGCGCGGGGGCGAGGTCCGGCGTGCCGCGGCCGCCGATCATGTAGCTCGCCACCGTCCAGGGCGCGCCGCAGAAGCCGAGCAGCGTGGTCTCGCCCGGCAATTCGGCCCGCAGCCGCGTCACCGTCTCGAAGACCGGCGCGAGGTGGGTCATGATCGCCGGGTCGCCGGCCTCCCGCAGGCGCGCGAACGCGTCCCGACCGTCGAGCGGGTCGAGGCGCGGTCCCTCGCCCTCCACGAAGCGCACGTCCTGGCCGAGCGCGTGGGGGACGACCAGGATGTCGGAGAACAGGATCGCCGCGTCGAAGCCGAAGCGCCGGATCGGCTGGAGCGTCACCTCGACGGCGAAGTCCGGGCTGTAGCAGAGGTCGAGGAACGAGCCGGCCTCGGCCCGGGTCGCCCGGTATTCCGGCAGGTAGCGCCCGGCCTGGCGCATCATCCAGGCGGGGGGCGGCCCGATCGCCTCGCCCTCGAGGACTCGCAGCACCTTGCGCTCGGACGTCGTCCCCGACGTCGTCTGCCCGGGCTCGCGCTCCGTCCCCGTCATGGTCGCTCCCATCCCGTATCCCTCACCCCGCATGCCCGTCGGCGGGCGTCCTGTCGAGTCGAGGCGCGCCGATCCCCACACAGGCCCCTTCGAAAAGATAAGAGAGAATCTTGGAGTCTGTTTTTTCTTCTGGGGGGCCGAATCTCGGGGGCACAAAAGCGTCCACAGGCGGTCCCCGCCGCCGCGCCGTTAACGGGGCTTTAAAGGATTTCCGCCAACTTGCGAGAACCGGATGGTCCGACAGCGCCTTGGCAACGCCGAGTCGTGTACGGGCGCCGGATTCGCGGCCGATTCGTCCAGAGAGCCGGATTCGGCGCGTCCCGATCATCTGCCTGTGAACGGCGGAGTCGACAGCGCGCACCGGGATCGCCCTGGACCGGCCCGGCGGGGCATCCTATCCACACTCATCGACTCCCCTGGCGGCCGGCGGTGGACAACGTGGGCGCCGCGCGAGGCGACCGCACAGTCGGCCGAGAGGTCGACCGCAGAGGCGATCGGAATGGGCCGCAGCTACTTCCACCTCCACCTCGTCTCCGACTCCACCGGCGAGACGCTGATCAATGTCGGGCGCGCGGCCGCCGCCCAGTACGAGGGCGTGTCGGCGATCGAGCACGTCTACCCGCTGGTGCGCTCGGCCGCGCAGCTCGACCGGGTGATCTCGGAGATCCGGGCCGCGCCGGGCCTCGTCCTCTACACGCTGGTGGGGGGCGACCTCGGCGAGCGGCTGGAGGAGGTCGCCCGGGAGACCGGCTCGCCGTGCCTGTCGGTGCTGCGGCCGGTCCACGACCTGCTGCGCGCGTATCTCGGCGCCGAGACCACGGCGCGGCCCGGCGCCCAGCACATGCTGAACGCCGAGTACTTCAAGCGCATCGACGCGATGAACTTCACGCTGGCCCACGACGACGGCAACCTGCCGGACAATCTGGAGGAGGCCGACGTGATCCTGCTCGGCGTCAGCCGGACATCGAAGACGCCGACCTCGATCTACCTTGCCAATCGCGGCCTCAAGACCACCAACCTGCCGCTGGTGCCGGGCATGCCGCTGCCGCCGGCGATCGAGCGGGCCCGCAAGCCTCTCGTGGTCGGCCTGTTCGCGTCGCCGGAGCGCATCGTGCAGATCCGGCAGAACCGGCTGTCGAGCCTCAACGCCGACGAATCGTCCCTCTACGTCGACCGCTCGGCAGTGGCGGACGAGATAACCATGTCCCGCCGGCTATTCACCAAGAACCGCTGGCCGACGATCGACGTCACCCGCCGGTCCATCGAGGAGACCGCCGCGGCGATCGTCGACCTCTACCGCGACCACCGGCTGAAGTTCATCGCCGACTGAGGCGGGGCCTCCGAAGGGCCGAGCCCTTCGGCGGGGTCCGGCCGTCCCCCCGAGGACGGGGGCGGGCCGGCGGATGCAGGCGGCGCGCGGATCGGTTCGCGCCGCCGCTGGCGTCAGCGCGCGGAGGCGAAGTGGCTGCGCTGCTCGATCTGGGCCGCGTAGAAGTCCTCGACGACCTCGCGGACCACCTCGGCCAGCTCGTCGCCCCGGTGCTCGTCGAGCTGGATGTCGCTGCCGACCGTCCGGCCGATGGAGCAGCTCGCCGCCCCCGGCACGAGGCGCTCGTTGTAGCGCTGGTTCAGGCCCGAGACCGAGATGTAGTTGCTGCCGCCGAGTTCCGGACCGTACTTGATCTTGATCTTCTGCTCGGACTCGGTGCCGCGCAGCTGCGCGCACAGGCTGATGAAGTTGTCCTGATCGATCTTCGCCTCGAGGCCGGTGATGCTGCCGTGGACGTTGTCCTCCTCGTTGAGGACCTCGGCCATCAGGTTCAGCACGCCCATGACGGGCTGGAGCGCCCGGGACCCGTCCTCAAGCAGCTTCCGCCGGAAGTCGTTGCTGCGCTCGTCGGCCGCCTGCAGCCGCGCGCGAAACCTGTCCTTGACCTCGTTGGCGCGTGCCATCGCGCTCCTCCCTGGTGGTTCACCCGATGCTTTACCGCTCGGATAACCGAAACCTACGAGGCCAATTCAGATGACGCAAGATAGTGCAAAATATTGATGCCTGCTCAGAACGTGAGCCGTTGCACAGGAATAATACTTGCTCATGAACTGTGCAACGGCGGCAGGTCCGGGAGGCGCGCTTACTTCAGGAGCTGCAGCAGGCTGCGCCCCGCCGGGAACTTGAGTTCCCTGGCGTCGAGGGTGCCGTCGTTGTCGGGATCGGCCGCCTTGAAGCGCTGCTCGACCAGGGCGAGGTATTCCTTGCGGTCGAGGGTGCCGTCGGAATCGGTGTCGGCGGCCTTCAGGTCCTTCTTGCTGAGCCGGCCCTTCAGCTCCTTGGCGTCGACGGTGCCGTCCTTGTCGGTCTCGGCGGCGTCGAAGACCTTGCCGGCGGCGGCCTGGGCCTCGGCCAGGTCGATCGTGCCGTCGTGGTCGGTGTCGACCATCTTCAGCGCGCGCTCGGTGCCGGAGGACCGGGCGAGGGCCGCCGACGGCAGCGCGGCCGGCAGGACCAGGAGGATCACGAGGGCGGTGGCGAGGGCGACGGTCGGGGCGCCCATGGTCGGGCGGCGCGTGGCGGCGCGGGCGGATCGGTGCGGGGTCGCGGGCATGGGGCTCTCCGGTGCCGGGCGGTTGCGGCAGCCCAAATCCCGGTCCCGGCTTGCGTTCCCGCGCCCGCCTTCACGAGATGCGGAGCCGCGCCGCGCCGCGCTCAGCGGACCGGGCCGTCGAGCGGTGCGAGCCGGTCCGCCGCGGGGGCCGCGGCTTCCCCAGGCGCGGCGCGCGACAGGGCTTGGGCCAGGGCCCGGAGATCCGGGACGGGCGCGCCCGCCGCGCCGAAGACCGCCCGGTCGAGGGCCGCGAAGGCGGCCGCGAGGTCGGGCCGCGCCCGCCAGGTCCGGGCGAGGTCGGGGGCGTCCCGCTGGGCCGCGTCGAGGGCCGCGCGGAACCCGGCCGGGTCGCCGGCCCGGGCCGCCGCGCGTAAGGAGCGCCGCGCCGCGCCGGAGAGGCGCAGGCGCGGCCGCCCGAGGCCGAAGCCGATCAGCGCGAGGCCCAGCCCGAAGGCGGCGAGCGCCGAGGCGGCGACGACGAGGGGCGAGGGGATCGCGGGGGGCGCCCGCTCGGTCTCGCGGTCGGGCAGGCCGCCGCCGATCTGCCGGGCCGGGATCTCGGTCTCGCGCATCGTGCGGGTGTTGGTGTCGAACCACGGGATCGCGATGGCGTCGAGGGGGATGATCTCCGGCACGCCGGGCTTCACGTCCCACTGGTAGGTGGCCCGCGCCACGGGCCCCGAGGGCGTCAGCAGCGTCTCGCGGGTGACGGGGCCCGCAAAGGTGATGATGCCGCGGGTGCGCATGACCGGCCGGGGCGGCAGGCCTTCGGCGACCATGCCCTGGGCCTCCAGGGTGACGATCCGGCGGGTGGTCTCGCCGACCTTGATGGTCTCCGGGTCCGGGCTCCAGGAATCGGTGATCGCCACGTCCTTGGCGGGCAGCCACCAGGGCTCCTTGGCGTCGGGGCCGCCGGTGGGCTCGGTCCAGGGTGCGACCGGGAAGGGGATCGGCTTCGAGCGGACCTCGACGACCCGCCGCTCGCCGACATCGTTGACGGTGAGCTTGTGGACGAACGGCTCGATGGTGAACTGGCCGGCATGGTGCGGGAAGACCGCCACGGTGCGGTCGAACGCGATGGCGCTCTGGCCGTCGGGGAGCTTGGTCCGGCTCCAGTGGTCGCGGCCGAGCTGCGTCCACGAGAAGTTGGCGAGGGAGGGCTGCACCACCTCCTCGAGCAGGATCGGCTGCTTGTAGACCCCGTGGATCTTCAGCAGCACCATCTCGCGGGGGAAGGGGGCGCTGTTGCCGTTGAGCTCCGCGGTCACCGTCAGCGTGAGGTCGCCCGGCTCGATCTCGGCCCGGGCGGGCAGGGGGGCGAGGAAGGGCGCGAGGAGGATGAGGGCGCGGGTCAGGGCGCGGGTCAGGGCGCGCCGCTCGGAAACGCCGAAAACACTTACCACGGGTTGCTCCCGGCGGGGATCGCGGTGCCGGCCTCGAGCCGGCGGGTCTGCTCGGCGCGCAGGCGCAGCTTGAGATAGCGGCCGGGATCGTCCGGCAGGGTCTGGAGCCAGAGCCGGTCCGGGCGGATCTCGTGGGCCTCGAAGCTCTTGGTCACCCGGCGGACCTCGCGCTCGGGCGCCTCGGCCACCATGGCTGAGCCGCCGCCGGTCCGGCCGCGGCCGGCGGCGTCGCCGGCCGAGCCCCGGGCCTGGCCCTTGCCGGCGTCGATCGACTGCTGCTCGGCCTTGCCGCGGCGGGCGACCTTGCTGTTGCCGGGCAGCGACGCGCTGGCGTTCGATTCCTTGTTGCCGGCGAGACCCTCGCCGCTGGAGGCGGCGTTGATGTCGTTGTTCTGGTCCTGGTTGGCGGTGTTGTTGTAGCGGGCGCCGTACTGGGCGGTGCCGTTGGCGATGCCGCCGCCGGGCCCGCGGTCGATCACCTCGGCTCGCATCCGGGCGATCAGCGAGCGGTTGGCCTGGGCGTCGGCGTCGCGGGGGTTGAAGCGCAGGGCCTCGTCGTAGGCCGCGAGCGCCCCGTCGAGGTCGCCGGCCCTGGCCAGAGCGTTGCCGAGATTGTAGCTCGCCCGCCGCCCGCCGGCACGGAACAGCGCGACCGCCTCCTCGTAGCGGCCGGCCTCGTAGAGCGCGGCGGCGCGCCAGGCCGGATCGACGAACACGTCCGCGGCGAGGCCCGGCAGGCTGAGACCCATCAGCAGCCGCCCGAAGCCGGTGCGGGGCTGCGAGACCGCGAGCAGCGCCAGGAGGCCGATCCCGGCGAGGGCGAGGCCGGCGATCCGGGCGAGCCGCCGCCAGCGTGGCGGCAGGCCGGCCCGGAGCGGGGCGGCGAGGCCGGTCTCGGGAAGGGTCAGCCGCATCACGCGCTCCTGCGGAACAGCAGCAGCGCCGGCAGCGCCGCCAGCAGCAGCAGCCAGCGCCCGAGATCCGCGTAGGCCAGGACGCCGTAGCCGCCCGCCGCGAGGTGCTGGGCGAGGCCGGCCCCGACCGCGTCGAGCACCGGGCCCGGGGTCGCGATGTCGGCGGCCGTGCCGCCGCCGGCCCGGGCGAGGGCGTCGAGGGCGGTCCGGTCGGGCTTCGGCGCGCCGGGCGGCAGCGGCTTGTCGGCCGGGACGTAGAGGGCCTGGAGCCGCCAGCCGTGCTCGGCGATGGCGCGGGCCTCGCGGGTGGCGGCCTCGCCGATGCCGTCGCCGTCGCTGATCAGCACCACGTCGGCCGCCACCACGTTGGCCTCCGCGAGGGTGCGGCGGGCCAGCGCCAGCCCGCGCTCGGGGTGCGAGCCGCGGTCCGGCACCGTGTCGGCGTCGAGGGCGAACAGGGTGGTGCCGAGGCTGTCGCGGTCCGTGGTCGGGGAGGCGGCGAGGTAGGCGTCGCCCGCGTAGACCACGAGGGCGACCGCCCGGGTGCCGGCGGCCTCCGCCACGGCGGCGGCGGCCTGCCGGACGCCCTGGAGGTTGCCGCCCTCGGTGACCGACCGCGATAGGTCGACGACGAGCACGGTCTCGTCGAGGTTGCGGAAGGTCCGCCCGTCCGCCCGCTCCACCGCGGGGCCGGTCAGCGCCAGGGCGATCAGCCCGGCCGCCAGCGCGGCGGCGAGGTTCGCCTGCCGCCGGCCGCCGAGGACCGCGCCGGCCCGGGCGAGATGGGCCATCAGCGCCGGGTCGACGGCCCGGGCCCAGTCGCCCAGCGGCGCCGAGCGCCACGCGGCGCGAAGGGCCAGCAGGACCACGACCGGGATCGCCAGGAACCACCAGGGGCGCAGGAGGGCGACGGCGTCGAGGGCGCTCATCGGGCGGACCCTCCGACCCGCATTCCCGCCCCCGAGGCCGGCGCCGCGCCCCGGCACCGCGGGACGCGGGGGAGGGTCGGGGGCGCGGGGTATCGAACCATCACGCGCCCCTCCGGCTGGCCAGCAGGAGCGCGGCGCTGAGGAAAGCCAGGGCGGCCGGCCAGGGCCAGAGGTCCCGGCGGAGCGGCAGGGGCGGGGCGAGGGCGCGGCCGCCCTCCAGCCGGTCGATGGCGTCGGCGACCCGGACCAGATCCTCGGTGGTGCGCACCCGGAAGGCCTCGCCGCCGCTCGCCCGCGCCATGTCGCGCAGGGTCTCGGTGTCGACCACGTCCTGCTCGCCGTCGGCGTCGGCCATGTCGCGGGGCCCCAGGGCGATCGTGTAGACCTTGATGCCGAGTTCCTTGGCGAGCTCCGCCACGTCCTTGGGGGCGGTCTGGCCGGCATTGTTGGCGCCGTCCGACAGCAGGATCACGGCCTTCGCGGCCTTCTCGCCCGGCCTGGCCCCGGCGGCGTCGCCCCCGGCGTCCCGCGGGTCCAGCCGGCGCAGGGCGAGCCCGAGGCCGTCGCCGATCCCGGTGGAGCGGCCGCTGATGCCGATCGTGGCCTCGTCCAGCGCCCGGGCGACCGCCGCGGTGTCGAAGCTCGGCGCCGCCGCCACGTAGGCCTGGTCGGCGAAGATCACGAGGCCGATCCGGTCTCCGGCCCGGCGCCGGATGAAGTCGGTGCCGACACGCTTGACCGCGGTGAGCCGGTTCACGGTCTCGCCGTCGAGGGCGAAGTCGCGCCGCTCCATCGAGCCCGACAGGTCCATGGCGATCATGATCTCGCGGCCCGAGGCCGGGAGCGCGGCCGCCGGCATGACGAGGCGCGGGCCCGACAGCGCCGCCACCAGGGCGATCCACAGCGTCCAGGTGAGCAGCGCCCGCCGCCGGCCCCGGGCCGCGCGGTCGGCGCCGGCGCGCGCGCCGGCCACCAGGGTGGCGGGCACGCGCAGGGCGCCGCTGCCGCCCTCCGGCTCCGCCGGGATCAGGCGCGCGGCCAGCAGCGGCAGGGGCAGCGCCAGCAGCGCCCAGGGCGCGGCGAGGTCGAAGGCCGACAGGAGCGCGCTGAGCCACGCGGGCAGGAATCCGCTCATGCCCGCAGCCGCCCGATCAGGCGGGCGAGCTCGGCGTCCAGGGCCTCGAGGTCGGGATCCTGTCGCCGGTACAGCCCGTCGGCGAGCACCCGGCCGGCGCCCCGGGTGAAGAAGTCGGTCCGGAACAGCCCGTCCAGCCGGGCCGCCCAGTCCGGGCCCGTCGCCCGGGTCCCGGTCCCTGCCTCGGCCTCGCCGGACCGGTCGAGAGACCGGTCGAGTCTGCGCAGCAGCCGGGCCTGGGCGACGAGGCGCGCCTCCGGGTCGAGGCCACGGCTCCGGGCGAGCTCGGCGAGCGCCGCCCGGCGCAGGGTGGCCCGCGCCCGGCCGCGCGCGTAGCGCACGAGCCCGACCAGCAGGGCGGCGAGGAAGCCCAGGGCGGCAGCGGCCACGACCTCGCCCTGCACGGCGCCGACGGCGCCTCCGGGCAGGTGCAGGCCCCGGAGCTGGTCGAGGGACAGGGGGATCTCGGCGGGCGCGACGGGGTTCATCGGGGCGCGCCGCGGGTCGGGTCGCCGGGTTCGGCCTCACAGCACCGCATCGAGGCGCTCCATGAGCGGCGCGTAGGCCTCCGGGCCGGTCTCGACGTCGAGGCGCACGCCCGCGATGCCCCGGCGGGCGTAGTCGGCGAGCCGGGCCTCGGCGGTCTCCCCCGCAGCTCCAGCCGCGGTCGTCGGCACGGTCGGTGAAACGGTCGGCAGCGCGGTCCCGCGGCGGCCGTCCGCGAGGGCGAAGGGGTAGTAGCCCGGCGGCCGGGCGCGCTCGAAGGCGTCGCTCACCAGGATCAGCCGGATGGCGATCCGCTCGGCGAGCAGGGTCAGGAGCTCGTCGAAGCCCGGGCCGGGATCGTCCAGGGCGCTGGCGATGACGAGGTGGCCGCCGGCCGGCAGCAGGCTGCGGGCGAGGGCGAGTGTCGCCTCCAGCGGCGGCTCCGCGCGGGTCGGCGCGCCGGACCCGGCCGCCAGCGCGTCGGCATGGGCCTGGGCGAGGGCGCCGGTGACCGCGATCATGGCGCGCTCGCCGCCCGCCGGCCGCAGCACGGTCGGCGCGCCGGCCGCGGCGACCGCGAGGCCGACCCGGCCGCCGTCGGCGGCGACCCGCCAGCCGAGCAGCGCCAGGGCCTCGGCGGCCGCCACCGAGCGCAGGGCCCGGCGGGTGCCGAACAGCATCGCGGGCCGGAAATCGGCGAGCAGCACCACGGCGCGGTCGCGCTCGTCGTGGTGGGTGCGGACGTGCAGCTGCCCGGTGCGGGCCGTGGCGTTGCGGTCGATGAAGCGGCGGTCGTCGCCCTCGGACCAGAGGCGGACGTCCTCCGGCTCCGACCCGCGCCCGCGGCGCCGGGTGACGATGCCGCCCGGCAGGCCCGCCAGCGTCCGGGTGGCGGGCGCGGAGCCCCGCCGGGCGAGATGGCGCAGGCCCATCAGGGCCTCGCCCGAGAGGTGGATGCCGTGCTCGGCGCGGTCTCGCCCCGCCTCCCGGGCGGGGAAGGGGCCCCCGGCGGTCGGGCCGACCGCCCCCGCGGCGGGGGGAGGGGATCTGCGCCGCGCCTGCCCGAACCCGAACACCGTCAGAGCGCCCGCACCCGCTGCACCAGCTCGCCGACGAGGCCGCGCGCCGTCCGGCCCTCGGCGGCCGCCCGCCAGGTCAGGCCGATCCGGTGGGAGAGGGCGTCGCGGGCCAGCTCCGCGACGTCCTCGGGCGTGACGTGGTCGCGCCCCCGCAGCCAGGCCCGGGCCTTGCCGGCCATCATCAGCGCCAGGGTGCCGCGGGGGGAGGCCGGGTGCTCGATCATGGCGCGCAGGTCCGGGGCGGCCGCGTCAGTGCGGGTCGCCGCCACCAGCCGGACGAGGTAGTCCTTGAGGGCCGGCGACACGTAGGTGGCGAGCGCCGCCTCCCGGGCGGCGCGCACGTCCGCCAGCGACAGCCGCACGGTCATCGCATCGACGTGGTGGGTGATCTCGCCCTCCACGAGGTCGAGGATCGCCCGCTCGGTGGTCTCGTCGGGCATGTCGACCACGACGTGGAGGAGGAAGCGGTCGAGCTGCGCCTCCGGCAGCGGGAAGGTGCCGGCATGCTCGATCGGGTTCTGGGTCGCCACGACCATGAACGGGTCGGACAGGCGGTGCGTCGTCCCCGAGACCGTCACCTGCCCTTCGGCCATGGATTCGAGGAGCGCCGACTGCACCTTCGGAGGGGCGCGGTTGACCTCGTCCACCAGCACGAGGGCGTGGAACAGCGGCCCGGGCAGGAACTCGAAGGTGCCGCTATCCTGGCGCCAGACGGTGGTGCCGGTGAGGTCGGCCGGCATCAGGTCCGGCGTGCACTGGATGCGCGCGAAGGAGCCGTCGAGGCCGTCGGCGAGGCGCTTGACCGCGCGGGTCTTGGCGAGCCCCGGCGCGCCCTCGATCAGCAGGTGCCCGCCGGTCAGGAGCCCGATCAGCAGGCGCTCCACGAGGCCGGCGCTGCCGATCAGGCCGCGCTCCAGCCCCTCGCGCAGCGCCATGACGCGGCCGTGCAGGGCGGCGTCGGGCGTGCTGCTGGACCCTTTGTCGGGTGCAGTGTCGGGCCTGCGTTCGGCGAGGGCGCCGCTCGTGGCGCCGCTCATGCGGAGAACGATCCGGCGCGGAGCGGATCCGCCCGTCGGGCCATGTCCCGGGCCATGTTCCGGGCCTTGTCCTGGGCCGTGTGCTGCATCCTGCACGTCTCCTCGGCCGGGTCCCGGATTCTTAAGGGATCCTCAGGCTCTTGCCGGTGTGCCCGCTGCCCGGTGCGGCCGTCAATCCCGCTTCGGACACGCTTTCCGATCCCGCCCGGGCCATGGTGTCACGGTTCCGTCACCTCTCCGCTCCCATGAGACGCCGGATGACCAGCTACGCCGCCCTCCCCGAAGAACTGAAATCCGCGATCGGCCTGCTCGTGGCCTTCGTGCTCGGCACGATCATCGGGGCCGAGCGGCAGTACCGGCAGCGCACCGCGGGCCTGCGCACGGCGGTGCTGGTCGCGGTCGGGGCGAGCGCCTTCGTGGATCTCGGCATGCGCCTGACCGGTCCGGACGGGGGCGTCCGGACCGTGGCCTACGTGATCTCCGGCATCGGCTTCCTCGGCGCCGGCGTGATCATGAAGGAGGGGATGAACGTCCGCGGCCTCAACACGGCCGCGACCCTGTGGTGCTCGGCCGCGGTCGGGGCCTTCTGCGGCGCCGACCTGCCCCTGGAGGCGGTGTTCGTGATGGTGACGGTGCTCGCCTGCAACACCGCGCTCCGGCCGCTGGTGAACGCCATCAACCGCGCGCCGATCCGCGAATCCGCCACCGAGGCGACCTACGAGGTCCAGGTCACCACGGCGCCCGGCGAGGCCGGGCCGGCCCAGGACATGCTGGTGGAGCGCCTGGAGGCGGCGAACTACCCGGTCGGCAGCGTCGAGATCGAGGAGCGCGGCGAGAGCGCGGTCGACGTGGTGGCGACGCTCACGGCCAGCGCCGTCAAGGCGGAGGAACTCGACGCCGTGACCAACGAGCTGGCCCGCATGCCCGGCATCCGCCACGCCACGTGGTCGGTGCAGACCGCCGACTGAGCGCGGCGCGCGGGCGGGGCGGCGATCCCGAGGGCGCGCCCTCCGGCGGGTGACCCGGGCCGTCAGCGACGCGGGTCGAGGGGCCGGCTGCGGCGCTCGATCACCACGGTCGGGCGCGTGCGGCGCTCCACCACCACGGTGCGCGGGGCCCGGCTCGGACTCGCCTGGGTCAGGATCCGCTCGGGGGTGCGCTCCGGCTTGGCCTTCTTGGCCGCTAGGACGTGGGGGCGGACCTCGTCGGCCGGCAGGCCCATCAGGCCGGCGGCGATCTCGACCTGCTGCTCCACGTCGTCCGCGAGGTCCTGCGCGGCGGCGACCGCCTCGCTCACGGTGGGCGGCTCGCGGCGGACGCGGATCGGTGGCAGGTCGGCGAAGCTCTTCTGCGTCTTCTTCACGGGGCGACTCGCAGTCTTCATGCACCAGACATAGCGCCTTCCGGACAGGTTGTGCAGTGCATCAAAAACGTGTGATGGGCGCCTCCCGCACATGTCTCGCCGGCGGATAGCGCGGGGGAGACGCGGAGCTGACGCGCAGTGGCGCGGCTGTGAGGCCGGCTGCCGCGCGCTTGGGCAGGCTCGGGCCGCTTCGGGCATCCGGTGCCCGATCTGCCGGAGTTTCGGGCGACCCCGCGGGCCAGTGCCGGCTGCTCCGGTCCGGAGACGCGCCTCCGTGCGTCATAGTGGCGCGGTCCGGCGAGCCCGCGCTTACCTGCGCTTCAGCCCGGCATGGTAGGGTTCGCGGATGACCGAGAGCCTCGATCCCCGGCTGACCCCGGCCCGGCCGCACGTCGCCGATCTCCGCTTGCGGGACCGCGTCGCGGCGGCGCGCTACGTTGCCGGCACGCCGCGGCGGGTGACATCGCCGTCGGCGCCGCTGCGCCGCGCGCCCGCCGCCGACGCGGGGCTCGACACCGAGGCGCTGCTGGGCGACGCGGTCGACCTCTACGACACGGCGGACGGCTTCGCCTTCGTGCAGCTCGCCCGCGACGGCTACGTCGGCTACCTGCCGGCCGAAAGCCTCGGTCCGGCCGATCCGGAGCCGACGCACCGCGTCACCGCCCTGCGCACCTTCCTGTATCCCGAGCCGGACCTGAAGCGGCCGGTCCTCGGCCATCTCAGCCTCGGCGCACGCCTCGCCGCGACGGGGGAGGCTGGCGCCTACCTGGAGACGCCGGGCGGCTACGTGTTCGCCCGCCACTGCGCGCCCGTCGACGCGCGCGAGCCGGACTACGCCGCGACGGCCGCGCGGCTCGCCGGGACCCCCTATCTCTGGGGCGGCCGCACCAGCCTCGGGCTCGACTGCTCCGGCCTCGTGCAGCTCTGCCTCGACGCGGCGGGGCTGCCCTGCCCGCGCGACGCCGACATGCAGGAGCGGACCCTCGGGCAGGCGCTGACGTTCGACCCCGCGCGCCCGGAGGTCGCGGGCCTGCGCCGGGGCGACTTCGTCTTCTGGCGCGGCCATGTCGGGCTGATGGTCGATCCCGAGACGCTGATCCACGCCAACGGCCACCACATGGCGGTCGCCGCGGAGCCGCTCGCCGGGACGGTCGCCCGCATCGCGGCGCACAGCTTCGGCGCCGTGACGGGGATCCGGCGGCTCTGAGGGAAGCCGGCGCGGGTCCCATTCCCGCGGCAATCGTGCTACAGAGGGGCCACGGAGCGGCTCCGCTTCCCTCTTCCCGCCCGGTTCCTGGGCCAGTCCTGTTGACAGGACAGCCCCGCCCTCGCCACATCCCCCGCATGACCGCCGATATCGCGACCCCCGAGCCCGTCCCGGGCACCGCCGGCAAGCCGCCGCTGGAGATCCTGCTCTGCGCCCCGCGCGGCTTCTGCGCCGGCGTGGTGCGGGCCATCGACGTCGTGGAGCGGGCGCTCGCCATCTACGGGCCGCCCGTCTACGTCCGCCACGAGATCGTGCACAACAAGTACGTCGTGGAGAGCCTGAAGCGGAAGGGCGCCGTGTTCGTCCGCGAACTCGACGAGGTGCCGGACGGCGGCGCCCCGGTGATCTTCTCCGCCCACGGGGTGGCCAAGACCGTCCCGGCCAACGCTGATTCGCGCGGGCTGACGACGATCGACGCCACCTGCCCGCTGGTGACCAAGGTCCACCGCGAGGCCGAGATCCACCACAAGCGCGGCCGCCACGTGCTGCTCGTCGGCCATTCCGGCCATCCCGAGGTGGTGGGCACGATGGGCCAGCTGCCCAAGGGCTCGATCACCCTCGTGGAGGATCTCGAGCAGATCGCGGCCCTGACCCCGGACAATCCCGACAACCTCGCCTGGGTCACCCAGACGACCCTGTCGGTCGACGACACCCGGCACATCGTCGAGGCCCTGAAGAAGAAGTTCCCGAACATCACCGGGCCGCACAAGGACGACATCTGCTACGCCACCACCAACCGCCAGGAGGCGGTGAAGCAGGTGGCGCCGCTGGTCGACGCCCTGATCGTGGTCGGCTCGTCGAACTCGTCGAACTCGCAGCGCCTGCGCGAGGTCGCCGAGCGCGTCGGCTGCCCGATCACCCGCCTCGTGCTCCGCGCCGAGGAGATCGACTGGCCGGCCTTCGAAGGCATCCGCAAGCTCGGCCTCACGGCCGGCGCCTCGGCCCCCGAGGTCCTGGTCGAGGAGATCATCGACGCCTTCGCGGCCCGCTACGACGTGATGGTCGACACGGTCTCGACCGTGATCGAGGACATGGTCTTCCCGCTGCCGCGGGAGCTGCGCAGCGAGGCCGCCGAGTAGGCGGTCCGGTCCGACAGCGCCGACGCCCCGGGCTCGGGGCGCGCGGCAGGCTTTATGCGGGGGCGCTTCGGCGCCCCTTGCCGTATCGAACTTTCGACATCAGAGCGCAGACACGTGGCCGTCTACACCGAGGTATCCGACGCGGCGCTCGCCGAGTTCCTGTCCGCCTACGCGATCGGCAGCCTGCTCTCCTTCAAAGGCATCGCGGAGGGCGTCGAGAACTCGAACTTCTTCCTGCACACGACCGAGGGCGCCTACATCCTGACGCTCTACGAGAAGCGCGTCCGGGAACAGGACCTGCCGTTCTTCATCGGGCTGATGGAGCATCTCTCGGCCCGCGGCCTCGCCTGCCCGCAGCCCGTGCGCGACCGGGCTGGCCAAGCCCTCGGCCAGCTCTGTGGCCGGCCCGCCGCCATCGTGAGCTTCCTGGAGGGGGTCTCGGTCAAGGCGCCGGGCGTCGAGCATTGCCGGGAACTCGGCCGGGCCCTCGCGGAGTTGCACGCCGCCGGCCGGGACTTCCCGATGGTGCGGGACAACAATCTCTCGGTGTCCGCGTGGCGCCCGCTCTTCGCGCAGGCCGAGGCCCAGGCCGATTCGGTCGAGCCCGGCCTCGCGGCGCGCACCCGGTCGGACCTCGCCGTCCTGGAGGCGCATTGGCCCCGGGACCTGCCGGGCGGTGTGATCCACGCGGACCTGTTCACCGACAACGTCTTCTTCATCGGCGACGCGCTGTCGGGCTTGATCGACTTCTACTTCGCCTGCACGGACGCCTTCGCGTACGACCTCGCGGTCTGCCTGAACGCGTGGTGCTTCGACCCCGACGGCACCTTCCACCGCGACATGGCCGCCGCGCTGATCGCCGGCTACGAGGCCGTGCGGCCCCTGGAGGCCGCCGAGGTCGCGGCCCTGCCGATCCTGTGCCGGGGCGCCGCGCTCCGCTTCATGCTCACCCGGCTGGTCGATTGGCTGAACGTGCCCCCGGGCGCCCTGGTGAAGCCGAAGGACCCGCGGGAATTCGATCGCCGGCTCACCTTTCACCGCCAGGCGCGGGACGCCCGCGATTACGGCCGGGCGGGCTGAGACGCGGATGAGCCGGCGACCCGCTGGACAACCGGGTCGATCCATCCGCCACGACCGGTTTGACAGGGCCGAACCCCGTCACCGCGAGCGCAGCGACGTGACCCAAGGTGGCGCGACGCTCGTCGCCGTGGCGCTGCCCTGGATCGCTTCGCTGCACGCGCACTGACGGCTGGGGCGCAGGGGGCGTCAGGCGGCCGCACCGCTTCGGGACGGGGAGGCGCGAAACCGCCGACCCTCGCGTTCGAACGAATCGTCGGGCCGCTCAGTCGGTCTCGCCGTCCAGACCCAGCCAGTGGCGGCCGTCGCGGGCGAGCAGCGCGTCGGCCTCCGTCGGGCCGGCGCTGCCCGCGGGGTAGAAGTTCACCTCCGCCTGCGGCCAGCCCTTGAGCAGGGGATCGACCGCGGCCCAGCCGGCCTCGATGTTGTCGGCGCGCTGGAACAGCGTCGCGTCGCCGGTCATGCAATCGTAGAGCAGCGTCTCGTAGCCGACATTCGGCCGGTCGGCGAAGAAGTCCTTGTAGCGGAAGCCGGAGCGCACCCGGCCGATCTTCATCTGCGGCCCCGGCACCTTGACGTTGAACTCGGTGCTGACCCCGTGATCGGGATCGATCTGGATCCGCATCACGGTGGGCGCGAGGTCGGCCGTGGGGGTGTCCTCGAACATCTTGAACGGCGCCGGCTTGAACAGCACGGCGATCTCGGTGCGCCGCCCGGTCATGCGCTTGCCGGTGCGGACGTAGAACGGCACCCCGGCCCAGCGCCAGTTCTCGATGCTGAGCTTCAACGCGATGTAGGTCTCGGTGACCGAGTCCTTCGCCACGTGCGGCTCGTCCCGGTAGGCGGGCACGTCGCGCCCCTCCGAGGTGCCGGCCGTGTACTGGCCGCGCACCGCGTCCTCGGGCGGGATCGGCTTCACGGCCTCGGCGAGCTTGGCCTTCTCGGTGCGCACGGCCTCCGCGTCGAAGGAGTTCGGCGGCTCCATGGCGACCATGCAGAGCAGCTGGAACATGTGGTTCGGCACCATGTCGCGCAGCGCCCCGGTCGGCTCGTAGAAGCCGCCCCGCTCCTCGACGCCCACGGTCTCGGCCGCCGTGATCTGGATGCTGTCGATGTATTCCCGCCGCCAGACCGGCTCCAGCAGGCCGTTGGCGAAGCGGAACGCCATGATCGACTGAACGGTCTCCTTACCCAGGAAGTGGTCGATCCGGTAGAACTGGCTCTCGTCGCCCTGGCGCAGGATGCGGGCGTTCAGCTCCCGGGCCGAGGCGAGATCGGAGCCGAACGGCTTCTCGATGACCACGCGGCGGAAGGTGTCGCCCTCCTGCTTGAGCAGGCCGGCCTGGCCGAGCCCGTCCACGATCGTCCCGAAGAAGCGCGCCGCCACCGCGCAGTAGAACACCGCGCTGCCGGTGACCCGCTGCTTCACGGCCGCGTAGGTCTCGGGCTTCTCGAAATCGCCCTTGAGGTAGTGGAGCCGATCCCGGATGAAGCCCCAGCTCTTCGGGTCGATGTGGTCGGCGTGGAACTCCGAGGTCGGGTCCTTGCTGAACGCCTCCAGGGTCTGGGTGAGATTCTCGCGGAGCGATTCGTCCGTCCCGTCATTGTGATCGATGCCGAGGATCGAGAAGCCCTCGGACAGCAGGCCGGCGCCGGCGAGGTTGTAGAGCGAGGGCATCAGCAGGCGCTTGGTGAGGTCGCCGCCAGCCCCGAAGATCACCAGCGTGCAGGGCGGCGCCGGCTGCGTGCCGCAGGCTGCCGTGTCCTTGAGGGCTGTCGTCGGCTCGGCCATCCCTGACTCCCGTGTGGCTGCACTGCACCAAACCGGCCTGACAACCCGCCGCGGCGAGGCCCGTTCCGGTACCCGCTGGGCTATGCTGCGCCGAGGTTAGGATCAAGGAACCCCGCATGCATACCCATTCCCTCGAGCCCTGGGCCCACAGCCACGTCTTCCTGGGCGACCGGCACGATCGGCACGCCCGCCGGACCTGGGCGGTGGTCGCGCTCACGGCCGTCACGATGGTGGCGGAGGTCGCCGGCGGCACGTGGCTCGGCTCGATGGCGCTGGTCGCCGACGGCTGGCACATGTCGACCCACGCGGCGGCCCTGGGCGTCGCGGCGCTCGCCTACCACTTCGCCCGGCGCCACGCGGACGACCCCCGCTTCAGCTTCGGCACCGGCAAGTTCGGCGACCTCGCGGCCTTCGCCAGCGCGCTGCTGCTCGGCCTGATCGCCCTGCTGATCGGCGCCGAGAGCCTCGACCGGCTGCTGCACCCGGTGGCGATCGGCTTCGGTCAGGCGATCCCGATCGCCGTGCTGGGGCTCGCCGTGAACCTCGCGAGCGTCTGGCTGCTGCACGACGACCACGACGACCACGGCCACGACGACCACGCTCACCATCACGGAGGCCACGCGCACGGAGGTCACGCGCACGGAGGTCACGCGCACGCGGGCCACGCGCATGGCGGCCACGGCGGCCACGACACGAACTTCCGGGCCGCCTACGTCCACGTCCTGGCCGACACGCTGACGTCGGTCCTGGCCATCGTGGCGCTGCTCGGCGGGCGCTATCTCGGCCTCGCCTGGCTCGACCCGGCCATGGGCCTCGTCGGCACCGCCGTGATCCTGGCGTGGTCGTGGAGCCTGCTGCGGACGGCCGCCCTCGTGCTCCTCGACGCACGGTCCTCGCCGGCGGCCACCCGGGAGATCCGGGAGCGCCTGGAGATCGGCGGCGACCGGGTCAGCGACCTGCATCTCTGGCAGATCGGGCCGGGCCACCGGGCCGCCGTGATCGCCCTCGTCAGCGACGATCCGCAACCGCCCGCCCACTACAAGGCGCGCCTCGCCGGGGTGAAGGGCCTGAGCCACGTCACCGTCGAGGTCCAGCTCTGCGGGGGGCACGCGGCGGCGGCCTGACGGTCCCGCGCGGGCGCTCGGCCCGGCGGCCGCTACTCGTCGGGGCGGACCGCCTGGCCGCCCCGGTCGATCGGCAGGCTCGGGCCCTTCAGCTCGGAATCGCTCGGCAGGGCGCGCACGTCCCAGCCGCCGCCGAGCGCCCGGATCAGCGTGACCGCCGCAGTGAAGCGGTTCAGTCGCACCTGAAGGGCGTTGACCTCGTTGTTCACGAGCAGGTTCTGCGCGGTCACCACCGTGGTGAAGTTCTGGGTGCCGGCCCGGTACTCGTTGAGGGTGATCTCCACGGCCCTGCGCGACAGGTCCACGGCGGTGTCCTGCGCCCCCTGCTGCTGGCCGAGGATGCGCAAAGCCGCCATCTGGTTCTCGACCTCCGCGAAGGCGGCCAGCACCACCTGCCGGTAATTGGCCACCGCCGCGTCGTAGCCGGCCTCGGCCGAGCGCAGCGCCGCGGTGCGGGCGCCGCCGTCGAACAGCACCTCGCTGCCGGAGGCCGCCACCGACCAGACCTGGTTGGCCGCTGAGAGCAGGCCGTTGCGGGTCGCCCCCGAGATGCCGCCCTGGGCCGAGATCGTCACGGTCGGGAAGAAGGCCGCCACCGCCACGCCGATGCGCTCGCTCTGCGATTGGACGAGGCGCTCGGCCTGGGCCACGTCGGGCCGCCGCTCCAGCAGGTCGCCGGGGATGCCCACCGGCACGCCCGGCGGGCTGCGCCCGATGCCGGATACCGGGATCGACACCTCGGAGGGCGGCCGCCCGATCAGGGTGGCGATGGCGTTGACGAACTGCACCCGGGTCAGGCGCACCGCGATGGCCTGGGCCTGGATGGTCTGGACCTGGGTCTGCGCGGTGATCACGTCGGAGCGCGCCGCGACCCCGGCGGCGTACTGGTTCTCGGTGATCGCCAGGGTCCTCTTGAAGTTCTCGACGTTCTCGTCGAGCACCTTCTGGAGGGAATCGGCGTAGCGCACCGTCAGGTAGTCGGCCGCGATCTCCGCCTGGATGCTCAGGCGGGTCAGCGCGATCGTGGCGGCGTCGGACTGCGCCAGGGCCGCCTCGCTCTCGATGGTGCGGCGCGTGCCGCCGAACAGGTCGAGCTCCCAGCTCGCCTGGCCCAGCAGCGCCACGTTGGTTCGCGTGGCTGTGCCGCTGCCGGTCCGGGTGATGCTCGGCGCGCCGATCACCGTCGGGTACAGGGCCGCCTGCGCGGAGGCGACGAGCGCCCGCGCCTGCCGGTAATTCGCCACCGCCTGCCGGAGGGACTGGTTGTCGACGTCGACGAGGCGGATCAGCCGGTCGAGGGTCGGGTCCTTGAACACCCGCCACCAGTCGCCGCGCTCGACCGCGTCGCTCGGCCGGGCCTCGCGCCAGCCCTTCTTCCGCGCCGCGACGTAGGCCGGGCTGTCCTCCCGGACACCGCCCTGCTTGTAGGCCAGCGGCGTCTCCACGGAGGGTCGGGTGTAGTCCGGGCCGACCACGCAGCCGGCGAGGAGCGGGGCGGCGAGGAGCAGGGATGCGAGGGTGCGGAGCCGTTGATGGGTAAAAAGCGCACCTCCCACCCTGAACCTCATCCTGAGGTGCCGGAGCGTAGCGGAGGCCTCGAAGGAGCCCTCCAGGAATCGCGCGCCTGGCTGGAGCCCTCCTTCGAGGCTGCTGCGCAGCACCTCAGGATGAGGAGGTGGGTTGGAGGAACCCCCGCGCGCGATCGCGGCCGCCGCTGTTTCACGTGAAACCTTAACCATCACTCTCCGGCCGGCAGCGCCGCTTCTCCGCTCCGCCCGCCGCGCCTGCGCCGGTTGAGCACCCTGTGCCGGAGGCGATCGAGGGTGAGGTAGACGACAGGGGTGGTGTAGAGGGTCAGGATCTGGCTCACAATCAGCCCGCCGACGATGGCGATGCCCAGCGGGCGGCGCAGCTCCGCGCCCTCGCCGTTGGCCAGGATCAGCGGCACGGCGCCGAGCATGGCGGCCAGCGTCGTCATCATGATCGGCCGGAAGCGCAGGAGACAGGCCTCGCGGATCGCGTCCACGGGATTCGCGGCCCGGGTCCGCTCCGCGTCGATCGCCACGTCGATCATCATGATCGCGTTCTTCTTCACGATGCCGATGAGCAGGAACACCGCGATCAGCGCGATGATGGTGAAGTCGGTGCCCGTCACCAGCAGGGCCAGCACCGCGCCGACGCCGGCCGAGGGCAGGGTCGAGAGGATCGTCAGCGGGTGCACGAAGCTCTCGTAGAGGATCCCCAGCACCGCGTAGACCGCCAGGATCGCCGCCAGGATCAGCAGCGGCTGGCGCGACGCGGAGGCGACGTAGTTCTTGGCCGCGCCGGCATACTCGCCGTGGATCGTGGCGGGCAGCTGCAGGGAGGCCATGGCCCGGTCGATGGCGTCGGTGGCGTCCGACAGGCTCTTGCCCGGGGCGAGGTTGAACGAGATCGTGGTCGCCACGAACAGGCCCTGGTGGCTCACCTGCACGGGGGCGCTGCCGGGCTCGATCCGCGCGAAGGCCGAGAGCGGCACCATCGTCTCCTTGGCGGCCGAGACCGGCGCGCTCGACGAGGCGCCGCCCTTGCTCGCCGCGATGGCGTTGGCGGAGGCGTTGCGGGCCGAGTCGGACGCGATGGCGGCGGCGTTCGAGGCGGTGTCGGCCGTGCTGGCGGAGGCGGCGGCGGCCGCCGCCGCGACGGCGCCCGCGGTGCCCGAGCCGCCGACGGCGCCGGAGCCCGTGGCGACGCCGGTCGCGGCGCTCGCCGACGACCCGCTGCCCGGGCTGCTGGTGCCGGTCGCCGCGTTGGTGTTGACGGTCCCGCCCGCCGCCACCGTGCCGGCGACCGCGTTGGTGGTGGCCGAGCCCGGCGCGTTGCCGCCCGAGGTCGAGACGTAGATCTGCTTGAGCGTCTCCGGCGTTTCCAGGTAGCGCGGCGCGATCTCCATCACGACGTGGTACTGGTTCAGCGGGTTGTAGATCGTCGAGACCTGGCGCTGGCCGAAGGCGTCGTAGAGGGTGTTGTCGATCTTGTTCGGCGTGATGCCGTAGCGGAACGCGGTCGCCCGGTCGATCACGACCCGGCTCTCCAACCCGCCCTCCTGCTGGTCCGAGGTCACGTCCGCGAAGGTCGGGTCCTTCTGCAGGGCCGCCACCAGCTTCGGGGCGGCGGCGAACAGCTCCTCGGCCGTGTCGCCCTGGAGGGTGTACTGGTACTGGGCGAAGCTCTGGCGGCCGCCCATCTGCAGGTCCTGGCGGGGGAAGACGTAGAGGCGCGCGCCCGCGACCTGCGCGAGCTTCGGCCGCAGCCGCGCCATCACGGCCGAGATCGGCGCCCGCTCGTTGAGCGGCTTCAGGCCGACGAAGACGTTGGCCGAGTTGGTGCCGCGGCCGCCCGTGAAGCCGACGACGCTCTCGACCGCCGGATCCGCCCCGACGATCGCGGTCGCCTGCGTGAGCTTCTTCTCCATCGACTGGAACGAGATGCGCTGGTCGGCCTGGATGCCGCCCATCATCTGCCCGGTATCCTGCTCGGGGAAGAAGCCCTTCGGGACGATGATGTAGAGGTAGACGTTGAGCCCGACCGTGGCGAGCAGGCTCAACAGGACGAGGCGCGGATGGGCGAGCGCCACCTCCAGCGTCCGCGCGTAGGCCCCGAGCAGCCGGGCGAAGCCGCCCTCCAAAATCCGGATCAGCAGGTTCGGCCGGCGGCCGGCCGGCGGTTCGCCATTGGGGCCATGCCCCTCGGCCCGGAGCAGCCGGGCACACATCATCGGCGTGGTCGTGAGCGAGAGCACCAAGGAAATCAGGATCGACAGCGACAGGGTGACGGAGAATTCCTGGAAGATGCGGCCGACGAGGCCGCCCATCAGCAGGATCGGCAGGAACACCGCGATGAGTGACAGGCTCATCGAGATCACCGTGAACCCGACCTCCCGCGCGCCGATCAGCGCCGCCTGGAGCCGGGGCTTGCCCTCCTCGATGTGCCGCTGGACGTTCTCCAGCACCACGATGGCGTCGTCGACCACGAAGCCGGTGCCGATGATCAGCGCGGTCAGCGACAGGATGTTGAGCGAGTAGCCGAGCAGATACATCGCCGAGAAGGTGCCGACGATCGAGATCGGCACGGCGACCGCCGGGATCAGCGTGGCCCGCCAGGAGCGCAGGAAGCCGTACACCACCAGGATGACGAGGCCGACCGCCACCAGCAGCGTCTCCTCGGTGGCCGCGAGGGAGGCGCGGATCGTGGCGCTGCGATCGCCGGTGAGCTTGATGTCGATGCCGCCGGGCAGGGAGGCGGTGATCTGCGGCAGCGCCTCCTTCACGGCGTTGATGGTCTCGACCACGTTGGCGCCGGGCTGCTTGTAGACGAACAGCAGCACGCCCGGCTTGCCGTTGACGATGCCGAGGTTGCGCTTGTCCTCGACCCCGTCGAGCACCTGCCCGACATCGGTGAGCTTCACCGCGGCGCCGTTGCGGTAGGCCACGATGATGTCGCGGTAATCGGCGGCCTTGCGGCCCTGATCGTTGGCGTAGAGCTGGTAGCGGCGGTCGCCCGCGTCGATCTCGCCCTTGGGCGAGTTCGCGTTCGCGGAGGCGAGCGCGGCCCGGATGCCCTCGAGGCCGATGCCGTAGTTGAACAGGGCCGTGGGATCGAGCTCGACCCGCACGGCCGGCAGGGACGAGCCGCCGATATCGACGTTGCCGACGCCCGGCAGCTGCGACAGCTTCTGCTGCACCACGGTGGCGGCGGAATCGTAGACCTGGCCGCGGGTCAGCGTCTCCGAGGTCATGCCGAGGATGATGATCGGCGTGTCGGCGGGGTTGAACTTCCGGTAGGTCGGGTTCTGCCGGAGCGACGCGGGCAGGTCGGCGCGCGCCGCGTTGATGGCGGCCTGGACGTCGCGGGCCGCGCCGTCGATGTCGCGGTTGAGGCCGAACAGCAGCACGATCCGGGTCGAGCCGAGGGAGTTCGTGGACGTCATCTCGTTGACGTCCGCGATGGCGCCGAGCCGCCGCTCCAGGGGCGCCGCCACGGTGGTGGCCATGGTGTCGGGCGAGGCGCCGGCCATCTGGGCCTGGACGAGGATCACCGGGAAGTCGATCTGCGGCAGCGGCGCCACCGGCAGCTTCAGGAAGGCGAACAGCCCGGCGAGCAGCACGCCGATCGTGAGCAGCGTGGTCGCCACCGGCCGCCGGATGAACGGCTCGGAGATGTTCACGGCAGCGCCTCGCCGGGCGCGAGATCCGGCCCCCGCCGCCCCGAGATCCGCCGCTCCAGCCGGTCGAAGGCCAGGTAGATCACCGGCGTGGTGAACAGCGTCAGCACCTGGCTGACGATCAGGCCGCCCGCGATGCAGATGCCGAGCGGCTGGCGCAGCTCGGAGCCGACGCCGGTGCCGAGGATCAGCGGCACCGCCGCGAAGAGCGCCGCCAGCGTCGTCATCAGGATCGGCCGGAAGCGCAGCAGGCAGGCCTGGAAGATCGCCTCGCGGGGCTCGAGCCCGTCCTCGCGCTCCGCCTGGAGCGCGAAGTCGATCATCATGATGGCGTTCTTCTTCACGATGCCGATCAGCAGCACGATGCCGATCACCGCGATGATGTCGAGCGACAGGCCGAACAGCATCAGGCCGAGCAGCGCCCCGATCCCCGCCGACGGCAGGGTCGAGAGGATCGTGATCGGGTGGATGAAGCTCTCGTAGAGCACGCCCAGCACGATGTAGACGGTCACGATCGCCGCCAGGACCAGGAACAGCTCGTTGCCGAGCGCCGACTGGAAGGCGAAGACCGAGCCCTGCGGCACCACCCGGAACGAGGGCGGCAGGCCGATCTCGGCCTTGACCTTGTCGATCGCCTCGACCGCCTGCCCCAGCGCCGCGCCGGGGGCGAGGTTGAACGACACGGTGGTGGCCGGGAACTGGCCGAGATGGGAGATCAGCAGCGGCGCCCGCCGCTCGCTGATCCGCGCGACCGCCGAGAGCGGCACCTGCCCGTTGGTCGCCGTGGAGGAGGGCAGGTAGATCGCGTCGAGGCTGCGGAGCGTCGTGTGCAGCTTCGGGTCGGCCTCCAGGATCACCCGGTACTGGTTGGACTGGGTGAAGATCGTCGAGATGATCCGCTGGCCGAAGGCGTCGTAGAGGGCGTTGTCGATCGTCGCCGGGGTGATGCCGTAGCGGCCGGCGGTCGGCCGGTCGATGGTCACGTAGGCGGCGAGCCCCTGGCCCTGGTGGTCGCTCGCCACGTCGGTGACCACGGGCGACTTCGCCAGCGCCTCGGTGAAGCGCGGCACCCAGGTCTCGAAATCGTCGATGTTCGGGCTCTCCAGGATCACCTGGTACTGGGTCGCCGAGACCGCGGTGTCGATCGTCAGGTCCTGGACCGGCTGCATGTAGAGCCGCATGCCGGGCTGGTTGGCCGCCGCCGCCGAGATCCGCCGGATGATCGCGCTGGCCGTCGCGGTGCGCGCGTCCCGGGGCTTCAGGTTGATCAGCATCCGGCCGGAATTGAGCGTGACGTTCTGGCCGTCGACCCCGATGAACGACGACAGGCTGGCCACGTCCGGGTCCTTGAGGACGATCTCGGCCATCCGCTGCTGGCGCTCGGCCATGGCGGCGTAGGAGACCGACTGGTCGGCCTGGGTGATGCCCTGGATCACGCCCGTGTCCTGCACGGGGAAGAAGCCCTTCGGGATCACCGCGAACAGGTAGATCGTGAGCCCGAGCGTGCCGAGCGCCACCAGCAGGGTCAGGCCCTGGTGGTTGAGGACGACCCGCAGGGAGCGGCCGTAGGACTCGATCGTGCCGTCGATGGCGCGCCGGCCCAGGCGGGAGAGGACGCCCTCCCGGCGGCGGTGGCCGGCTTCCGGGACGTGCTTCAGGAGCCGCGCGCACAGCATCGGCACCAGCGTCAGCGAGACCACCGCCGAGATGATGATCGTGGCCGCCAGCGTGATGGCGAATTCGTGGAACAGCCGCCCGACCACGTCGCCCATGAACAGGAGCGGGATCAGCACGGCGATCAGCGAGACGGTCAGCGAGATGATGGTGAATCCGATCTCGCGGGAGCCCTTGAGCGCCGCCTCCAGGGGCGAGTCCCGGGCCTCCACGTGCCGGGCGATGTTCTCGATCACCACGATGGCGTCGTCGACCACGAAGCCGGTGGCGATGGTGAGCGCCATCAGCGACAGGTTGTCGAGGGAGAAGCCGTACAGGTCCATGACCGACAGGGCGCCGACCAGCGACAGCGGCACCGACAGGCTCGGGATCAGGGTCGCCGACAGGCTGCGCAGGAACAGGAAGATCACCAGCACCACGAGCGCGATGGCGAGGCCGAGCTCGAACTGCACGTCCTCCACGGAGGCGCGGATCGTGGTGGTCCGGTCGGTGAGCGGCGCCACCACGACGGCGGCCGGCAGGCTCGCCTGGAGCTGCGGCAGCAGCGACTTGATCTTGTCGACGGTCGCGATGACGTTGGCGCCGGGCTGGCGCTGGATGTTCAGGATCACCGCCGGCGTCGCGTCCGCCCAGGCGCCGAGCTTGGTGTTCTCCGGCCCCTCGACCACGTCGGCCACCTCCGAGAGCATCACCGGGGCGCCGTTGCGGTAGGCGATGATCGCCGCGTCGTAGGCCTTCGGGTCGCGGATCTGGTCGTTGGCGTTGATCGCGTAGGACTGCTTCGGCCCGTCGATCGTGCCCTTCGGCGTGTTGACGTTGAGGTTGGTGATGGTGGTGCGCAGGTCGTCGATGTTGAGCCCGTAGGCGGCGAGCGCCCGCGCGTTGAACCGGACCCGCACGGCCGGGCGCTGGCCGCCCGAGATGCTCACGAGGCCGACGCCCGCCACCTGGCTGATCTTCTGCGCGAGGCGCGACTCGGCGAGGTCGCGCACCTGGGTGAGCGGCAGGGTCTTGGAGGTGAGCGCCAGCGTCAGGACCGGCGCGTCGGCCGGGTTGACCTTCGCGTAGATCGGCGGCGCCGGCAGGTCGGAGGGCAGGAGGTTGCCGGCGGCGTTGATCGCCGCCTGGACCTGCTGCTCGGCGATGTCCAGCGGCAGGTCCAGGCTGAACTGCAGGGTGATGACCGAGGCGCCCGCGGAGGATTGCGAGGTCATCTGGTTGAGGTTGGCGAGCTGGCCGAACTGCCGCTCCAGCGGCGCCGTCACCGAGGAGGTCATCACCTCGGGGCTGGCGCCGGGATAGAAGGTCTGGACCTGGATCGTCGGGTAATCGACCGCCGGCAGCGCCGAGACGGGCAGGTTCAGGTACGACACGCCGCCGACGATCAGGATCGCCAGCATCAGCAGCGTCGTGGCCACCGGTCGCAGGATGAACAGGCGGGACGGGTTCATGACGCGCTCCCGTTATCCCTTCCCCCGCGGAGGGGGGAGAGGGAGCGTCGCGCCAGAGCCGTCCTCACTGCGCCTGACGGCGCCGGTGCCGACGACCGCCCTCCGCTGTCCCTTGGGAATCCGCCGCCGCGTCGGCCGGCGCGGCGGGCTTCACCTCCCCCTTGCCGTCAGCCTTGCCGTCCGGCTTCGCCGCCGCGGCCTTGCCGTCGCCGGCGACCGCCGGCGCGCCCTCGGTGATGCGCACCGGCGCGCCGTCCTTCAGCCGGTCGGTGCCGTCCGTGACGACGCGGTCACCCGGGTTCAGCCCGGAGACCACCACCGTGTGGGTCCCGTCAGTCTCGCCGGTCTTGATCGGCCGGACCGTGACCTTGCTGTCCCCGTCCATCAGGTAGACGTAGGTGCCGGGCGTGCCCTGGAGCAGGCTGGAATTCGGCACCAGCGTCGCGCCCCGCACCGTGTCGACGGTCAGCTTGGCGTTGACGAACTGGTTCGGGAACAGCTCCTCGTCGGAATTGTCGAACAGCGCGCGCAGCTTCACCGTGCCGGTGGTCGTGTCGATCTGGTTGTCGACCGTGTCGAGGCGGCCGGTGGCGATCTCGTGGGCGTCGCCGCGGTCGTAGGCCCGCACGGTGAGCTTCGCGCCCGCCCGCACCTGCCGCATCACCCGCGACACGTCGTCTTCCGGCAGGGTGAACACCACCGAGATCGGGTGGAGCTGGGTCACCACCACGATCGCCGTGGAGGCGGCCGAGATGTAGTTGCCCTGGTCGACTTGGCGCAGGCCGACGCGGCCGTCCACCGGCGAGACGATGTGCGTGTAGGCGATGTTGAGCTTCTGCTGGTCGACGAGCGCCTGGTCGGCCGCGACCGTGCCCTCGTTCTGCTTCACCAGGGCGGCCTGCGTGTCGACGTTCTGCTTCGAGATCGAGTCCTGCCGGTTCAGCGTCTGGTAGCGCTGCAGGTCGAGCTTCGAGTTCTGGAGCAGCGCCTGGTCGCGGGCGAGCTGGCCCTGGTACTGCGCGAGCAGCGCCTCGTAGGGGCGGGAATCGATCCGGGCGAGCTCGTCGCCCGCCTTCACGTTCTGGCCCTCCCGGAACTGCACCTGCGTGAGGTAGCCGCTGATCTGCGACTTCACCGTCACGGTGGCGAGCGGCGTCACGGTACCGAGGCCCTGCAGCACCACCGGCATGTCGCCGGTCGTGGCGCTGGCGATGCCCACCGCCTGCGGCATGTCGGCCCCGCCGCGCCGGCCGCCGTGGCCGCCGGTGTGATGCGCCGTCGCCGGCTCGGCACCCTTGCCGGTGCGGGCCTCGTACCAGCGGTGGCCGATCGCCCCGGCGCCGGCGAGCAGCACCAGGAACACGAGCCAGCGGATCGGGCGGAAGCGCCGCGTCCGGACCTCGCGCGCGGGCGCCTCGCCGGGCTGGTAGGCGCGGGCCGTGTCGGTCCGGATCGGTGAACTCTCGTTCATGCCTGACTAGAGCACAGGACGGTCGTCTGCGCGACCGGCGGCACCCTATCCCTCGCTGTCCAAGCCCCCATGCCGCCCCCGGAACGCCGCGTCCCGGAAGCCCGTCCTGAAGCCGCCCGGTCCCGCGGGACCCGACGGCTCCGATCCCGTGTACGGGAGCGTAAGCCCATAAAGCTGTCCGGGCCCCGAACGGCTCCTTACCGCGGCGTCATGGACACCCGCGGCCGCGCCGCTCGCGCACCTCGCGGCGCCCTCCACCGGTGCCCGGCCAATGCGCCGTCACTAGGGCGGCGACGTTTCACTCGTGTTGCTGGGGCCCGCCGGACGCGTCCGGTACCGCATAAGCGCGCAGCACCGCCCGGAACGCGGGATCGACCGGGGTGACGGCCACGGCGCGGCGCAGGCCGAGTCCGAGGCCGCCGATCAGCAGCGCCAGCACCAGGCAGCCGAGGAACGCGCGTGAGGAGGGCCGCATCGTCGTATCCGGTGGCCGACCCAGCGAGCGGGGCGTGAGCGGGTGCGGCCGCGTCCGGACATGCCGAAAGGGCCACCGACCCGCAAGTCGATGACCCTTCTGGGGACCGGAGCGGCGCCCCGCTGACGGAGCGAGGGGGCGAAGCTCCGTCGGCGTGTGCGCCGCTCCGGCCGTGATCCGAACCTAAGAGACGGGTGATGAATGTCAACATTCGTCAGCCGGCCCCGGCGCGCCGGAGACCGGGTCTGTGCGACCGCGCACATTCCGCAACGCGCGACGGCCATGTTACAGGCCGGCGATGCCGAGACCCGCCATGCCGACTCTCTCGATGCCCGGCGCCGCGTGCCGTACCCCGTGCCGCGCCGCATGAGGTCCGCCGTCATCAACCCCGTCTTCGACGCGCTGCCCACGACCGTGTTCGAGACCATGTCGCGTCTCGCGCGGGTCCACGGTGCGATCAATCTCGGCCAGGGATTCCCGGACGACGCCGGGCCGGCGGATGTCCGCGAGCGGGGCGCGCGGGCGCTCCTGGACGGCTGGAACCAGTACCCGCCGATGATGGGCCTGCCGGCCCTGCGCGAGGCGGTCGCCGCCCATTACGCGCAGCACCAGGGCCTCGTCCTCGACCCGGAGACCGAGGTGATGGTCACCTCCGGGGCGACCGAGGCCCTGGCCGGCGCGCTCCTGGCGCTGATCGAGCCCGGCGACGAGGTCGTGCTGTTCGCGCCCATGTACGACGCCTACCTGCCCCTGGTCCGGCGGGCGGGCGGCGTGCCGCGGGTCGTGGCGCTCCGGCCCCCGGACTTCCGCCTCGACGAGGCCGCGCTCGCGGAGGCTTTCGGGGCGCGGACCCGGGTCGTGGTGCTGAACAACCCCCTCAACCCGAGCGCCACCCTGTTCGCGCCCGAGGACCTCGACCTGCTCGCCCGCTACTGCCAGCGCTTCGACGTGACCGCCCTCTGCGACGAGGTCTGGGAGCACGTGGTGTTCGACGGCGCGCGCCACCGGCCGCTGATGGCGCTGCCCGGGATGCGGGAGCGGACCGTCAAGATCGGCTCGGCCGGAAAGATCTTCTCCCTCACCGGCTGGAAGGTCGGCTTCGTGATGGCCGATGCCCGGCTGATGCGCGGGCTCGCCAAGGCGCACCAGTTCCTGACCTTCACGACGCCCCCGAACCTCCAGGAGGCGGTGGCCTACGGGCTGGGCAAGCCGGCCCCGTGGTTCGAGGCGATGCGGGCCGGCTACGCCCGGTCCCGCGACAGGCTCGCGGACGGCCTGCGCGGCCTCGGCTTCACCGTACTGCCGGCCCGGGCCACGTGGTTCCTCAACATCGACATCACCGCCCGCGGCCACGCCGACGACGTGGCCTTCTGCGAGGCCCTGGTCACCCGTCACGGCGTCGCGGCGATCCCCGTGAGCGCCTTCTACCCGGACGCCTCCGTGCGCGGCCTCGTCCGGCTCTGCTTCGCCAAGGACGACGCGACCCTGGATGCGGCGCTCGACCGCATGCGCGGGCTCCCGGGGGCCGGGGCATGAGGGTCGGCTCGAGGGACGGTATGACGGGCAGCAGGACGGGCATCACGGCGGACCGCACGCGCCGAGCGGGCGCCGTCCTTGCGGGGATCCCGGTGGGGGGCCACATCGTTGGGGACGATGGCTTCCCGACGGATCCCGACCATGGACTTCACCCAGGCTGCCCAGGCCGGGCGTTTCGCCCGTGCCGAGACCTTCCCCGGAGGCGAGACCCGCGCCGGCACCCGGCCCCCCTACCTGTCGGCGGATCTCGGACGGGAGGCGAGCCTCGCCCGGCTGGAGACGCTGGCCCACCTGATGGACACCGCCTTCGTCATCCCGGGCATCAACCGGCGGGTCGGGTTCGACGCGCTGATCGGCCTCGTGCCGGTGATCGGCGACCTGGCCGGCATGGTGATCTCGTCCTTCATCGTCTACGAGGCGAAGCGCCTCGGGGCGCCGCGCTGGCTGGTGGCCCGGATGGGCCTGAACGTGGCCTTCGACGGGCTGATCGGCGCCGTGCCGGTGGCGGGCGACCTGTTCGACGCCGCCTTCAAGGCCAACCGCCGCAACGTCCGGCTGCTGCGCCGCTGGCTGGAGCGCAGCGGCAACCTGCGTCCCACCGAGATCGACGGCACCGCGACCCGGCTCGACGGCTGAGCGTTCCCGGCCTCCGTCCCGCGGCCGACCGGTCGCGGGGCCGCCCGGATATCGGGGCGGCCGGCGCGCGCGCGACGCGGCTCGGGAGGCAGCACGGATGAACGAGGTCACGCGTCCCGGCGACAGCGAGGTCGTGCCCGCGCCGATGCCCGGCGCCCAGCCGCTGGTCCTGCGGCCGGACGAGGGCGCGCCGCCGCCGGTCCTGCCCGGGGCCGTCGGCCGGCGCGCCCGGCTGTCGCCGCTCAACCGGCGCCGCCTCGACAATTTCCGCCGCAACCGGCTCGGCTACGGATCGTTCGTGATCTTCACGGTCCTGTTCGTGCTCAGCCTGTTCGCGGAGTTCATCGCCAACGACCGCCCGATCGTGATGTCCTACAAGGGCGAGTGGCTGGTCCCGGTCTTGGTCGACTATCCGGAGGAGAAGTTCGGCGGCTTCCTCGCCACGACCGACTACCGCTCCCCCGAGATCCGCCGGGAGATCGCGGCGAACGGCTGGGCGTTGTGGCCGCCGATCCCGTACGCGTACGACACGATCAACGAGGACCTGCCGACGCCGTCGCCGTCGCCGCCGACCTGGATGCTCACGGACGCACAGTGCAAGCCCGTCGCCGAGAAGCTCGGCGGCTCGACCTGCGCGGACATTCCCCAGCACTGGCTCGGCACCGACAACACCACGCGGGACGTGCTGGCGCGGGTGATCTACGGCTTCCGCATCTCGGTCCTGTTCGGTCTGATCCTGGCCGCGGTCTCGTCGGTGATCGGGGTCATCGCGGGGGCCGTGCAGGGCTATTTCGGCGGCTGGGTCGATCTCGCCTTCCAGCGCTTCATCGAGGTCTGGGGCGGCATCCCGACCCTCTACCTGATCATCATCATCTCGGCCTTCATCGCCCCGGGCTTCTTCGTCTTGCTCGGGATCATGCTGCTGTTCTCCTGGGTCGCGCTGGTGAGCGTGGTGCGCGCCGAGTTCCTGCGGGCGCGGAACTTCGAGTATGTCCGGGCGGCCCGGGCGCTGGGGCTGTCGAATATCCGGATCATGACGGTCCACCTGCTGCCGAACGCCATGGTGGCGACGCTGACCTTCCTGCCGTTCATCCTGAACGGCTCGATCACCACCCTGACCTCGCTCGACTTCCTCGGCTTCGGCCTGCCGCCGGGCTCGCCGTCCCTCGGAGAGCTTCTCGCGCAGGGCAAGGACAATCTGACCGCGCCGTGGCTCGGATTGACCGGTTTCCTGGTCATCGCCGTGATGTTGAGCCTGCTCGTCTTCGCCGGCGAGGCCGTGCGGGACGCCTTCGATCCGCGCAAGACTTTCGCCTGAGGCCGCGCGGGTTGCGAAAATGACGCAGGGCCTCGCCCCGCGCTCGCACAACTGTACGAAGATTGCGCATTGTGCCCGCACGACCGGGCGGCAATCGTATACGACCGTCTAGAGCCGGCCCCTGACCCGGGGGTAAAGGTCTCTGCCGGCTGCGAAAACCCGCTTCGAGGAAGCGACTAGCATTCGCCGGGCGGACACCGATAAAGCCTCTCAGAAGTGTCCATTAAGTGGCGCCAATGCAACCATACCCTGTAAGCCTCGCCGCGTGATGCAGAGTTAGACTTCGGTCTCATCACAGATAATTGTATGGCGCGGCTTGCATTTTTCGGACGCTGACTTAACTCGCGAAAGTGGGGATCCCATCAGGCATTTGTGCTGAGGAACGAGAGAATGTCAGAAGCTGCGCCGACATCGCAATTGGATTTCATCGAGCGGACCGTGGACGTCGTCGCGGCCTACGTTTCCAACAACTCGCTGCCCTCGGCCGAATTGCCGGCCCTGATCGCGAGCATCCACGAGGCGCTGAACACGATCGGGGCCGGCCCCGTCGCTCCGGCGACCGAGAGCGTCGAGCGGCCGACGCCCGCCCAGATCCGCAAGTCGATCCGCCCCGACGGGCTGGTCAGCTTCATCGACGGGAAGTCGTACAAGACGCTGAAGCGTCACCTGACCAAGCACGGTCTCGATCCGCAGACCTACCGCGAGCGCTACGGCCTGCCGGCCGATTACCCGACCACTTCGGCGAACTACTCGGCGCAGCGCTCGGCGCTCGCCAAGAGCCTCGGCCTCGGCCAGCCGGGCCGGTCCCCGGCGTCCGACAAGGCCGCCGCCGAGGAGGAGGCTGCCGCCTCCGCCCCCGCCTCCGGTCGCCGCAAGACCGCCGCGACCAAGACCCGGGCGAGCCGCAAGGTCGAGGCCGCCTGAGCGCGGCCGCGAGGCCCGGACGGGGGCGGGCGATCGGAGACGATCGCACCCGCACCGGTCCGGACTTGTTCGCCAGACCTCTTGGCCGGGCTCTCGGCCAAGCTCTCGGCCGGACCCCGCGCGCGGCGCGGCTCAGGCCGCGAGGCGCCCGTCCAGCGGGAACACCTTGGCGGGGTTCAGCATCCAGTCCGGATCGAACACCGCCTTGACCCGCATCTGCTGCTCGAGATCGACCTGGTCGTACTGGAAGCGCATCAACTCGCGCTTCTCGATGCCGACCCCGTGCTCGCCGGTGAGGCAGCCGCCGACCTCGACGCAGAGCTTCAGGATCTCGTCGCCCGCGGCCTCGGCCTTCTGCAATTCGCCGGGCGTGTTGATGTCGAACAGGATCAGCGGGTGCAGGTTGCCGTCGCCCGCGTGGAACACGTTGGCGACGCGCAGGCCCTTCTCGGCGCAGATGGCGCCGATCCGCTCCAGCACCGGCCCGAGCTGGCCGGTGGGGATCGTCCCGTCCATGCAGATGTAGTCGGAGATCCGGCCGGTGGCGCCGAAGGCCGACTTGCGGCCCTTCCAGATCGCGGCCGATTCCGCCTCCGAGCGCGAGACGCGCAGGCTGGTCGGGCGGAAATCCCGGGCGATCGTCTCGATCCGGGCCAGCATCGCGTCGCACTCGGCGTCCGAGCCCTCGACCTCGATGATCAGCATCGCCTCGGCGTCGCGCGGGTAGCCGGCCTGGGCGAAGTCCTCGGTGATGAGGATCGCCTCGCGGTCCATGTACTCGATCGCCACCGGGATGATCCCGGCCGCGATGATCGCCGCGACGCAGTCGCCCGCATCCTCGACCTTCGAGAAGCCGACCAGCACCGGGCGCGCGCCCTCGGCGGCGCGCAGGATCCGCACGGTCGCCTCGGTGACGATGCCGAGCTGCCCCTCCGAGCCGCAGACGAGGCCGAGCAGGTCGTAGCCGCCGCTGTCGAGGTGCTGGCCGCCGATCTCCACCACGGTGCCGTCATTGAGCACCAGGGTGACGCCGAGCAGGTTGTTGGTGGTCACGCCGTATTTCAGGCAGTGCGCGCCGCCCGAATTCATCGCGATGTTTCCGGCGATCGTGCAGGCGAGCTGGCTCGACGGGTCGGGAGCGTAGAAGAAGCCCTCGTGGCTGACCGCCCCGGAGATCGCCAGGTTGGTGATGCCGCTCTGCACCCGGGCCGTGCGGTTGGCGAAGTCCATGTCGAGGACCTGGGTCATCTTGCCGACGCCGAGGATGATCGCGTCGGCCTGCGCGATGGCGCCGCCCGCGAGCGAGGTGCCGGCGCCCCGGGGCACGACCCGCACGCCGTTGGCGTGGCAGTAGGCCATCACGGCGGCGACCTCCGCGGTGGTGGAGGGCAGCACCACGGCGAGCGGCATCTGCCGGTAGGCGGTGAGCCCGTCGGTCTCGAAGGCCCGGCGCTCGTCCTCGCTGACCACCAGCGCCTCCGGCGCGACCAGGGGTGCGAGGCCGGCCAGGATCGCCTCGCGGCGGGCGAGGATCGCGGGATCGGGGTCGGGGAAGCGGATGGTCATGGGGCTCTTGCCCTCCTGGGGCCCGCGGCGCGGGACGGCGCGCGGGATGGCGTGCCGGGAGCATGGACCCCGGCGGCCGCGCCTTCAACCGGCGTGCGGCGCTGCGTCGTCCCCGCGTCACATTTCAACCACGACGGCTGCCTAGCGTCGCCGGAGACGCCTCGCTGCGCCGCTCCCCGATTCCGGCCCCCGGTGCCGGATCCGGTCGACGGGTCAAGAACGGACACGATGAACGCTCCCGCCTCCAGCGCCCTGCGCGACGACCGCTACGACGCGCCGTCGGCGCATCTCGCCACCACCCGCGACCTCGGGATCCGCAGCCTCCAACTCGGCATCGCGGCCCTGCAGGAGGCGAGCGCGGCCTTCCAGGGCCGGCTCGGCGCGGCCTTCGAGGAGGCGGTGCAGACCATCCTGCAGAGCAAGGGCCGCGTCATCGTCAGCGGCATCGGCAAGAGCGGGCATGTCGGGCGCAAGATCGCCGCGACGCTGGCCTCCACCGGCACGCACGCCTTCTTCGTCCACCCGACCGAGGCGAGCCACGGCGACCTCGGGATGATCGCCCGGGACGACGTCATCATCGCGCTGTCGTGGTCGGGGGAGACCGCGGAACTGTCCGACCTGGTCGGCTTCAGCCGCCGGTTCTCGATCCCTCTGGTGGCGATCACCCGCAACGGCGAGAGCACCCTGGGCAAGGCCGCCGACGTGCTGCTGGAACTGCCCCGCGTGCGGGAATCCTGCCCGCACGACCTCGCGCCGACCTCCTCCAGCCTGATCCAGCTGGCGCTGGGCGACGCCCTGGCGGTGGCGCTCCTGGAGCGGCGCGGCTTCACCTCGGCGCGCTTCCACACCCTGCATCCGGGCGGCACCCTCGCGGCCCGCCTCAGGACCGTGCAGCAGGTGATGCACGGGCCCCAGGACATGCCGCTGGTGCACGAGACCGCCCTCATGTCCGAGGTGATGATCGAGATCGCGGCGCGGCGCTACGGCTGCGTCGGCGTCACGGACGCGGCCGGGCGCCTCGTCGGCATCGTCACGGACGGCGACCTGCGCCGCCACATGGGTCCGACGCTCCTCGACACGCCGGTCTCGACCGTCATGACCCGCGACCCGGTGACCGTGGAGCCGCACAAGCTGGCCCAGGCCGCGCTGGAGCTGATGAACCGCCGGCTGATCACGGCGGTCTTCGCCGTCACCGACGGCCGGCCGGTCGGCATCGTGCACGTCCACGACCTGCTGCGCGTCGGCATCGCCTGAGGCCGTCGGGACCCGGCAGGGTCCGATCCGCGCCCGCATCCCGCGAGGCCTCCGCGCCTCGGGACGGGGCCGGCGGGTACGGCGACCGGGCGCCCCTCACAGCCGGGCCAGCAGCTCCGTCTTCTTGGTCGCGAACTCCGCGTCGGTGAGCACGCCGCGCGCGTGCAGGTCGGCCAGCCGCTCGATGGTCGCGAGGATCGCGTCCGGAGACGACCGGTCCGGGGCCGCCGAAGGGGCAGCCGCAGCGGCCTGCGAAGCGGCGGGGGCGGCCTTCGCCGGGATCTCGGCCGAGTCCGCTCGGCCCGGGTCCGCTTGGCGCGGCGCCGCGACCTCCGCCTCGATCCGGCGCAGGCGGTCGAGGGCGACGGCCCCGGACGGTCCCGTGAAGCCGAGGCTGCCGTTCGCCTGGGAAACGCCGGTGATGCGGTGCTCGCCGGTATCGTACAGCGCGACCCCGGACCCCGCGTCGACGGCGAGCCGCCGGCTGTCCGGGAAATAGGCGTAGCGCAGCCCGTCCTGCGCGCCGGTGCTGGCCGGATCCCCGAGGCCGGCCAGCCACCACTCGCCGCCGCCGCGCCGCGCCGCGGGCGCGGCCTCCGAGAAGCCCCCCGCGGGGAGCGCCCCGGCCAGCTCGGTGCAGAGCGCGTCGACCCGCGCCTTCAGCGCGTCGTCGAACATCCGGCCGACCATCACCATCCCGCCGGAAAACCACTGCCCCATCCCGCCGAGATCGGGATGGTCGAACTGCGCCATCGTGCCGTGGCCACGCTCGAGGGCCCGGACCAGGTGGCGCACCGCGTCCGGGCTGACCCCGTGGCGGTCGGCGACGGTCTGCAGCCCGGGGACGGGGTCGAACGGCCCGTCATCCCGGAACGGGTCGGACGCGGCGGTGTCGGACGGATCCATGAGCCAGCTCCCGAAGCGTCGGAGGGCGGACAGGAGGCGCGCGGCGGCGGCCCCCTGCCGGCCCGGGTCGAGCCCGTGGGCCTGCGCCCACGGACCTGCGACGGCGTCGCGATGCGGAGCCAATCCCCGGCCGTCCGAGCGGGTTCCGGCCCGTCTCAGCCGGCGGCCTGCGGGAACGGTCCCGCGATGGTGAAGTCGGTGATCGGCCGGCGGCCGTTCGGGGTCTCGCGGGGCCGCTGCTCCTCGGTGAGGTCCGCCTCGGGCGTCTTGCGGCCGACCGCGAAGGCGGCCTCGATCCGGTGGTTCTCGGGCAGACGCAGCACCGCGGGCGCGCGGACGTGGTCGAACCCGACCATGCCGTGGGCGTGCCAGCCCTGGTGGATCGCCTGGAGCTGGAAGGCCAGCGAGGCGGTGCCGGCGTCGAAGGAGTGGCTGTAGGAGGGCTTCAGCTCGTCGCCGACCTTCATGAGCCCGTTCGAGACGAGGAACAGGATCGCGCCGGTGCCGGACACCCATTTCTGATTGCCGGGCACCAGCAAGTCGAAGAACGTGTCCCAGTGGGCGTCGCCCCGGAGCGCGTAGAGGAAGCGCCAGGGCTGCGAGTTGTAGGCGGAGGGCGACCAGCGCGCCGCCTCGATCATCCGCATCAGCTCGGATTCGGGCACGGCCTCGCCCGTGAAGGCGCGGGGCGAGTGCCGCTTCACGAAGACCGGATCGATGTCGTGGTCGGCGCGGCGGGGCGGGGGCAGGCTCAAGGGATTCGTCTCCGATAGGCGCGAGCGCCCGGGCGGCCGAGCTTGCCCGAAAGGCCGGGCTGGAGGCAAACGCGGGATCGCCCCGGCCGCCGTGACGGTCGCGAAGGGCTCGAGCGGTTGCCCGGCGGGATCTTCGGAGCGCTGCCGTCTTTGCGAGCGGAGCGAAGCAATCCAGGCAGCGCCACGACTGTCGATGTCGCGTCGCCCTGGGTCACTTCGCTACGCTCGTGAAGACGATGCAGGCCGCCCGATGGCCGCCGCCGCTCCGGTAACGATCTCGGCCCCCCGTCACGCCACGCTGCGCTCGATCTCCTCCTCGTCGCAGATCACGCCGGCATTGCCCTCGAACTCGGCCGCGAGGTCGACGGGGGCGTGGGTCGGCGCCGGCGAGACCCGGTCGCGGGCGAAGGTCGCCAGGAACAGGCGCATGACGTGGCGCACGCCCGCGTCGTTGATGGTGCGCTGGTCCTCGTTGTAGTAGCGCCCGGCATTCACGTTGCTCGTGACGATGTCGTAGGCGGGGAAGTAGACCGCCCGCGGGTCGCCGCGGCCGACCACCTCGCCGGCCGCCACCCGCAGCACCGACTTGGAGTAGCTGTTCGACTCCATCACGTGCCGGTCCATGTAGGTGGCGATCATCGGCACCGGCGAGACCGTGAAGATCACCCGCGCCTTCGGATTCACGCTCCAGAGCCGGTCGAGGAAGCCGTTGAGGTCACCGAGCACCTCGCCCGCGCCGGCATTCACGCACTCGTAGAGCGCGGGGTCGAACGTGCCGCCCGCGACACCGGGGGCGAGCGGCAGCGCCGCGCCGTCGGCCCGCCAGCGCCAGCCCTCGGTGAGGCCGAGCGTCAGCACGAACACGTCGAGCGTCTCGAACAGACGGCGCACCTCGGCGAGGTGCGCGTCGCGCGCCGCGACCACCTCGGCCTCGCTGGCGAAGCCCGCCGGCTCGACGGTCGGGCGGAACGGGTCGACGTAGCGACCGTCGTCGCGCAGCCACGCCTTCAGTTCCGGCTCGAACGTGCCGTAGGCCCGGTCGAACAGCTGCACGAACTGGCGCGTGTAGTAGAGGTTGCCGTAGCGCGCCGAGAACGTGCCGAACTGGCGGGCATTGGCCTCCTCGGCGCTCATGCCGGGGGTCGGCGGCTCGGTCAGGTAGTAGTTGAACCCGGCGCCGCGCACCGCCTCGGCCACCCGCTGGGCGAAGCACGAGCCGCCGGTGGCGACCTTGTCGGTCGGTCCGATCACGAACGTGTCCTTCGGGTGCGGATTGACCGCGAAGGGCGGCACGTTGGTGACGACCTTGCGCCAGAATCGCTCGGCCGGTAGACCCGTATACGGATTCAACGCCATCTTCGAACCCTCTTCTTCACGACGGCGGCAGGCCCTCGGGGGCGCTGTTCCGTCCGCTGACACCGGCACGCGACGTGGCCCTGAACGACCTGCCCCGGCGCGCCCGCAGCGCGTTCACCCGCTCGGCGCCCGATTGGACGCCTACCCGTTGGGCCCCCACCTGGGCGACACCATGGCGGAACCGCGCCCGCACCGCCACGACCCGTGACGGGCCGAGCATCGCGGTGCTGGGCAATTGCCAGGCCCGGGGCATCGCCCGGGCCATGCGCCTGCTCGCGCCGAAGAGCCCGGTCCGTTACCTGCCCATGGGCTCGCTGAAGCGAGACCACGGCCATGTCGACGGCTTGATCCGGACCCTGCGCGCCCACGACCACGTCTTCTCGCAGGCCTTCCCGGCCGGGCTGATCCCCGGCGGCGACGCCGCCACTGTGCGCGCGGCCGACCCGCGGCTCAAGCTGTTCCCGTCGATCGTGTTCTCGGCCTTCCACCCGGACATGGTCTATGTCGGGCAGGCCTCGGACCTCGCCGCGCTGAAGCTGACGCCGTCGCCGCTGGGCCAGTACCACTCGGCGATCGTCGTCACCGCCCACCGGCTCGGCCTCGATGCTGGCCGCACGGCCGCCCTGTTCCGCGAGGACGTGTTCGCCCGCCTGGGCTACCTCGACCACTGGGACCCGGCGGTGCGCGAGCTCGTCGGCGCGGCCGACGCCCTGGGTTTCGGGCTGGAGCGCGAGGTGACCCGCTGGGCGCGCCGCGGCGCCTTCATGCACCTGATGAACCATCCCAAGGTCCACGTCCTCGGCGACATCGCGAGGCGGCTGCTGCAGGAGAACGGGCTCACGCCCGAGCCCGTGGAGATCGAGGATTACCTCGGCGACGAGCTGGCCCAGGACGTGGTCTGGCCGATCTACCCGCCCATCGCTGAGCATTTCGGCCTGACCGGCTCGTACCTGTTCAAGACCAAGCCGCGGGGCGACGACTTCCCGGTGCTCTACGACCTGCCGGGCTTCGTCGCGGCGAGCTTCGCCCTCTACGACGCGATGCCCCCCGGGGATCTCGCCTGCCCGCGGGTCGAGGCGTGGCTCGCCGCGCCGGAGATCGTCGCGCTGTTCCGGGGCGGCTGAGGCCGCCTCCGCGACCCGGGGCGTCCGGCCGGCAGACCCGTCGCTGCGCCCGCGATGACGGACCGGCTGGGATGGGTCCGTGACTCAGCCCGCCGCGCAGAGCCGGCTCTCGGAGCCGGCCTCGCCCAGGCCCTCGACCATCATCCGGACCAGGCGGTTAACCTCCTGCATCTGGAAGGGCTTGCGCAGGAACAGGCTGCCCGGCACGCCGCTGCGGCCGTGCGTGTCCGTCGAGGTGTAGACCACCGGCCGGTCCGGATGGATCGCCCGGAAGGCGTGGGCCACCGTCCAGCCGTCGATCAGCCCGGGCAGGTGGATGTCGGTGAACAGCCAGTCGATCGCCGCACCCCGGTCGCGCAGGACGGTCAGCGCAGCCTCGCCCGTCGAGGCTTCGATCACCCGGATGCCGTGCGTCTCGCACAGGCTCGCGACGATCTCGAGGAGCAGGTAGCTGTCCTCGACGATGAGGACGCTCTGGGCGGGGCGCATGCGGGAGGTCCGGTCTTCGGCCCGCCGATAAGGGACCGATAGGGTTGAGGATCTCTTAAAGCCCGGCCCGCGACCGTTACCGGCGGAGGCCCGGCGCCTGTTGCAGCGCCGCAACCGAGGCGGCCGAAATGGCGCGTCGCGGCCCGCCGCCCCGCCGCCGCCGCATTCCGGGCGCGTCCGGGTGCGTCAGCGCACGCCGTCGATCGGTGCGGACCGTCACCACGCTCCCGCGCCGCCCGGCGGAACCGTCGCTTAACCAACCCCGCCTACCAACGGCGCCAGGATTACGCGGACCCGCCTCGAAGACCAGCAGCCGGCCTTCGGCACCGCTCGAGGAGTTTTTCAGACCATGCCCCAGCGTTTCCGCGCCGCCGCCCTCGGCCTCGCACTCGTGGCCGCCCTCGGCCTGGGCGCCTGCAGCAACGACAAGGACCTCGCCGACGCCTCCGCCTTCGGGGCGGGCGCCGCCACCCCGGGCAGCGCGCAGGACTTCGTCGTCAATATCGGCGACCGGGTCTTCTTCGAGTCGGACTCCACCGACCTGACGCCGACCGCGACCGCGACCCTCGACAAGCAGGCCGCGTGGCTGCAGCGCTACCCGCGCTACACCTTCATCATCGAGGGCCACGCCGACGAGCGCGGCACCCGCGAGTACAACTTCTCCCTCGGCGCCCGCCGGGCCCAGGCGGTGAACGACTACCTCGCCACCCGCGGCATCGCGGCGAGCCGGATGCGGACCGTGTCGTACGGCAAGGAGCGGCCGGTGGCGGTGTGCAACGACATCTCCTGCTGGTCGCAGAACCGCCGCGCGGTGATCGTCCTCGACCGCGGCGCCGGCGCGTAGGCCGCCGCGCGAACGACCCCGGAGGCGGCTCTCGGCCGCCGCCTCCGATCGATGCTCTCGATCACGGCCTTCGATCACTCCTTCGACCCGCGCCGCAGTTTTGCCGCGGTGCGGCGCATCTGATAGGGCCTCGCGCCGACACCGGACCGCAGCCGTACCATGCCCGCCCGCCTTCGCACCCGCCTCGCCCTCGCCACCGCCGTCGGTGCCGTGCTCCTCGCCCACCCGGCCGCCGCGCAGGACGCTTCGGAACTGGTGGTGCGCCTCGGCCGCATCGAGAACCAGTCCCGGATGATGGCCGGGCAGATCGAGACCCTCCAGTACGAGAACCGCCAGCTCAAGGAGCAGCTGCGCAAGTTCCAGGAGGACGTCGAGTACCGCCTGAACGAGGGCAAGGGCGGCAAACCCTCGGCCGCGCCCGCGCCGTCGGGGCCCGTCAACGGCGGCAATCCGGGCGCCGGCCGCCCCGGGAAGCGCGGCGACGCCTTTGACCCGTCGCAGGCCCCCGGCGCCCCGGGCGCCCCGATGCAGCTCGGCAGCACGCAGCCCTCCGCGCCGCTGCCGCCCCGCGAGGCTGAGGAGGCCGCCGAGGCGGCGCCCCGGCCGCAGCGCCTGCCCCAGGGCGCGCTCAACGAGTCCGGCGAGGACGACTCGGAGGCCGGGACCTCCGGTTACGACGAGCCCGTGGACCTGCGGCCGCCGGCCCGGACCGGGGCGATCCCGGCGCGGCCCTCCGAGAGCGTGGCGGCGACCCGGACCGGAGATCCGGCCGCCGATTTCGACGCCGCGGTCGAGCTGTACCGTGCCAAGCAGTACGAGCAGGCCGAGATGGGCCTGCGCCAGTTCATCCAGTCGCACCCGCGCGACAACCGCGTCGCCGGCGCGACCTACTGGCTCGGCGAGAGCTACCTCGCCCGCGGCCGCAACCGCGAGGCCGCCGAGCAGTTCCTGAAGGTCTCGACCGACTACGCCCGCTCCGCCCAGGCCCCCGACGCCATGCTGAAGCTCGGCGTCACGCTCAACGCGCTCGGCGCCCGCGAGCAGGCCTGCGCGACCCTGGCCGAGCTGGACCGGAAGTTCCCGAATGCCGGCACCGGCGTCCGCCAGGGCGTCGCCCGCGAGCAGAAGCGCGCCCGCTGCGGCGCCTGAGCGTCTCGGGCGCTCTGAGCGACTCGGGCGACTCGGGCGACTCGGGCAACCCGGTCCTCGGCGCCCTCCGCCCCTGGCTCGACCGGGCCGCGCGCGGCGGGCGGGGCGTGCTCCTCGCCGTCTCGGGCGGTCCCGATTCGAGCGCCCTGATGCACGCCGCCGCGTGCCTGCGCGACGCGACCGGCGCGTCCCTGCGCGTGGCGACCGTCGATCACGGCCTGCGGCCGGAATCCGGCGCGGAGGCCGAGGGCGTCGGCCGCGCCGCCCGGGCGCTGGACCTGCCCCACGCGACCCTGACCTGGACGGGCGCGAAGCCCGGCACCGGCCTGCAGGACGCGGCCCGCACCGCCCGCTACGCACTCCTCGCCGCCCATGCCGGGGCGGTCGGCGCCGGGCTCGTGCTGACGGGCCACACGCGGGATGACCAGGCCGAGACGGTGCTGATCCGGCTCGCGGCCGGCAGCGGCCCCGCGGGGCTCGCCGGCATGCGCGCCGAGCGGGACCTCGGTCCCGGCCTCACCCTCGGGCGCCCGTTCCTGCACCTGCCGAAGGCGAGCCTGGAGGCGTGGTGCGCGGCGCGCGGCATCGGGTATCTGCGCGATCCCGCCAACGGCGACCCGCGCTTCGCCCGCGGCCGCCTGCGCACGGCCTGGCCGGCCCTGGAGCGCGAGGGCCTGACCCGGGCGCGCCTCGCCCGGCTCGCCGAGCGCGCCGCCCGCGACGAGGCCGCGCTCCGGGGCGCGGCCGAGCAGGCCCTCGACGGGGCGCTCCGGCCCGGGTCGGAGACGGGCGCGGGCCTGCGCCTCGACGGGCGCGCCCTGGCGGCCCTGCCGGACGCCGTGGCCCTGCGCTGCCTGGATCTCGCCCTGGCCCGGGCCGGCGCGGCGCCGCGCCGCCTCGAGCGCCTCGAGTCCCTCGTCCTCGAATCGCTCCTGCCGGCCCTGCGCCGCCGGGAGCCGGTCCGCCGCACCCTCGCGGGGATCCTCGTCGCCGCCGACGCGGGCGGGGGCGTGAGCCTCGCCCCGGCGCCGCCACGCCGGCACGGACCCGCAGGTGCTGCCCTCGCCGCAGGGTCTCCCGACTTACTTGGCAAGGGAGAGCCCCCCGCCTACATTGGCGGAGTGTGCACGGATGGACCGGAATAGCCGCGTGGCGGGTCCGTCCTGGGGGTCGCACGCGCCAGGGATTGATCGATGAACCCGAATTTTCGCAACTTTGCCTTGTGGGTCGTCATCTTCCTGCTGGTGCTGGCCCTCGTCACCCTGTTCCAGAACCCGGGTCACCGGGGCGGCGGCAGCGAGATCGCCTACAGCCAGCTCCTGAACGACGCCGATGCCGGCAAGATCCAGTCGGTGGTGATCTCCGGGCAGGACGTGTCCGGCACCTACGTGGGCGGCGGCAACTTCACGAGCTACGCGCCCAACGACCCGAGCCTGGTCTCCAAGCTCCAGGGCAAGGGCGTGCAGATCACCGCCCGCCCGCCGTCCGACAACACCCCCTGGTTCATCCAGCTCCTCGTGAGCTGGCTGCCGATCCTCGTCTTCATCGGCGCCTGGATCTTCCTCTCGCGCCAGATGCAGTCCGGCGCCGGCCGCGCCATGGGCTTCGGCAAGTCGAAGGCCAAGCTCCTGAACGAGGCCCACGGCCGGGTGTCGTTCGACGACGTCGCCGGCGTCGAGGAGGCCAAGGAGGATCTCCAGGAGATCGTCGAGTTCCTGCGCGACCCGCAGAAGTTCCAGCGGCTCGGCGGCCGGATCCCGCGCGGCGTGCTGCTCGTCGGCCCGCCCGGCACCGGTAAGACCCTGATCGCCCGGGCGGTCGCGGGCGAGGCCAACGTGCCGTTCTTCACCATCTCGGGTTCCGACTTCGTCGAGATGTTCGTGGGCGTCGGCGCCAGCCGCGTGCGCGACATGTTCGAGCAGGCCAAGAAGAACGCGCCCTGCATCATCTTCATCGACGAGATCGACGCGGTCGGCCGCCACCGCGGCGCCGGCCTCGGCGGCGGCAACGACGAGCGCGAGCAGACCCTCAACCAGCTCCTCGTGGAGATGGACGGGTTCGAGGCCAATGAGGGCGTCATCATCATCGCGGCGACCAACCGCCCCGACGTGCTCGACCCGGCGCTGCTGCGTCCCGGCCGCTTCGACCGCCAGATCATGGTGCCGAACCCGGACGTCACCGGCCGCGAGCGCATCCTGCGTGTCCACGTCCGCAAGGTGCCGCTGGCCCCCGACGTCGACCTCAAGACCATCGCGCGCGGCACCCCGGGCTTCTCGGGCGCCGACTTGATGAACCTCGTCAACGAATCGGCGCTCCTCGCCGCTCGACGCGGAAAACGCATCGTGACGATGCACGAGTTCGAGGACGCCAAGGACAAGGTCATGATGGGCGCCGAGCGGCGCACCCTCGTGATGACCGAGGACGAGAAGCGGCTCACCGCCTACCACGAGGGCGGCCACGCCATCGTGGCGCTGAACGTCCCGGCCACCGACCCGGTGCACAAGGCGACCATCATCCCGCGCGGTCGGGCGCTGGGCATGGTCATGCAGCTGCCCGAGCGCGACAAGCTCTCCATGAGCTTCGAACAGATGACCTCGCGGCTGGCGATCATGATGGGCGGCCGCATCGCTGAGGAGATGATCTTCGGGCGCGAGAAGGTGACCTCGGGCGCGCAGTCGGACATCGAGCAGGCGACGCGGCTCGCCAAGATGATGGTGACCCGCTGGGGCTTCAGCCCCGAGCTCGGCACCGTCGCGTACGGCGACAACAACGACGAGGTCTTCCTCGGCATGTCGATGGGCCGGCAGCAATCGGTCTCCGAGTCGACCGCCCAGAAGATCGACGCCGAGGTCCGCCGCCTCGTGGAGACCGGCCTGGAGGAGGCGCGCCGCATCCTGGCCGAGCACAAGGACGACCTGGAGGCCCTGGCCCAGGGGCTCCTCGAGTACGAGACCCTCTCGGGCGAGGAGATCCGCAACCTGCTCAAGGGCCAGCCCCCGATCCGCGACGGCGGCGACGTGCCGCCGACCCCGGCCCGGGGCTCCTCGGTCCCCTCGGCGGGCCGCGGCCGGCCGAAGGAGAGCGACGGCGGCCTGGAGCCGCAGCCGCAGGCCTGAGGTCGCGGAATCGGACGAGCGAAGGGGGCGCCGCGAGGCGCCCTTTTTCGTTCCGTGCGGCCTCCTTCGACGCGCGTGCGGATTCGGTGCGCTTTCAGGACGCTGTCAGGACCGCGCGTGGGGCCGCGTCGCGCTCCCTCATCAGCGGCGGCGTTCGCCGGCGACGCGTGATCGTCGCCGCGTCTCCCGTGACAAACCGGCCCTCCTGTCGGCGGATCGCGCGCGTCAGCTTGGCCGGAGGCTCCGCGGACTCCGCCGAATCGGAAACACAGGTCCCTTCCACAGGCCGCCGCGAAACCCCCGATGCCGGTCTCGACCTATCTCGTCGTCGCCCTCGGCGCCGTCGTCGCCGGCTTCGTCCAGGGCCTGTCGGGCTTCGGCTTCGGCCTCACGGCCCTGTCGTTCTGGGCCTGGGTGATCGACCCGCAGCTCGCCGCCGTGCTGGCCGTCTCCGGCGCCTTCACGGGCCAGGTCATCGCGGCGGTCTCGGTCCGGCGCGGGTTCGAGACTAGGCGCCTCGCGCCCTTCGTCCTCGGCGGCCTCGCCGGCATCCCCCTCGGCGTCCTCCTGCTGCCGCGGCTCGACGCCGACTGGTTCAAGACGCTCCTCGGCCTCCTGCTGATGGTCTGGTGCCCGGCCATGCTGTTCGCCCGGAACCTACCGCGGATCGCGGCCGGCGGCCGGCTCGCCGACGCCGCGGTGGGCCTCGGCGGCGGGATGATGGGCGGGCTCGGCGGCTTCACGGGCATGCTGCCGACCCTCTGGTGCACCCTGCGCCGCTACGAGCGCGACGTGCAGCGCTCGGTGATCCAGAACTTCAACCTCGCGATGCTCAGCGTCACCCTGGCGACCTACCTCGCCGCGGGGCTCGTCACCCGGGCGACGCTGCCGATCCTGGCGGTGGTCCTGCCGGCGATGCTGGTCCCGACGCTGCTCGGCACCCGGATCTATCTCGGCCTCAGCGAGGTCGCCTTCCGCCGGCTCGTGCTCGGCTTGCTGACCGTCTCGGGCCTCGCGCTGGTTTCGGCCTCGGCGCCGCGGCTCCTGCAGCGCGCCGGGCGCCCCATTTCGACCGCCTTTGTCGGGGAGCACCCCGTTGACTCTGCCGGCCGGTGAGCCGCCGGCGGGCGCGATAATCTGCTAAGCTGTGCCGGGTCCGCGAGACCGGGCGCCGGAGACGTGATGGTGCGCAAGTATTTCGGAACCGACGGCATCCGGGGTCGGGCCAACGGCGTGATCACGCCGGAGCTCGCCCTCAAGGTCGGTCAGGCCGCCGGCCTCGTGTTCCAGCGCGGCGACCACCGCCACCGGGTGGTGATCGGCAAGGACACCCGCCTCTCGGGCTACATGATCGAGACCGCGCTCGTCGCCGGCTTCACCTCGGTGGGCATGGACGTGCTCCTGCTCGGGCCGGTGCCGACGCCGGCCGTGGCGATGCTGACCCGCTCGATGCGGGCCGATCTCGGCGTGATGATCTCGGCCTCGCACAACCCGTTCGAGGACAACGGCATCAAGCTGTTCGGGCCCGACGGCTTCAAGCTCAACGACGCGATCGAGCACGAGATCGAGGGGCTGATCGACGCCGACATGCACAAGCGCCTCTCCGGCTCGAACGACCTCGGCCGGGCCAAGCGCATCGAGAGCGTGCACGCCCGCTACATCGAGTTCGCCAAGCGCACCCTCCCGCGGCAGGTGACGCTGGACGGGCTGCGGGTCGTGGTCGACTGCGCCAACGGCGCGGCCTACCGGGTCGCCCCCGAGACCCTGTGGGAGCTCGGCGCCGAGGTGATCGCCATCGGCACCGAGCCGGACGGGTTCAACATCAACCGGGATGTCGGCTCGACCGCGCCCGCGGCCCTGATCGACATGGTGCGCGAGCGCCGGGCCGATATCGGCATCGCGCTGGACGGCGACGCCGACCGGGTGCTGATCGTGGACGAGAAGGGCCAGGTGGTCGACGGTGACCAGCTCATGGCCGTCGTGGCGCGCTCCTGGAAGGAGGACGAGCGCCTGACGCAGCCGGGCGTGGTCGCGACGATCATGTCGAATCTCGGCCTGGAGCGGTTCCTCGGCGGCCTCGGCCTGACCCTGGCCCGCACGGCGGTGGGGGACCGCTACGTCCTCGAGCACATGCGGGCGCACGGCTACAACCTCGGCGGCGAGCAGTCCGGCCACATCATCATGTCGGACTACACGACCACCGGCGACGGCCTCGTGGCCGCCCTGCAGCTGCTGAGCGTGGTGCAGCGGCAGAACCGGCCCGTGAGCGAGGTCTGCCACTGCTTCGACCCGCTGCCGCAGATCCTGAAGAACGTCCGCTACCGGAGCGGCGAGCCCCTGCGCGAGGACAGCGTGGTCAGCGCCATCGAGCACGCCCGCGAGCGGCTCGGCAATGCCGGCCGCCTCGTGATCCGCCCCTCGGGCACCGAGCCGGTGATCCGCGTCATGGCCGAGGGCGACGACCGCGGCCTCGTCAACGCGGTGGTCGACGAGGTGGTCGACGCCGTCACCCGCGCGGCGGCCTGAGGCCGGAGCCCCGGAGGGGCGCGGCTCGACTCCGAAGGGGGCAGCCCGAGTCAGCCCAGATCGGCGTAGGCGGCGCGCAGCTCCGCGGGTGCGGTCATCCGCCACGCCGCCAGCAGCGCCGCCCGCAGAACCTCCTCCGCGCACGGGTCGAGGTCGAGATTGGTCCAGCCCCGCCGCCCCCAGGCGCCGTCGAGCGGCGCGAACAGGTCCGGCTCGGCCTCGCAGAGGGCGGCCTGATCCGCGGGCGCGAGGCGCAGCACGACCCGCGCCTCCTCGACCCAGAGGGTCGCGAAGACCCGGCCGCCGACCCGGAAATCCGGGTTGCCGCTGTGGGCGCCCGCTACCGCCTCGGGCAGCATCAGCGCCAGGATGCGCACGTCGTCGGGTCCCATGCGGCCTCAGCCCCCGCGCCGTCCGGCCCCCACAGAAGAACTGCGCTGACCCCGGCGGCGCAGCGCAGCCGAAACAAGCAAGTCTCGCCCGGATATCCGTTTCGACAGTTCGGCAACGGATGCGCAAGCCTAACATTTAACGTTAAGCCGGATTTAAGACGTTCCTTCCATCCTGCCCTCGTACCCCGGGACCGCGCGCCGCGCGTCCGGCTCACGAGTCCAGTGAAGGAATCCTCATGGCCCGCTCCAAGCTGAACGCTTTGGTGCGTAGCCTGACGCTCGCGGCGAGCGTCGGTGCGCCCTGCCTCGCCGCGGCCGCGGATCTGATGCTCCCGCCGCCCCCGCCCCCGCCGCCCCCGCCGATCGAGGTCGGCGGCGGCTGGTACCTGCGCGGCGACGTGGGCGCGAGCATCTACACCCGTCCGCGCTACAGCGACGCCTACGACTACACCGGCTACGCCGAGTCCAACCGCGCCTTCGGCAACGCGGTCGGCGGCGGCGGTTTCGCGGGCGTCGGCGTCGGCTACCAGTTCACCCCGTTCCTGCGCGGCGACATCACCGGTGAGTACCGCTACTCCACCGGCCTGCGCGGCAGCGAGTACTACAAGGGTCCGGATTTCGACAACGGGCTCGGCTCGTACGGCGTGAACAAGTCGAGCGGCAACTTCGACTCCGCGGTGGTGCTGGCCAACGCCTATTTCGACCTCGGCACGTGGTACGGCATCACGCCGTTCATCGGCGGCGGCGTCGGCTACGCGTTCAACCACGTCTCGAGCTACTCGACCAACCAGCAGTTCACCAGCCCGACCTACGCGTACGATTACACCAATGCCGGCTGCGGCTGCATCCCGTACGCCCCGGTCTACGACCCGAACGGCAATCCGGTCTACAACACCAACAGCGGCAGCAAGTTCTACAAGGACAAGACCACCGGCAGCCTCGCCTGGGCGCTCCACGCCGGTCTCGCCTACAACGTGACCGACGCGCTGAAGATCGAAGTGGCCTACCGCTACCTGAACCTCGGCAAGGCCGAGACCGGCCCGGGCTTCGTCCCGTGCTGCACCGGCAGCCTACAGGCGATCAAGATCAAGGACATCGAGGCGCACGACGTGAAGATCGGCCTGCGCTACTACCTCGGTGGCTTCGTGGCGGCCCCGCTGCCGCCGCTGATGCCTGAGCCGATCCCCGGCCCGCTGGTGCGCAAGTACTGATCGCGCCTCGACCGCGATTCCCCTGACGGACGACGACGGCGCGGAGGGTCTCCGCGCCGTCTCGCGTTTCGGCGCCCCGTCGCGACAGGCTCGGTTCTCGGCCTGTCCTCAGCCCGTCCTTGGCCGACCCAATAACCGCCACGACGTCCCAGGACTGGCATCCCCGGATCGGGACTGACCTATCGCAGTCGAGCAACGGAGAATTAAGGTTACCGGCGTATCACCGTGTCGAGGCTCGATCCGCCGTCCGTCTTTTCCGTCCCAGGACGATCCCGATGCGTACCGTCACTTTCCCGCTGCTGGCGGTTCTCGGTCTCTGCGGCGTGAACACCGCGCGCGCCGCGGATCTGGATTACGATTACCTGCGCGGCGCGGATTACGACCCGGTCCCGGCCCCGGTGGTCGACTGGAGCGGCGTGTATGTCGGCGGCCACGGCGGCTACACCTCCGCGCTCATGGGGAGCAAGGGCGCGTTCCAACCGCTGATCTACCGGGACTCGCACAACACGACGGGTGAGTCCGACTTCCACGCCTCGACGCTCCTTAGCCCGCCATCGCGGCGAGTCGGCGACACGAGTTTCGGCGCCTTCGCGGGCTACAACGTTCAGTTCGACGAGTTCGTCTTCGGCATCGAGGGGGACTACACGAATTTCGGCCGGATGGGCGTGTCGAGCGATGGTCTTGCGCGGACCCAAATGTCGGCCGCCGGCAGCTACGATACCGTGAGCCTGAGTGGATCCACGGCGACGCGGGTCAACGATTACGGCACGCTGCGCGCGCGGGTCGGCTACGCCCTGGGCAATTTCCTGCCCTATGTCACTGGCGGCATCGCCATCGGTCGGGCGCGCGTCGCCGATACGACGAGCTATCAGAACTATGGCTTCAATCTGACGGCCTACAACGCGACTCTGGCCGGGACGCCGACCTACGTGAACAATTACGGCTACACGAGCTTCAACCAGAGCGCGCCCTACAACGGGACCCCGTTCACCTCGATCCAGACGCAGTCGAGGACCAAGGTCACCGCCGGCGTGGCGGCGGGAGCGGGCGTCGAGTACGCGATCACGCCGAACATCCTCCTGCGCGCCGAGTATCAGTACGTGCTGTTCAGCAGTTTCGACGGGCACAAGGTCAACCTGAACACCGTCCGGGCCGGCGCGGCCGTCAAGTTCTGATGCCGCGCTTCGGCGGGAGCCTGTTCATGCAGCACGCACGCACCATCCGGCTCACCGTCCTGCTGCTCGGTGCCGGCCCGCTCCTCGACCCCGCCGTCGCGGCGGATTGGCCGCGCGACCCGCATCCGCCGCGCAGCGTTCGATACCGGAGTCCGGTGCCGTCCGTTCCCGCCGTCCCCCCGCCCGTGCTGGTGCGGGGCTACCTGCCGCGCAACCACAACGTCCCGATGTACAACGAGCCGCCCCGCCGCGAGCCGGCCTGGTGAGGCCTCCGCGCCGCCCTCAGCTCTCCAGCTCGCTGTCCCAGTACAGGTAGTCGAGCCAGGTGTGATGGTATTGGCGGTGATCGAACTCGGGCTGCCGGTGGTGCAGCTCGTAGCGCGTCGGCCGCCGGGGCTCGGTCATCAGCGGCATGTCCGCCTCGTCCGGCGTGCGGTTGGCCTTGCGCAGGTTGCAGGGCGAGCAGGCCGCCACGACGTTCTCCCAGCTCGACAGGCCGCCCCGGGAGCGCGGCACCACGTGGTCGAAGGTCAGGCCGCCCGAGGGCAGCCGCAGGCCGCAATACTGGCAGCTGAAACCGTCGCGCAGGTAGATGTTGTAGCGGGTGAAGGCCGGGCTGCGGGCCAACGCCACGTAGTTCTTCAGCGCCACGACGCTCGGCACCCGCAGGGCGCGCGAGGGCGAGCGCGCCTCGACGTCGTAGCTCGCCACCAGGGTGACGCGGTCGAGGAACAGGGCCGTGAAGGCGTCCTTCCACGACCAGAGGGAGAGCGGATTGTACGAGAGCGGCCGATAATCCGCGTTGAGGACGAGGGTTTGGAGATCCATCATCGGCGCGACTCTTCGGACTAGCTCTGGCGCGTGGGACGCGCGGGACCATGCCGCCGCCCCGCCGGCCCGTCCGAACCGGCCCGGGGCCGATGCAGGACGGGCCGGCGCGCGGAGCGACGGCTTGACGGGAGAGACGGAGGGAACAACAGGGCGGCGGGCCGGCGCGCGGGGGCGCCGGTCGATGCGGTAGCATCCGGAACGCGGCCGGGCCGGGCCGGTATCGCCACCGGCCGCGCCCTTTCGCGTAGCAACGAAAAGGCCCTGTCCATCAGGTGTTCATCTAATCCCAGCGTGACACCCTTGTGAAGCTTTTCCGGATGAGCCCCGGGGACGCACCCACAGCGGGCTCGCGGGGGTGGGACCCGGCGCGGGATCCGGCCCGGGGTGGGCAGCGGCACGGTTTCGCCCTATTGCTCGCCCAGAGCGCCCGGCCGCCAGGAGGCCCGCCCGGTCCCCGATCGCCGCCGATTCGCCGATGCCGGACTCCGGCCGGCCGCCGCGCGCCCGACGAGAGGTTGCTCATGCATCGTATCCCAGCGCGGACCCGGAAGCCGGAGGGCGCGCCGCGCCCGTCCCGCGCACTCGCCCTGCTCGCCGCGCTGGTGTTCGCAACCCCGGCGGCCCTGACCCTGCCGGCCTTCGCCCAGGATCCGGCGCCCGCCGCCAAGTCTTCCGATCAGAAGCCCGCTGATCACAAGTCCGCCGACACCAAGGCCGCGCCCGACGCCAAGCCCGCGGACGGCAAGGCGCCCGACGCGAAGGCGCCCGACGCGAAACCCGCCGACGCGAAGCCCGCGCCCGCCGCCAAGGCCGAGGTTCCCGAGCAGTTCAAGAAGGTCCGAGCCAAGCTCGACGCCGCCAAGACCGAGCTCGACGCCCGCGAGAAGCAGCTCGGCCACACGGAGCTGACGGTGGCCGACCTCACCGCCATCCGCGACAGCGCCGTGACGGTTACCGACGAGATCCGCACCCTGGTCACCCGGCTCGACGCGCCGCTGGAGGCCGCGCGCGAGCGCCTGGCTCAGCTCGGGCCGAAACCCAAGGATACCCAGGAGAGCGCCGACGTCGCCGCCGAGCGCGCCGAGCGCGAGGCCGCCGTCACCCGCATCGACGAGACCCAGCGCCTCGCCCGCTCCCTGGTGGTGCAGGGTGACCAGATCGTCGACCGCGTCTCGAATCGCCGCCGTGAATCGTTCACCCGCGACCTGCTCCAGCGCTCCCAGCCGCTGGTCGGCCCCGGTCTCTGGACCAAGGTGATGGGCGACGTCCCCCGGGACACGCGCGCCCTGCAGAGCGCCGTGTCGGATATCGGGCTGCTGTTTTCCCGCAACGGCAACCTCGCCAACCTGCTGTTCTTGGGGCTCGCCTTCGGGATCTCGGTGGCGCTGTATTTCGGCCGGCGCAACATCGCCCCCAAGGGCGCCCGCCGGGACGCCACCAAGACCGACCCGTCGCGGCGCGCCGTGATGCTCGCCGCCTGGCGGGTGATCCTGCTCGGCACCGTGCCGGCCGTGGCCGGGTCCTACGCGGTCTACTACGCCCTCGATTCCACCAACCTGCTGCCGTCCCGGCTCCTGCCGGTCGCCGCCGCGATCCTCGGAGGGCTGGCCTTCATCGCCTTCGTGGAGGCCCTCTGCGACGGGCTGCTCAGCCCCGAGAAGCCGGCGTGGCGGCCCGCCCCGGTGAGCGACGCGGCGGCCACGCGCCTGACCCGGCTCGCCGTCGGCATCGCCACGGTGATCACCGTGGTGAAGTCCGTCGAGGCCCTGAATTCCGGGATCTCGGCGGCCCTGCCGATCTCCATCGCCACGCGGGGCATCGGGGCGGTCGCCACCGCGCTGATCCTCGCGGTCGGCCTCCACCGGTTCGCCGACACCGAGCAGGAGGAGGAGGCCTGCTTCGGCCCCTACGTGCCGACCAAGACCACGACGGGCATCGGCGGGCCGGCGCGGCTCCTGGGCTGGGCCGCGGTGGCGCTGATCGGGCTCGGCGCGCTGGTGGGCTACGTGGCCTTCGCGGCCTTCCTGATCGACCAGCTGATCTGGGACGCCGCGGTCCTCGTGCTGCTCTACCTGCTGGTCCAGAGCGTCGACATCTTCGTCGGCCGCGCGCTCAGCGACGAGACGCGGCTCGCCACCACGCTCCAGGCCAATACCGGCCTGCGCAAGCGCTCGCTCAACCAGATCTCGGTCCTGACGACCGGCGCGACCCGGCTCATCCTGTTCCTGGCGGCGGCGGTCCTCGTGCTGGCGCCCTGGGGGCTCGATTCCACCGACATCGTCTCGTCGGTCCGGCAGGCCTTCTTCGGCTTCAAGGTCGGCGATGTCACGATCTCGCTCTCCAGCATCGCCTTCGGGATCGGCATCCTGGTGGTCGGCGTGTTCATCACCCGCGGGGTGCAGCGCTGGCTGGAGAACACCTACCTGCCGGCCACCGACCTCGACGCGGGCCTGCGCAACTCGATCACCACGGTGGCGGGCTATTGCGGCTTCCTGATCGCGCTGGCGCTGGCCTTCTCGTATCTCGGCCTGAGCCTGGAGAAGCTCACCATCGTGGCCGGCGCCCTGTCGGTCGGTATCGGTTTCGGCCTCCAGTCGATCGTCAACAACTTCGTCTCCGGCCTGCTGCTCCTGTGGGAGCGCCCGATCCGGGTCGGCGACCAGGTGGTGATCGGCGATTCCGAGGGCATCGTGAAGCGGATCTCGGTGCGCTCCACCGAGATCCAGACCTTCGACCGCTCGGCCGTGATCGTGCCGAACTCGAACCTGATCTCCGGGGTGGTGAAGAACCGGGTGCGGGGCGATCGGACCGGGCGCGTCAGCATCACGGTCAGCGTCCTGCGCAACCAGGACCCGGTGCGCGCCGCCGAGATGATCACGGCCTGCGCGCAGGGTCATTCCGACGTCCTGAAGGAGCCCCCGCCCCGGGTGGTGTTCAAGAAGATCGGCGACCCGTTCCTGGAATTCGAGCTGCTCGTCTGGATCGTGGACGTGAGCCTCGGCCAGAAGGTGGTGACCGACCTGAACTTCTCGGTGTTCGCGACCCTCTCGGAGGCGGGTTTCATCCCGCCGCTCGGGCCCGGCTCCAGCATCGTCACCGTGCAGGGCCTCGACACGATGCAGAGCGCGATGGGCGAGATCGCCAGCCGCTTCATCCAGCCGGCGCCGGTCCCCGAGGGCGGCGAATCAGTCCGGCCCCAGCGCGACCGCGGCCTGCGCAGCGCCGGCGCCTGACCGGCCGCCGCCGAGGGCGATCCGGACGGCGTTCCCGCCCGCGTCCTTGGCGGCGTAGAGCGCCGCGTCCGCCCGGCCGAACAGCCGGGCGCGGCCGCCGCGCCCGGCGGACATCGCCGCGGCGTCTGCCACCGCGATCCCCACGGAGGCGCCGATCCGCAACTCCCGGCCGCGATACGGGATCGGCCGGCTCAGGGCGGCGACGACGCGCCGGCCGCGCTCCACCAGCGCGAGCGGGTCGACGGGCGCCCGCAGGAGCACGGCGAACTCGTCGCCGCCGATGCGGGCCACGAGGGCCGCGTCCCGGCAGACGGCGGCGAGCCGCGCGGCCGAGCGCCGGAGGCACAGGTCGCCGGCCGCGTGGCCGTGGACGTCGTTGACCGGCTTGAACCCGTCGAGGTCGATCAGCAGCAGGGCGGCGAGGGGATCCGGACCGGCGCCGTCCGTGCCGGCCTCGAACCGCGCCTCGAATCGCGCCTCGAAGCCGCGGCGGTTCGCCAGCCCGGTGAGCGGGTCGCACTCGGCGCGCCGGCTCAGCTCGGCCAGCCGGGCGATCTCCTCGGTGACGTCCTGCTTGGTTCCGAACAGGCGGGCGGGGCGCCCGTCCTCGGTCTCGACCGCGGCGCGGATCCGGATCCAGCGCCGCCGGCTCCCGGCCTGGATCTCGGCGTCGAGCACGAAGGCGCCGCTCCCGGCGATCGCCCGGTGCCGGAGCGCTTCCAGCAGGCGCCGCGAGGTCGGCTCGTAGAGGTCCAGGATCCGGGGCCGGTGCAGCGCCGCGCCCCGGGGGACGCCGAACAGGTCGTGGACGCCCCCGGACCAGTCGAGGGCGCCGTCGCGCAGGCGGCAGGACCAGAGGCCCATCCCGGCGGCCGCCAGGGCACGCTCCTGCCGCGCCAGCATGCCGGCCTGCTGGCGGAGGATCGTCCGCTGGAGGGCGCGCGCGGCCGCGGCCTCCGACGCCGCCTCAGACGCTGCCGACGGGTCCGCGCACCCGCCGACGGATCGGTCGCGGGGTGGATCCACCGGGGTCAGGGAACGCGCGGTCGTCATCGGTGTGCAATTTTAGACGGAGGGCCTTTGAGGAAGCCCTAACCGTCCGATGCGCGGCCGAGCGGCAGCCCCTATATGGCGGCTGGGCGGTGGGGCCGTCGCAGGGATGGATGAAACGTGACGAGACGCGATCGTGACGGTCGACATGCGGGGCGCGGGCGCGCCCAAATCAGGACCGGAGCCCGGATGGTCGGTCCGGCCGCGCTGGCGGCGGCGCTTCTCGGCGGCTGCGCCGCCCAGCCGCCGAGCAGCGCCGGGCTGCCGAGCATCTACCTGCCGCTCGCCAGCAACAGCGCGCATATCGACGTCGAGGCGGCCCGCGACATGATCTCGTCCTACCGCCGCAACCGCGGCGCGCCGCCGCTGACGGTCGATCCCGAACTGCAGCGCCTCGCCGAGGCCGAGGCGGCCGCCATGGCGCTCGCCGACCGGCCGAGCCGGGCCCAGACCGTCAAGGCCGCCGTCGAGCGGCTCGGCTACGCGAGCGTCAACGCCAACCTCTCGGCGGGCTACCACACCCTGGCCGAGGCCTTCTCGGGCTGGCGCGAGAGCCCGCCCCACGACGCCACCATGCTGGCGCCCGGGGCGACCCGGATGGGGATCGCCACCGCCTACGCCCCGGGCTCGAAGTACAAGGTCTACTGGGCGCTCCTCACCGCGAAGTAGCGGCACCCCGCCGGTCGGCCGGCATGGAGGGGGCCTCGCCGGCGGGGGGCGAATCGGTCGTCCGGACAGCCAGACGCCGTCGATCATGAACGGCGCGAACGCCGCTTCGACGCCCCCGAGCCGTCGGGCACCGCCCGCGCGTCCCGGGCGCGGCGGATCCGGGCTAAGCTTCGGGAAACTTTGCTGAAGCAACCGTAAAGGCGACTGTTTCGAACCTGTATCGGCCCGTCATCGCCCGTTCAGGCAGGCGCTGGCATACCCGTTTCGTACGAGGGGTTTGACGCGGATCCGGCACGCATGCCGGCCGCGCGGACCTCCTCGGTGAAGGCGTGAGACCCGGGTCACACGGGCCGCGCCAGGGGTGGCGGAGCGGTACGATGGTTCGTCTGTACGGGCGGGTCCTGGGATTTCTGAAGGCGGAGCGGCGGCTGGCGATAGGCCTAGCCGTCACCAACGTGGTCCTGGCGATCGCGGCCTTCGCCGAGCCCCTGCTGATGGGCCGGATCATCGACCAGCTGACCCATCTCAAGCGCGGCGGCGACGCCATGGGCACGATGCTGCCCCTGCTCGCCGCCTGGGTGGCGTTCGGCTTCTTCACCATCGCGGCGGGCGTGTTCATCGCGCTCCACGCCGACCGGCTGGCGCACCGCAACCGCCTGTCGTCGATGGCGAGCTACTTCGAGCACGTCCTCGACCTGCCGCTCGCCTTCCACTCGGCCAACCATTCCGGCCGCGTCCTGAAGGCGATGCTGGAGGGCACGAACGGCATGGCGTGGCTGTGGCTCGGCTTCTTCCGCGATCACCTCGTCGCCCTGGTCTCGCTCGGCGTGCTCCTGCCGATGACCCTGTTCATCAACTGGCAGCTCGGCGCGATCCTGGTGGTGCTGGTGCTGGCCTTCACGGCGCTCACCACCTTCGTGATGCGCCGGACCGAGGCGCTCCAGGGCCAGGTTGAGGAATTCAACTCGGGGCTGGCCGCCCACGCCTCGGACGCCCTCGGCAACGTCGCGGTGATCCAGTCCTTCACCCGCGCCAAGGCCGAGAAGGAGGCGATGCGCGGCATCATCACCAACCTGCTCGCCGCGCAAATCCCGGTCCTGTCCTGGTGGGCGCTCGCCAACGTGGCGACCCGCGCCTCCGCGACCATCACCATGACGGCGATCTTCGTCACCGGCATCTGGCTCTACCAGGCTGGCACCACCACGGTGGGCGAGGTCGTGGCCTTCATGAGCCTCGCCACCGCCTTCGTGGCCCGGCTCGACCACGTGGTCGGCTTCGTCAACGGCCTGTTCCAGCAGGCGCCGAAGATCGCCGAGTTCTTCGAGATCTACGACACCGTCCCGGCGGTGGCCGACCGGCCGCACGCCCGGCAGGTCGCCCGCTTCGAGGGCGCGGTCACCTTCGAGGACGTCGCCTTCTCGTACGACGGAAGGCGCCAGGCGCTCGACGGGGTCTCGTTCACCGCCAAGCCCGGCGAGACGATCGCGCTGGTCGGGACCACCGGCTCGGGCAAGTCGACGACGCTCGGCCTCCTGCACCGCAGCTTCGACCCGGCCTCCGGCGCGATCCGGATCGACGGGATGGACATCCGCGACGTCGGCCTCGCCTCGCTGCGCCACAACATCGGCGTGGTGTTTCAGGAGCCGATGCTGTTCGCCCGCTCGATCCGCGAGAACCTGCAGGTCGGCTGCCCCGACGCCACCGACGCCGAGATGCTCGACGCGCTGGAACGCGCCCAGGCCAGCGCCTTCATGGCGCGCCAGGCCGACGGGCTCGACACGGTGATCGGCGAGCGCGGCCGGTCGCTCTCGGGCGGCGAGCGCCAGCGGCTCTCGATCGCCCGGGCGCTCCTGAAGAACCCGCCGATCCTGATCCTCGACGAGGCGACCTCGGCGCTGGACGCCGCCACCGAGCGCAAGCTCCAGGGCGCCCTGGAGACCGTGATGGAGGGGCGGACCACCTTCGTGATCGCCCACCGCCTCGCGACGATCCGCGACGCCGACCGGATCCTGGTGTTCCACGAGGGCCGGATCGTCGAGGCCGGCACCTTCGACGACCTGGTCGCGCAGGACGGCAGGTTCGCCGAGCTCGCCCGGGCGCAGTTCATGGCGGCCCAGGCGGAGGAAGACGAGGGGCTGGCGCTGGCGGCGTGAGGCGCCGCCGGGCGCACCGCGTCGTCGGGTCCGGGCGCGAACCCCTCTCCCGCGCGGGAGACGGTGGGGTGCGACCGGGACGCTCCGGGATCAGGCGCCCGGTCCCGGGGCGCCCGTCCCGGACCTGCGGCCCTCCATCTCGGCCCGGCGCGCCAGCATCTTCGCCTGCAGGCGGGCGCGGCGGGCGGCGATCACCGTGCCGTTGATCTCGCCGCCGAACAGGAACATGGCGGCGAGCCAGTAGAGGAAGACCAGGAACACCATCGCGGTGGCCAGCCCCCCGTAGGTCGACGCGTAGGCGTTGGAGAATCGGTCGAGGTAGTAGCCGAAGCCGAGGCCGGCGAAGAACCACAGGAGCAGCGTCACCCCGATCCCCGGCAGCACCGACAGGATCGAGCGCCGCCCGGCCGCGACGAACTTGTGGGCGATGACCAGCACGACGGCGAGCAGCAGGGCCGTGACGCCGATCCGCCCGATCGCCACCGTGAGGCTCAGGGGCTCCAGGCCCGGCGCCACCAAGACGACGTTGCGCCAGATCAGCGGCCCCAGCACCACGAGCAGCGCGAAGGCCAGCATCGCGAAGGCGCCGCAGATCACGTAGCCGATCGATTCGAGGCGGGTCAGCCACCAGGGCCGGCTCTCGCGCAGGCCGTAGGCCCGGTTCAACCCGACCCGCAGGCTCTCGACGCCCGAGGAGGAGAAGTACAGGGCGAACAGCGCGCCGAGCGTCAGCACGCCGCTGCGCTGCTCGGTGAGCACCCGGTGCACCTCGCCGACGATCGGCTTGGCGATCTCCCGCGGCCACGCGTCGAAGATCAGCACCCCGGCCTCGTCGGCCAGCGACTGGGTGCCGAACAGGCCGGCGAGCGCCGCCAGCAGGATCAGGAACGGGAACAGCGAGGTCAGGCTCGAGAGGGCGATGTGACTCGCGATCGCCCAGCCGTCATGGGAGACGAAGCGCTGCGCGGCGACGCCCATGACCTGTAATCCGCTGCGGAGGGGTTTCACGGGTGTCCAACGATCCTCGATCGCGCGATCCTCGGGGCGGCCCTCTCCGGGAGAGGTCCGCCGATGAACGGCGCCGGCACCCGCGCGTCAACGCCGTCGGCCCGCTCCGGTCCCGATCGGCGGCCGGTGACGCGTCCGCGCCACGCCGGTGCCGGTCGCGCCCCGTGGGCAAGATCACCGTTGCGCCGGGCGCGCCGGCATGCTCCGTCCGGCGGCCATGCCTACACTCTCCCGCCCGTCGACCCTCGCATCCGGCGCTCTCCCGGCGCTGTTCATCCCGATCTGGGCCACGGGCTTCATCTCGGCCCGGGCGGTCGTGCCGCACGTCGATCCGCTGGCCTTCACCGCAATCCGCTTCACGGCCGTCGCCCTGGTGCTGGCCCTGATCGCCGCGGCCGCCCGGGTGCGCTGGCCGGCGGACCGGGCGGGGTGGCGCGACCCGGTCGTCGCGGGCTTCCTGATGCAGGGCGTCTACCTGTCGGGCGTCTTCTGGGCGGTGAGCCACGGGCTGCCGGCCGGAATCGCGGCGCTCGTCGGCAGCCTCCAGCCGCTGCTCACCGCGCTCCTTGCGCAGCCGCTGCTGGGCGAGCGCGTCAGCGGCCGGCGGGCGCTCGGGATCCTCATGGGCTTCGTCGGCACCGGCCTCGTGCTCGCCCCGAAGCTCGGCGCCACGGACCCGTCCGGGATCCCGCCGGCGGCGCTGGCCGTCAGCCTCCTGGGGGTGCTGGCGCTGACCCTCGGCACGCTCTGGCAGAAGCGCACCGGCGGCCAGGTCGATCTCCTGGCCGGCGCGACCCTCCAGTTCGTCGGCGGCATGGCTTGCGCCATCCCGCTGGCGCTCGCCTTCGGCGGCAGCGCGTTCGATCCGGCGCCCGCCCTGTGGCTCGGCCTCGGCTGGGCGGTCCTGGTCAACTCGGTCGCCGGGATCCTGCTGCTGCTGGTGCTGATCCGGCGGGGCGCGGTGGCGGGCGTCGCCGCCCTGTTCTTCCTCGTGCCGCCGGTCGCGGCCGTCCTCGGCTACCTGCTGTTCGGCGAGGTGCTGACCCCCGTGCAGGGCGCCGGCATGGCGCTCGCCGCCCTCGGCGTGGCGGTGGCGAGCCGCGGCTGAGATGGCCGCGGGCGGTCGCCGCCGAGGCCGCGACCCCTGCGACGGAAGGCGCGGAAACCCTTCGCGCCCTCGCGGTTTGGTGCGCGCGGGCCGGATCGGCCCGGGCCGGCAGCGCGCGAGGCGAGGATGAACCAGGACAAGCCCCGCGAGATCCGCCTCGCCCTCGACGCGATCCCCCTCGGCGGCAAGGCCGAGGGCAAGGCCGGCGACGACGCGGTGCTGTTCGTGCGCGACGCCGACGGGGTGCGCGCCTTCCAGGCGAAGTGCCCGCATCTCGGCGCGCCGCTGGCCAAGGGCGAGATCTGTGGCGGCCGGCTCTACTGCCCCTGGCACAAGGCGGCCTTCGCGGTCGCCGACGGCGGCCTGGAGGAGCCGCCGGCGCTGGAGGCGCTGACCCGCTATCCCGTCCGGATCGAGGGCGGCGAGGCGGTGGCGACGCTGACCCCCGAGCCGGTCCCGGCGCGGCGGGCCGAGGCCCCGGTCGGGACGGTCCTGATCGTCGGCACCGGTGCGGCCGCCGCCGCCTGCGTCACCACGCTCCGGCGCGAGGGCTTCGCGGGGGCGATCACCCTGGTCGGCCGCGAGGGCCACCCGCCCTACGACCGGACCAAGCTGTCCAAGCAGTTCCTGGCCAAGCCCACCCCGGCCGAGAAGACCCTGCTGGAGCCGGATTTCGCCGCCGCCCACCGGGTCGAGCGGGTCGAGGCCGAGGCGACCCGGATCGATCCGGCCGGCCGCAGCGTCGCGCTGGCGGACGGGCGCACACTCACCGGCGACGCGCTGCTGATCGCCACCGGCAGCCGCGCGGTGGTGCCGGACTTCGAGGGAAGGGATCTCGACGGCGTCATGACCCTGCGCAGCCTCGACGACGCGGTGCGCCTCAGCGCCGCGGCGGAACGGGCGACGCGCGTGGTGGTGATCGGCGCAGGCTTCATCGGCCTGGAGGCCGCGGCCTTCCTGACCAAGCGCGGCCTGTCGGTGACGGTCCTGTCCCGGGAGGAGGTCCCCTTCGCCAAGCGCTTCGGCGAGGCCGTGGGCGCGGCGCTGAAGCGCTACCACGCCGGCAACGGCGTGACCTTCGTGACCGGCACGGTCGCGCGGATCGCCGGCACCGGCTCCGTCGAGGCCGTCGAGACCGAGGACGGCGCGCGGCTTCCGGCCGACCTCGTGCTGATCGGCGCCGGCGCCGCGCCGGAGACCGGGATCGTCGCCGGGGTGGAGCCGGACGAGTCCGGCGGCCTCCCGGTCGGCGCCGACCTGAAGCTCGCCGACCACGTCTGGGTCGCGGGCGACATCGCGGCCTTCCCGGAGCGCGGCAGCGGCGTCACGGCGCGGATCGAGCACTGGCGGCTGGCGCAGCAGCACGGCACGCACGTCGCCCGGGCGATGCTCGGCGCCACCGGCGCCTTCGCGGGGGCGCCGTTCTTCTGGAGCAACCAGGGCGACAAGCGCCTGGATTACGGCGGCTACGCGCCGGATTTCGAGCGGATCATCCTGCAGGGCGACCCGGCGGCGCTCGACTTCATCGCCTACTACGTCCGCGACAACCGCGCGGTGGCCGCCTGCAGCATCGGCCGCAACCCCGCCTTCACGGCGTTCCTCCACCTGCTGGGCGAGGGCCGCGTGCCCACCCCCGACCGGATCGAGGCCGGTGCGGATCTCGCCGCGCTGGTGTGACGGCGCGACATCGGCGCCACGTCGGGGCGGCCGGACCGAGGGAACAAGGTCGGGCGGTCCATCTTTCGGTAGACGCCGCCCGCCGTCTCGTGAGCCGGGCCCGCACGGGAGGCCCCATGAACCAGATCATCGTCGTCGCCCTCATCTGCGCCGCCTCCGTCCAGGCCCCGGACTGCTCGCGCGAGACTGCCATCGACGTGGTCACGGGCCCGGCCCACACGCTCCAGGAATGCCTCGTCCAGGGGCCGGTCCTGGCGGCCAATGCGGGCTTCAAGGGCGAGGACGGGTCCTACCTGAAGACCCGGTGCGAGCAGAGGCGCTGAGCCGGGGCCGTCCGGCGAGCAGGTTTCGGTAGGCTGAAGGCACGATCATCAGTGTCCGCACCGTCGCACGTCGCCGCGCCGGTCCGGCCTTGACTTCGCGGGGCTGCGCGCCGGCCCGCCAGCGCCGGTATTCAACTTCAGTTCAAGGCGAGACAAACGAAATCTGCTTCGGCTCCGGACCGCGGCAGGTTAAAAGGACCCGATCCAAGAAGACGCCACGCGAGCAGAGAACCATGTCCGCATCCCCCGCCATCCAGACCGAGCCGCAGGATCTCGTGGCCCTCACCAAGGCCGCCGGTGAGAGCGCGAAGGCGCTGGCCGCCGAGGCCACGCGCCGGGTCCGCACGCGGATCCTCGGGACGGACGGGCGGATCGACGCGGCCAAGCTCGAGGGCCAGCAGCACGCCGCCCATGGGCTCGCGTGGCTCGCGACCTACGCGGAGGCGGTGAACGAGCTCGGCGGCTACGCCGAGCGCCTGCAAGGGGAGGGCCGGTTCGGCGAGACCGAGGCGCTCCTCGTCCGGATCGGCGCCGGCGAGTATCTCGACCAGCTGTTCTCCGGCATCCCGATGAGCCAGGGCGAGATGGTCCGCCTCACCGGGTCCCTCGGCCTCTCCGCCAAGGAGGTGGCCCAGTACCGCACGGACGCGGTCGAGACCCTGATCGCCGAGGGCAACACGCCAGAGAACCGCGCCGCCCTGGTGGCGCAGATGCGCGACGGCGGCGGCTCGGCGACGGTCGGCGCCTCGGGCCTCGACGAGGACATGGAGGCGATCCGCTCCGAGATGCGCCGCTTCGGCAAGGCCGAGGTGGTCGATCAGGCGCACGAGTGGCACCTGAAGAACGCCTACATCCCGATGGAGATCGTGCAGAAGATGGCCGAACTCGGCGTCTTCGGCCTGACGATCCCCGAGGAGTACGGCGGCATGGGCCTGCCGAAGACCGCCATGTGCGTGGTCTCGGAGGAGCTGTCCCGCGCCTATATCGGCGTCGGCTCGCTGGGCACCCGCTCGGAGATCGCCGCGGAGCTGATCCTGTGCGGCGGCACCGAGGAGCAGAAGCAGCGCTTCCTGCCGAAGATCGCCTCCGGCGACATCCTGCCCACCGCCGTCTTCACCGAGCCGAACACCGGCTCCGACCTTGCGAGCCTGCGCACCCGCGCGGTGAAGGAGGGCGACGTCTGGAAGATCACCGGCAACAAGACCTGGATCACCCACCCGGTCCGCGCCGACATCATGACGGTGCTGGTCCGCACCAAGCCCGAGGAGAAGGGCCACAAGGGCCTCTCCATGCTGATCGCCGAGAAGCCCCGCGGCACCGACGCGGAGCCGTTCCCGGTCCAGGGCCTGTCGGGCGGCGAGATCGAGGTGCTCGGCTACCGCGGCATGAAGGAGTACGAGCTCGCCTTCGAGAACTTCGAGGTGCCGGGCGGCAACCTGCTCGGCGAGGTCGAGGGCAAGGGCTTCGCCCAGCTGATGCAGACCTTCGAGTCGGCCCGCATCCAGACCGCGGCCCGCGCCATCGGCGTCGCCCAGTCGGCCCTCGACGTCGGCCTGCGCTACGCCGAGGAGCGGGTCCAGTTCGGCAAGGCGCTGGTGAACTTCCCGCGGGTGGCCGACAAGCTCGCCATGATGGCGGTGGAGATCAACATCGCCCGCCAGCTCACCTACTTCTCGGCCCGCGAGAAGGACGAGGGCAAGCGCTGCGACCTGGAGGCCGGGATGGCGAAGCTGCTCGGCGCCCGCGTCGCCTGGGCGGCGGCCGACAACGCCCTCCAGATCCACGGCGGCAACGGCTTCGCGCTCGAGTACCCGGTGAGCCGGATCCTGTGCGACGCGCGCATCCTCTCGATCTTCGAGGGCGCTGCGGAGATCCAGGCGCAGGTGATCGCCCGCCGGCTGCTCGAGTCTGCCTGAAATCCCGTCTAGAGCTGGGGAATAGTACGTATCATGGGATTATAAGTCGGCATATGAACCCGGCTTAAACGAAGTCCCTGCTTCCTGGCGCCCGGTGAACAACTGGGGCGGCTCGGTGAGCGCGCAGCACGACGACGGACAGACGGGCAAGAACCTCCTCCGGCACTGGCAGGATTGCCGGACGCCGGGGGCGCCGATCCCGTCCTACGAGGCCGTCGTGCTCGGGAGTCTTGGCCGCCTCGCCGACCGGGCCGCCCTGGTGACGACCCGCGACGGGCGGGCCGCCCGGATCCTCTGGGCGGGCCAGGTCTTCGGCGCCTGGCTCGCGCAGGGTGCCGAAGGCGCGGAGGGCGCGTTGTCCGGGATCGTCCCGGCCGAGATCATCCCGACGGAGACCCTCCCGGTCGACGCGCTCCCGATCGAGCTGCGCGAGCCCGTCGACGAGATGGTCGCGGCCGCCCTCACGTCCGGCCAGCCCGCCTACGCCCGGTGCGATCGCCTCGCCGCCGGGGTCGTGACATCGACCCGCCTCGTCGGCGTGCCCCTGGGCAACCGCTGGGGCGAGCCGTTCGTGCTGGTCGGGTTCGACGGGGCGAGCGTCCGGACCGAGCTGGTCCAGGCGATGTTCACCGCCACCGACCAGGGCATCCTGGCCCTCAGCACGGTCCGGGACGCGGCGGGCCGGCCGGTCGATTTCAAGATCGTCGCCCTCAACCGCGGGGCCGAGCGCCTGCTGGAGCGCCCCGCCGCCGCCCTGCAGTGGCAGCGCGTGGGCCAGCTCTTCCCCGGGGCGATCACCGCGCGGACGATCGCGACGCTCGCCGCCATGGTCGAGCGGGGCGGGCGCGCGGCCTTCGAGCTGAGCCGTCCCCGCTCCGACGGCGGCACGCTCTACCTCAAGGTCGAGGCGGGCTGCGTCGGCGACCTCCTCTCGGTCACCATGACGGATGTCGGCGACATCAAGGCCCGGGAGGCCTCGTTCCGGCTCCTGTTCGAGAACAACCCGGTGCCGATGTGGGTCGTGGCCGACGCGCGCGACCGGTTCCTGGCGGTCAACGACGCGGCCGTCGCCCATTACGGCTACAGCCGCGAGCAGTTCCTGGAGCGGGCGCCGGCCGATCTCGCCATGGCCGCCGACGCGGCGCCGGCGCCCGGCCTGCCGACCACCGGCACCCTCCACCGCCGCGCCGACGGCTCCGCCATCGAGGTGTCCCTGTTCCAGCGGGCGATGCCGTTCGAGGGGCGGCAGGCCGTGCTCGAGGCCGCCATCGACATGACCGAGCGGCGCCGGGCCGAGGCCCGCATCGCCCACATGGCCCACCACGACGCGCTCACCGGGCTGCCGAACCGCGTGCTGTTCCGGGACCGCCTCGCCGAGGCGATCGCCCGCCACGCCCGGGACGGCGAGGCGGCGGTGCTGCTCTGCCTCGACCTCGACAAGTTCAAGATCGTCAACGACACGCTGGGCCACCCGGTCGGCGACGCGCTGCTGCGCGAGGCGGCCGAGCGGATCGCCGGCTGCCTGCGCGAGGACGACCTCGTGGCCCGGCTCGGCGGCGACGAGTTCGCCATCCTGGTGCGCGGGACGGACCTCCCGGCGCTGGCCGACGGGCTGATCGCGCGGGTGATCGCCGAGCTCGGCCGCCCCTTTCGGCTGGACGGCCAGGATTGCCACATCGGCACCAGCATCGGCGTCGCCTGCCTGCCCCGGGACGGCACCGATCCCGAGACGCTGATGAAGAACGCCGACCTCGCCCTCTACCGGGCGAAGGCCGAGGGCGGCGGCACCTTCCGGTGCTTCGAGCCGGAGATGGATGCCTGGGTGCAGGCGCGGCGGCGGCGCGAGAACGAGCTGCGCGAGGCTTTCGCCCGCGGCCAGTTCTCGCTGGTCTACCAGCCGCTGATGGACGCCTGCGCCGGCCGGATCCTCGCCTTCGAGGCGCTGCTGCGCTGGCACCACCCGGAGCACGGCCCGGTCTCGCCGGCCGAGTTCGTGCCGCTCGCCGAGGAGACCGGCCTGATCGTGCCGATCGGCGCCTGGGTGATGCAGACCGCCTTCGCCGAGGCGGCGACCTGGCCGGAGGCGATCCGCCTCGCCGTGAACCTCTCCCCGATCCAGTTCCGCAACCGCGACCTGGTCGAGACCGTGCGCGGGGCGCTCGCCGTCGCGGGGCTCGACCCGCGGCGGCTCGAGCTGGAGATCACCGAATCGGTCCTGCTCGCCGACAGCGCCGCCAACCTCGCGACGCTGCACGCGCTGCGGGCCATGGGCATCCGGATCGCCATGGACGATTTCGGGACCGGCTATTCCAGCCTCGGCTACCTGCGCAGCTTCCCGTTCGACAAGATCAAGCTCGACCGCTCCTTCGTGAGTCAGGTCGGCGAGAACACCCACTGCACGGCGATCGTGCGCGCGGTGGCGAGCCTGGGCACCAGCCTCGGCATCGCCACCACCGCCGAGGGCGTCGAGACCGCCGAGCAGCTCGCGATGCTCCGCGCCGAGGGCTACGACGAGGTGCAGGGCTTCCTGTTCAGCCGCGCGGTCCCGGGCCCCGAGGCCCGCCGCCTGATCGAGCGCGCGCGGGAGGCGGTCCCGGACGACCGGGCGGCCTGATCCGCCCGGCCCGCGCGGGGCCTACTTGGTGACCTTCACCGAGACCGGGTCGCTCGACGGGAAGGTCTCCTCCAGGGCGTCGTCCAGGCGCTCGTTCAGCTTCTCCTGCTTGTTGTCGGGGTTCTTGGCGTCGCCCGGCTTGGCGGTGCCCTGCTGGAAGCCCGGCTTGGTCTCGTTCGGCTTGTGGGTCTCGGCCATGTCGCTCGCTCGTCCGTGACGGAGGCACGCAAGGGTGCCGGTGGGCATCAACGCGAGGGAGGGCGGGTGTTTCCGATCTTTCGGGCCTGATCGCTGCGCGCGCGAGGACGTGCGCACCGGAATCGTCGTCAGGCGGTCGCGAGCGGCCGCCCGAGCGGGCCGCGGGCCGGCGCGCGGGCCGCGGCCTCGCGCAGGACCGTCCCGTACACGGCCTCGAGACGGTCGAGATGGGTGTCCAGGGTCAGGGGCGCGGCCCAGTAGCGCTCGTGCGCGGCCCGGCCCATCCGGGCGGCGAGGCCGTCGTCGGTCAGGCGGCGCAGGTGCGCGGCGAGGTCGTCCGGGTCGCCCGAGCGGAACCAGAATCCGGTCTCGCCGTCGGCCACGGCCTCGCGGCCCGCGCAGGCGTCGCTGACGATCACCGGCGCGCCGCAGGCCAGCGCCTCGTAGACGGTGAGCGGCTGGCCCTCGTACCAGACGCTCGGGAAGACCAGCGCCCGGGCCCGCCGCATCAGCGCCTGCACGGCCGCGGCGTCGCGCCAGCCGAGCATCACCGCCTCGGGATAGCGCGCGGCGAGGTCGGCCCGCTCGGGGCCGTCGCCCACGAAGGCCGCCCGCACGCCCGCCCGGCGGGCCGCCTCGGCGAAGATCGGCGCGCCCTTCTCGGTGGAGATCCGCCCGACGAACAGGAAGTCGCCCGGTGGCCCGTCGTGCACCGGCGCCGGCGCCACCGCGATGGGGTTGTCGACCCGGTGGAAGGCGGTGCCGCGGGGCAGGAGCGGCCGCACGACGCTCTCCTGCAGGTCGCTGATCGTGATGACGTGGGCGAACAGCTCCGGCAGCCGGGCCACGTGGGCGAGGCCGGCGTGGCGGACCATCCGGGCCACCTTGCGCGGGTAGCTGCGCGCGTCGCAGTTCGCCACGATGCAGGCGGGCGACATCGGGGTGCGGTGGCAGATCCGCTGCGCCGGGTAGGCGTAGAAGCCGCCGGTCGGGCAGACGAGGAAGAACTCGTGCATCGTGTAGAGGCAGGGCAGCCCCGAGGCCCGGAGCGCGGTGCCGATCGACGGCGACAGCGCCTTGGCGAAGGCGTGGACGTGGACCAGCGTGTCGCGGGGATCGCAGGCGGCGAGTTCCGCCGCCAGGGCGCGGCAGGCCGGCCCGTTCCAGATCGCCTGGGCCGCGAAGGCGAGCTTGCTGCGCGCCGTGGTGACGTCGTCCTGGTCCAGGCAGACCACCCGGACGCCGGCCGGCTCCAGCCGCGGGTCCACCGGGCCGACCGCGGCGAACAGGCTGACGCGGACCCCCCGGGCGGCGAGCCCCAGGGCGGATTCGATGGCGACCTTGGCCTGGCCGCCGTTGATCGCGGCGTGGTCTGCGACGAGGACGACGTGCACGTCAGGACTTCCGCCGCTGCGATCCGGGACCGACAGCTGTATCGGGCCGCGGTTGATCGCCCGTAAACCGGTCTGCCCCATCCTCCCGGCGCGCGAGAGCGATCGATCCCCGGGAGGGTTCACCGTGCACGTCGTGATCCTGGCCGAGTTCGCGGCCGCCAGCGGCGGCGCCGAGAAGGTCGCGCTCGAATCGGCCCGCGGGCTCGCCGAGGCCGGCCTCGGCGTCACCTACATCCAGGCGATCCCGGGTCCCGTCGACCCGCTCCTCGATCATGCCGGCATCCGCCGGATCGACCTCGGCCTGCCCGACATCTGGTCGCTCGGCGCCGCGCGGGCCGCGGCCGCCGGGATCTGGCACGCGGCCGCCGCCCGCCGGCTCGCCGCCGCCCTCGCCGGCCTCGCGGCTCCGCCGGACTGCATCCACCTGCACCAGTGGACCCGGACCCTGTCGCCGGCGATCGTCCCGGTCCTGTCGGAGACCGGGGTGCCGCTGGTCGTCACGCTGCACGACTACGCCCTGGCCTGCCCGAACGGCGTCTACTACCGCTTCGACCGGGCCGAGCCCTGCGGGCTCGCGCCCCTGTCGGTCGCTTGCCTGGCGGCGCCCTGCGACCCGCGCAGCCGGGTGCACAAGGCCGTGCGGGTCGCCCGCGCCGCGGCGCTGCGTCAGGTCGTCGGCCGGGCCAGCCGACGCCGCCCGCTCCACGTCGTCCATGTCTGCGATGCCAGCCGCCAGCGGCTCGGCGCCCTCCTGGGCGGCTACGCCCTAGCGCATCACAGGATCGACAATCCCGTCCGGCTCCCGGACGGGCCGGCGGCCGAGCCCGCCCGCGGCGACGCGATCGCCTATGTGGGGCGCCTCACCCGCGAGAAGGGCGCCGACCTCGTGGCCGACGCCGCCCGCGCCGCGGGGCTCCCGGCCCTGTTCATCGGCGCCGGGCCCCTGGAGGCGGAGCTGCGCGCCCGGGACGGCGTCGAGGTGATCGGCTGGCAGCGGCCCGAGGCGGTCTGGGCGACGCTCCGGGCCCGCGCCCGGGCGCTCGCCGCGCCCTCCCGCTGGTACGAGACCGGGCCGCTCACGGTCTACGAGGCGCTGGCGGCCGGCATTCCGGTCGTGGCTTCCGACCGCTCCGGCGCCGCTGAGAAGGTCCGGCACGGCCGGACCGGCTTCGTGGTCGCGCCGGAGATCGCGCCCCTCGCCGAGGCGTTCGCGGCGCTCCGGGACGACGCCCTGGCGGCCGCCCTCGGGGCCGAGGCGCGCCGCCTCTTCCGGGTGGCCCCGATGGGTCTGGCGGCTCACACAGCGGCGCTCCGCGCGCTCTACGCCGGCCTGGCCGAATCGGCGGCCGGTGCGATGCAGCATCCACCCGCGCTCGCCCTGGAGCAACGATCCTGAATCCTCCGGTGTGCTTGGTATACCAGAAGAATTCACGATCCGTTCGCGCCCCTCTGGACAGGGAGATAGTTTTTTGCCAATCGGGTTTCCGCGGGGATCAGCAATCTTAGCCGACTGAGTCAATGGTGTAGCTTGCTCGCAACCTGCTATCTGGCCCTGGCACCGGGTCGATGACTTCGTGACATCATCGGATCGGAACTTTATCGGGCCTCCGGATCCGTGAGTGCGCCCCGAACCTGCACTTGACTTCTTGTTGCAGTGCAACATATAGAGGGGCGTCAACGCGGACGCATGCGGCGTCCCGCTCCAAGGATGATGCTGGAGACATCGATGCAGACCCCGAACTTCGAGATCCCGACCGAGATGCGCGACTTCGCCGACAAGAGCGTCGATCAGGCCCGGACCGCCGTCGGCACCATGATGGCGAACGCCGTGAAGGCCGCCGAGCAGGTCCAGGCCTCGGGCCAGACCTTCCAGTCGACCCTCAGCGCCGCGGTCGCGAAGGGGTTCGATCACGCGCAGGCCAACGCCAACGCGACCTTCGACTTCGCCCAGAAGCTGGTGCGCACGAAGGATCTCCGCGAGGCGTTCGAGCTCCAGTCCGAGTTCGTCCGCAGCCAGTTCGCCGCGCTCCAGGCCCAGGCCAAGGATTACGGCACCCTGGCGCAGAACGCCGCCGCCCGCTGAGGCCGGCCGCCCCGGTCCGCGATCGGGGCACGAAGACCGGGATCCGGCAGGGCCGTCCAGGCCCGCCGGATCCCCCGCTCTGACGCCCGGGCGTCACGGGCCCGGCGCCGACACCGCCGGCGAGCCGGCCGCGCACGACCTCCGGCCGCCGCTCCGTCGAGACGGGCCGACGCCGACAGGAGGAGATCGCGCGATGGGAAAGCCGCGTCGACCGAGGAGCCGTCCCGCCGGGACGCCCCAGCCGTTGCAGGACGCGTCGGCCCCCCCCGAGATCCAGGCCGCAGCCGCCCCGATCGCGGCGGATGAACCCGATCAAGCGCCCGCTCCGGCGCCTGACCAATCGCCTGACCACTTCGCCGAGGCCGTCCGGACCGGCGCCGAGACCGCGCCCGACGGCGCGGTGGACGTCCCGTCCGACCCGGTGGCCACAGCCGCCGCGACGACGTCCGAAGCCGAGTTCGAAGCCCGGTCCGAAGCCGAGTCCGGAACCGGGGCGGTGATCGACATCGCCCCCCGGCCGGTGCCGGGCGCGGGTCCGGGACTCGTCGCGGCCGCGAACCGAATCAGCTTCACCCCCGACCGCCTCGACGTCGTCGAGATCGGCTCGATCATCGCCCGCTACGTGCGCGGCGAGGGCGAGGCGGCCGTCGCGCATCTGCGGGCGCTCTCGGGTGCCCGCTCGCCGGCCGACGTCATCCGCCTGCAGGTCGGCGAGGTCCAGCGGGCCGCCGACGCGTCCCTGACCTGCTGGGTCACGGTGGTCGGGCAGGCGAGCCGGGTCGTCGCGTACCGCTGAGGCGCGGCGCCCGGGCGGCCGGGACTTGTCGCATCCCGGCCACAAGGCCGGCCCGATCGAACCCGCGGCGGCAACGACCCGTTAACCAAGCCGGTCCCATGCCTTAACGGAGGGCACGGGAGACGACACCGGACCGATGCCGAACTGCGCGCGCCTGATCCGTTCCGCATGGCTCCGCCTCGCCGTCGCGCTCCTGCCGGCGCTGACGGGGATGCCGGCTGCCGCGCAGAACGGCGAGAAGCCGGCCGTCGCCATCGGGGCCGACGTCGCGAGCCAGGCCGGCACCACGCGCCTCACCCTGACTCTGTCCCGGGCCGTCGAGGCCCGCGGCTTCGTGATGGAGCGGCCCGACCGGGCGGTGATCGACCTGCCCGAGGTCAACTTCCAGCTCGATTCCGGGACCGGCAGCCGCCGCGACGGCCTCGTGCAGAGCTTCCGCTACGGCCTGTTCGCGCCCGGGCGGTCCCGCATCGTGATCGACCTCACCGCGCCCGCCATCGTCGGGAAGATCGAGACCGCGACGCGGCCGCGTGACGGCGCGGTGCTGCTCACGATCCCGCTGCAGCGCGCCGACCGCGACGCGTTCCGCAAGGCCGCCGCCACCGCCGATCCCGCCCCCGCCCAGGCCCGCGCCGCGGCGCCGGAGCCCGCCGACCAGCGGCCGCTGATCATGGTCGATGCCGGCCACGGCGGCACCGATCCCGGCGCCATCGCGGTGGGCGGCGTGTTCGAGAAGGACATCGTGTTCGGCTTCGCCCAGGCCCTCGTGGCGAGGCTGGAGGCGGGCGGCCGCTACCGGGTCCGGATGACCCGCGACCGCGACGTGTTCGTGCCGCTGGCCGAGCGGGTGCGCCTCGCCCGCGACGCCAGGGCCGACCTGTTCGTGTCGATCCATGCGGACTCGATCTCGGCGGCGCCCCAGGTGAGCGGCGCCACGATCTACACCAATTCCGAGAAGGCCACGGACGCCGAATCCGCCAAGCTCGCCGAGCGCGAGAACCGGGCGGATTCCGCCGCGGGCGTCGACGCCGCCGAGGCGCCGCCGGACATCGCCGACATCCTGCAGGAGCTGACCCTGCGCGAGACGCGGGGCTTCTCGTCGGGCTTCGCCCGCACGCTGATGGGCCAGCTCGCCCCCGTGATGAAGATGAGCGCCAAGCCCCACCGCGAGGCGCGCTTCGTGGTGCTGCGCTCCCCCGACGTGCCGAGCGTGCTCGTGGAACTCGGCTATCTCTCCAGCAAGCGCGACCTGGAGATGCTGCAATCGCCGGAGTGGCGGGCCGACGTCACCGGCTCCATGGCCAAGGCGATCGACCAGTTCTTCACCAACCGCGCCACGCTCGGCCGGCCGGCCCCGACGCGCCGCGCGGCCGCCGCCGCCCCAGTTTCACCATAGATAGAGTGTCGATACGGGACGTCCGACGCCCCGTCGCATGGCCGCCGAAACCGGCATTCCGAGGGGGTCTCACGGGACCGTCCGGGGGCCGGCCGCGCAGCGCGCGGGGTGCACGCGCCGGATGAGCCGATTCCGGCATTCGGCCGGGCCAGCGACGAGCGGAACACCGGATGCGTCTGATCCTCCGTTTCTTTGGGATCCTGTTCAGCGCCGCCGCGGTGCTGTTCGTGGTCGGCGCGGCGGTGGGCGGTTACTTCTACTGGAAGTACAGCCAGGACCTGCCCGACCACGCCGCGCTCTCCAATTACGAGCCGCCGGTGATGACCCGCGTCCACGCGGCGGACGGCTCGCTGCTGGCCGAGTACGCCCGTGAGCGCCGGCTGTACCTGCCGATCCAGGCGATGCCGAAGATCGTCGTCGCGGCCTTCCTGTCGGCCGAGGACAAGAACTTCTACAAGCACGGCGGCATCGACCCCGAGGGGATCGTGCGCGCCTTCCTGACCAACGCCAAGTCGGGCAAGCGGCAGGGCGCCTCGACCATCACCCAGCAGGTTGCCAAGAACTTCCTGCTCTCCTCCGAGCAGACCTACGACCGGAAGATCAAGGAGGCGCTGCTCGCGCTCCGGATCGAGGCGGCCTACTCGAAGGACAAGATCCTCGAGCTCTACCTCAACGAGATCTTCCTCGGCACGATCGTGCCCGGCCGCAACCTGCACGGCGTCGCGGCCGCGGCGCTCGACTATTTCGGCAAGTCGGTCCACGAGCTGACCATCAACGAGGCGGCCTACCTCGCCGCCCTGCCGAAGGGGCCGAACAACTACCACCCCTACCGCAAGACCCAGGCGGCCCTCGACCGCCGCAACGAGATCATCCGCCTGATGGCGGAGAACGGCTACATCACCCGGGAGGAGGCGGAGTCCGCCAAGAAGATGCCGCTCGGCGTCAACCCGCGCGTCGCCTTCCCGAACGCCGCCAACGCCAACTACTTCACCGAGGAGGTCCGCCGCGAGATCTCCGAGCGCTACGGCGAGAAGAAGCTCTACGAGGGCGGCCTCTCGGTGCGCACGACCCTCGACCCGAAGATGCAGGCCTGGGCCCGCAAGGCGCTGGTCGACGGCCTCGTGCGCTACGACCAGGCTCATGGCTGGCGCGGTCCGGTCACCAAGGTCGACCTGACCGGACGCGACTGGGGCATGGCGGCGGCCGAGGTTCCGGCGCTCGGCGACGTGGCGCCCTGGCGGCTCGCCGTGGTGCTGGGCAACGGCGGCGGCGGCGTGCAGATCGGCCTGCAGCCCCGGCGCGAGGCCTCCGGCCAGGTCGGCAAAGACCGCGAGACCGGCGTGATCGTCCCCGAGGGCATGCGCTGGGCCGGCCGCGCCAATCTCCAGCCCGGCGACATGGTCTATGTCGAGGCGATGGACGGCGGCCGCGGCCAGTTCCGCCTGCGCCAGAAGCCCGAGGTCTCGGGCGCCATCGTGGCCATGGACCCGAACACGGGCCGCGTGCACGCGATGGTCGGCGGCTTCTCGTACGACGAGTCCGAGTTCAACCGCGCCACCCAGGCGATGCGCCAGCCCGGCTCCTCGTTCAAGCCGATCGTCTACTCGGCGGCGCTGGACAACGGCTACACCCCCGCCTCGATCATCCAGGACACCCCGATCACCATCGAGGCCGGCCCCGGCCAGGAGGCCTGGACGCCCTCGAACTACGACGGCAAGTCGGGCGGCCCGCACACCCTGCGCTACGGCATCGAGCACTCGAAGAACCTGATGACGGTCCGGCTCGCCAAGGATGTCGGCATGCCGCTCATCGCCGAGTACGCCCGCCGCTTCGGCGTCTACGACGACATGCTGCCGGTGCTGCCCATGTCGCTCGGCGCGGGCGAGACCACGGTCATGCGCATGGTCACCGCCTACTCGATGCTGGCCAACGGCGGCCGGCGCATCCGGCCGACCTTGATCGACCGGATCCAGGACCGCATCGGCGAGACGATCTACCGGCACGACAACCGCAAGTGCATCGGCTGCGACGCCGAGAAGTGGTCGGGCCAGGACGAGCCGAAGCTGGTGGACGATTCCGAGCAGGTGCTCGACCCGCTGACCGCCTACCAGATGGTCTCGATCATGGAGGGCGTGGTCCAGCGCGGCACCGCCACGATCCTGAAGCAGATCGGCAAGCCGCTCGCCGGTAAGACCGGCACGACGAACGACGCCAAGGACGCGTGGTTCGTGGGCTTCTCGCCGGACTTGGCGGTCGGCATCTATATCGGCTTCGACAAGCCCCGCTCGCTCGGCGACCGCGCCACCGGCGGCGGCCTGGCGGCGCCGATCGCCCTGGAGTTCCTGAAGACGGCCCTCAAGGACAAGCCGCCGACGCCGTTCCGCGTGCCCCCGGGCATCAAGCTGATCCGCATCAACCTCGCGAGCGGCACCCGCGCCGGCTCGGGGGAGGGCGCCGGGACGATCCTGGAGGCGTTCAAGCCGGGCACCGCGCCGCCGGATTCCTACTCGGCGCCGTCCTCCGGCGGCGGCGGCCAGGCGGCCGCCCCGGCGGCGGTCGCGCCCGATCCCGACCGGGCCGCTCAGGCCGGCGGATTGTACTGAGGCGGCTCGCCCCGCCCAGCCGCTGTCAGCCGAGATCGCTCTCAGCCCAGGTCGGGTCCGCCCGGCCTGGGCTTTCGCGTTACGGATCCGGGGCGACGGTGCGACGGACGGGTCATCGCCGGGGCGAGAGGCCCGCGATCGCGACCGGCGCCGTCCGGGATCGCGCAGCTTTGCCCGAAGGGCCGGAAGGTGCGGCGGCCAAGTTCGCGCGGGCCGTTCTCGGGCGAGACCCGCCCCTCGGCACCGACCAGCGTCGCGCTCCGCAGGCGCACAGAAAAAAGCCGCCCCGGAGGGAGCGGCTCGAGGAGTCATCAGGGAGGCATCAAAACAGAGCGGACAAACATGTCCAACTCGACATCCAGATCACTGGATGCCTGTTTATGCCTCGAAAACCTTAATGCGGAGTTAAGGTGTGTTCTCTCCCGTCGATCTCAGGCCGCCAGACTGTCGAAAAGCCCGCGCCCGTCGGTCCCGCCGACCAGATCCTCGACGAAGTTCTCCGGGTGCGGCATCATCCCGAGGACGTTCCCGGTCTCCGACAGGACGCCCGCGATGGCGTTGAGGGAGCCGTTGCGGTTCGCCTCGACGGTGATCGCCCCGGTCGCGTCGCAGTAGCGGAAGGCGACCCGGCCCTCGCCCTCGATCCGCGCCAGCGCCTCGGGATCGGCGAAGTAGTTGCCTTCGCCGTGGGCGACGCAGACGTCGATCACCTGACCCTGAGTGTAGGCGCTGGTGAAGCGGGTGTCGGTGCGCTCCACCCGGAGCGTCTGCCGGTGGCAGATGAAGCGCCGGTCGATGTTGCGCATCAGCACGCCGGGCAGCAGGCCCGATTCGCACAGGATCTGGAAGCCGTTGCAGATACCGAGCACGAGGCCGCCGCGGGCCGCGTGGGCCCGGACCGCGTCCATGGCGGCGGCCCGGCCGGCGATGGCGCCGCAGCGCAGGTAGTCGCCGTACGAGAAGCCGCCGGGCAGGACGGCGAGGTCGGTGCCGGCGGGGAGCGCGTGGTCCGCGTGCCAGACGAGGCTCACCTGCGCGCCGGAGCGCCGCAGGGCCCGGACGACGTCCGACTCGCGGTTGGAACCCGGGAAGACGACGACCGCGGCGTGCATCAGAGGATCTCGATCGCGTAGTTCTCGACGACGGTGTTGGCTAGGAGCTTCTCGCAGGCCGTGCGCAGCGTCGCCTCGGCGGCGGCGCCGTCGGCTGCCGACACCTCGATGTCGAAGACCTTGCCCTGACGGACGCCGTCGACGCCCTCGATGCCGAGGGACCTGAGGGCGGCCTCGATCGCCTTGCCCTGCGGGTCCAGCACACCGGTCTTCAGGGTGACGATGATACGGGCTTTCATGGATCTACGGGTCTCACGCGTGTCGGGACGGGGGTGTGACCTGCGACAACGTCACACAGACCGTCGCCGGTCGCTTCTAACAGGAAGGCCGGCGCACTGTCGAACACGCCGCACGCATAGGGATCATTCCGCTGCTGGATGCAACTTGAACGGAAAAGTCGCCCGTGCGCGCTCGTTCAGCGATGCGCCGCCGGAGCCGGGCCCCGCAGGGGCTCGATGCTGGTCGCCCGGCGCCAGAGCTGGAGCATGATCCAGGCCGCGAACAGGCTGAACAGCCCCATCAGGACGTGCCCGACCCGGTCGCCGAGATCGAAGATGCCCGCGATGGCCCAGCCCGCCGCGATGGCCACGGCGAAGACCTCGGTGCCGACGAGGACCATCATGCTGATGATGGTGATGGCGTTGCGCCCGTTCACGAGATCCGCCCTCGAAAAGATTTCGGGCCCCGGACGAACCGTCCGGGACCCGCGCAGCTAGCCCACAGAGGCGGGGCGATGCAACCGACCGGACGGCGCCGGAGCGGTCCGGCCTCAGCGCGGCGCGCGCTTGGCCAAGATCCGCTGCAGGGTCCGCCGATGCATGTTGAGGCGCCGGGCGGTCTCGCTGACGTTGCGGCTGCACAGCTCGTAGACGCGCTGGATGTGCTCCCAGCGGACCCGGTCGGCCGACATCGGGTTCTCGGGCGGGTCGGCCCGCTCGCCCGGCTGCGCCATCAGCGTGCCGTGGATCTCGTCGGCGTCGGCGGGCTTGGCGAGGTAGTCGAAGGCGCCGAGCTTCACCGCGGTGACCGCGGTGGCGATGTTGCCGTAGCCGGTGAGGATCACGCCGCGGGCCTCGGGCCGGCGCTCCTTGAGGCGGGCGATCACGTCGAGGCCATTGCCGTCGCCGAGGCGCATGTCGATCACCGCGAAGGCGGGCGCGCGCGCCTCGACGGCGGAGACGCCGTCCGCGACGCTGTCGGCCACCTGCACATGGTAGCCGCGGCTCTCCATGGCGCGCGCGAGGCGGGTCTGGAAGGGCTTGTCGTCGTCGACGATCAGCAGGCTGCGGTCGGAGAAGGCGGCCAGCGGATCGGCATCGTTGATCACGGCGGGGTCGGTCGCCGCCGAGGTCCCGGGCTGCGTGAGCATCCGGCACTCCTTTCGGGTTTTCGTCGTCGGGTTCTTGGTCTGTCCCTCATATAGGTACGGCATCGCCCGGTGGCAGGGGGGCGCGGATACTGAGTTCCGGAGAATGTCGCGGCGCGGCGCCGCGCTCGAAGATGTGGCGGGCCCAGGAGACGCGCACGATCGCCCCGTGGGCGTCCGGCGCCGCGACGTTCATCAGGGCGAGCTGCGCTCCCGAGCGCTCGATCAGGGTCTTGGCGATGAACAGCCCGAGGCCGAGGCCGGCCCCCACGGTGCCGCCGGATTGCGGCCGGTCGTGGCTGCGGGTGGTCACGTAGGGCTCGCCCGCCCGCAGCAGCACCTCGCTGGAGAAGCCCGGGCCGTCGTCGCGGATCTCGATCCAGACCCGGTCGGGCGTCCAGCGCCCCTCGACGGTGACGCCGGCCTCGGCGAAGTCGACGGCGTTGTCGAGGATGTTGGCGAGCCCGAACATGACGCCCGGGTTGCGCCGGCAGGCCGGCTCCGGCCCCTCGCCGGCGCTGGTGACGGCGAGGGCAGCGCCGAGTGCCCGCTGCGGCGCCACCAGCTCCTCCACGAGGTGGCTGAACGTCACCGTCTCCAGGAAGCCGGCCCCGGCCCCGTCCCCGTCGAGGGAGGTCAGCTTGCCGAGGATGCCGCGGCAGCGGTCGACCTGCTCGCGCAGCAGGTTGAGATCCTCCGCCACCGCCGGCGAGGCGGTGGGGCCGAGCTGGCGGATCAGCTCCTTGGTCACCACCATGATCGTGCCCAGCGGTGTGCCCAATTCGTGGGCAGCCGCGGCCGCGAGCCCGTCGAGCTGCGACAGGTGCTGCTCGCGGGCGAGCACCAGCTCGGTGGCGGCGAGCGCCTGGGCGAGGAGCCGGGTCTCCTCGGCGACCCGCCACGCGTAGACGCCCGTGAAGGCGGTGCCGAGCAGGATCGCGGTCCAGACGCCGGAGACGTACAGGAACGGCAGCTCGATCCGCCCGTCCGCGAACCAGGGCAGGGGCCGGTGCACCAGGGCGAGCAGCGTCGCGAGGCCCACCGCCAGGAGGCCCAGCGCCAGGGTCCGCTCGGGGGGTAGGGCGGTGGCGGAGATCAGCACCGGGGCGAGGAACAGCAGCGAGAACGGGTTCTGGAGCCCGCCCGTGAGGAACAGCAGGGCCGCGAGCTGCACGATGTCGAAGGCGAGGAGCAGGGCCGCGGAATCGTCGCTGAGCCGGTAGCTCGCCGGGAAGCGGATCCGCAGGGCGAGGTTCAGCCAGGACGAGGTGGCGATCACCAGGAAGCACCAGCCGAACGGCAGCGGCAGGCCGAGGCCGAACTGCGCCCCGACGACCGCCGCGCTCTGGCCCGTGATGGCGAGCCAGCGCAGGCGGACGAAGGTGTCGAGCCGCAGGTGTCGCGCGTCGCGACCGAGGCCGCTGAGATCGGTATCGGGCATGGGCTGTAACGGGCTGTATCGGTGCGTCGCCGGACGGACCCGCCGGCGCGGCGTCCCGTGGACTCCCTTCGCATGACGCGGCGATGGGAATCCCGGCTCACCGCCCCGGACACGTCGTCGCTGGCGGACGATCGCCCGCGGACGTGGTCACAGGCAAGTCGCCGCAGCTCCGGGATGTTCCGCCCGCGTTCAGGGTGGAGCATTATCCTACCGACTCGGGTTGCAGGGGGTATGGGCCGCGCGGCTCGATGCCCGCGGCCGGAGCGAGACCGCGAGGTGACGATGCTGCTGGCCTATTCCCTGTACGAGGGCGCGCGCGCCCTGATGGCACCCGCCCGCGTCGCCGCCGACCTCACCCGCTACGGGCTGCAGATGCCGGGCAATCCCCTGGCCTACGGACCCTACGCCCGCGCGGTCAGCGCCGGCTGCGAGATGTTCGAGCGCGTCACCCGCCAGTACGGCAAGCCCGCCTTCGGCTTCACCGAGACGGTGGTGGACGGCGCGGCGGTCCCGGTCACCGAGCGGGTGGTCTGGGAGCGGCCGTTCTGCCGCCTGATCGCCTTCGACCGCGCGTTCCCGGCGGCCCCCGCGGAGCCGCAGCCCAAGCTGCTGATCGTCGCGCCGATGTCGGGGCACTACGCCACGCTGCTGCGCGGCACCGTCGAGGCGATGCTGCCGAACCACCGGGTGTTCATCACCGACTGGACCGACGCCCGGATGGTGCCGCTCTTCGCGGGCCAGTTCGATCTCGACGACTACATCGACTACCTGCAGGAGATGTTCGCGGTCCTCGGGCCGGACCTGCACGTCATGGCGGTGTGCCAGCCGGCGGTGCCGGTCTTCGCCGCGGTGGCGCTGATGGAGGCGGCCGACGAGCCGGCGGTGCCGACCTCCATGACCTTGATGGGCGGCCCGATCGACACCCGCCGCTCGCCCACCGCGGTGAACTGCCTCGCGCAGGAGCGTGGCCAGAAGTGGTTCGAGCAGAACACGATCAGCCTCGTGCCGCCGATCTACCCGGGCGCCTGGCGCCGGGTCTATCCGGGCTTCCTGCAGCTGTCGGGCTTCATGGCGATGAACCTCGACCGCCACGTCACCGCCCATTCGGACATGTTCGACCATCTGGTGACGGGCGACGGCGACTCGGCCGAGAAGCACCGCGAGTTCTACGACGAGTACCTCGCCGTGATGGACCTGACGGCCGAGTACTACCTCCAGACCGTGCAGACCGTGTTCGTCGACCACGCCCTGCCGACGGGACAGATGACGCACCGCGGCACGCCGGTCGATCTCGGCGCCATCCGCCGCTGCGCGATCCTGGCGGTCGAGGGCGAGAACGACGACATCTCCGGCGTCGGCCAGACCAAGGCGGCCCTCGACCTGACGCCGAACCTTCCGGAAGCGCGCAAGGCCTACCACCTCCAGGCCGGCGTCGGCCATTACGGGGTGTTCAACGGCTCGCGCTACCGGTCGGTGATCGCCCCCCGCATCGCGGCCTTCATCCGCGCCATGCAGGCGGTTCCGGGCGCGCGGGGCGGCCACCTGCGGCAGGTGGGCTGAGGCGTCCATTCCGGTGCCCGCCGCCCCGGCTGGCCCTCCTCCGCGGGGGGGGGCGCGGACTCACACAGCGCAGACCGAAGGGCGAGGGGATCTCCGGCCTCGCGCTCGATCCCGAGCTGCGAAACGCTGTGCGATCCCGTTTCCGATCGATGATGTCGGCACAGCCGTCATCGCTGCGCTCGCGATGACGGTGCGGGACATGTCGACCGAGACGCCGCGCGCTCCGCGTTCCTGAATACATAACGCAGTCACGGCCGGGCTGGCGCGGGCCTTGCGAGACGCGGCCCGTGAGTTCGAGCCGCACCGACACAGCCCCTCTCCATGCCGCCGTCGCCCCGAGGCCGGCGGCGGTGCGGACGCGCGCCCGGACGTCGTTGTCACCACGGGCCATTGCGCCCGCGCATCAGAACCGTTCAAACTCGCCCGCAAGGTGCGGGCCGGCGACCGATGCTTGAGATCCGCACCGCCAGGGAGAAGACGATGGACCGCAGGACCTTTCTCAAGGGTTCGGCTGCGCTCGGTTTGGCTGCGCCGCTGCTCGCGCGGCCGGCCCTGGCGCAGGGGGGCAAGGTCCTGCGCTTCGTGCCGCAGGCGAACCTCGCGAATTTCGACCCGATCTGGGGGACCCAGTACGTGGTGCGCAACGCCGGCACCCTCGTCTGGGACATGCTCTACGGCGTCGACGCGCAGCTGAAGCCGCAGCGCCAGATGGTCGAGTCCGAGGAGGTCTCGGGCGACAAGCTCACCTGGACCTTCCGGCTGCGCCCCGGCCTGAAGTGGCACGACGGCGAGCCGGTTCTCGCCAAGGACGTGGTGGCGAGCCTCACCCGCTGGATGGCCCGCGACCCGATCGGCCTGATGATCCGCGGCATCCAAGACGACCTCGCGGCGACCGACGACAGGACCTTCCAGTGGCGCCTGAAGAAGCCGTTCCCGAAGCTGCTCTACGCGCTCGGCAAGACCAACGCGCCGATGGCGCTGATGATGCCGGAGCGGATCGCCAAGACCGACCCGTTCACGCAGATCTCCGAGTATGTCGGCTCGGGCCCGATGAAGTTCGTCCGCAACGAGTGGGTGCCGGGCGCCCGGGCGGTGTTCGAGACCTTCACCGACTACAAGCCCCGCGACGAGCCGAATTCCTGGCTCGCGGGCGGCAAGCGCATGCTGGTCGACCGGGTCGAGTGGGTGATCATGCCGGACGCCGCCACCGCGTCGGCGGCCCTGCAGAACGGCGAAGTCGACTGGTGGGAGAACCCGATCTCCGACCTCGTGCCGCTGCTGCGCAAGAACAGCAACCTCAACGTCGACATCGCCGACCCGCTCGGCAATGTCGGGTCGTTCCGGATGAACCACCTGCACCCGCCCTTCGACAACCCGAAGATCCGCCAGGCGGTCATGACCGCGATGAGCCAGGAGGATTACATGCGGGCGATCGTCGGCGACGACGACAGCCTGTGGAAGACGTTGCCGGGCTTCTTCACGCCGGGCACACCCCTCTACAGCGAGGCGGGCGGCGGCAATGTCGGCAAGGGCGACATCAAGCTCGGCCAGAAGCTGCTCAAGGAGGCCGGCTACAAGGGCGAGCCGGTGGTCTGCATCGTGGCGCAGGACCAGGGGATCACCAAGGCGCAGGGCGACATCACCGCCGATCTCCTGAAGAAGATGGGCTTCAACGTCGACTTCGTCGCCACCGATTGGGGCACCACCGGCACCCGCCGGGCCTCCAAGGCGCCGCCGCCTCAGGGCGGCTGGAACATGTTCCACACCTGGCACGCGGGCGCCGACTGCATCAATCCGGCGGGCTACCCGGCGGTGCGGGCGAGCGGCGACAAGGCGTGGTTCGGCTGGCCGAACATCCCGCCGGTGGAGACCGCCATCGCCGAGTGGTTCGACGCCGCCGACCCGGCCGCCGAGAAGGCCGCCATCGACAAGGTCAACGCCGCCGCCTGCGAGGGCGTGGTCTACGTGCCCACCGGGTTCTTCCTCGGCTACCAGGCGTGGCGCAAGAACGTCTCGGGCATCGTGAAGGGGCCGATCCCCTTCACCTGGGGCGTGTCGAAGGCGTGATGGCGCCCGCTCTCGCCACGTCGGGTCGCCCGACCCGCCCGGTCTCTCGGGCGGGCTCCCGGCTTCGGATACCGCGCTCGGCAACGCGGTCGCGGGACGGGGCGCGGGTCCCTTCTCCTGTCCCTCTCCCGCACGGGAGCGGGGGCGCGTCGCGCTCCGCCGCCGGCGTTCGCGCCCGACCCGGACGCGTGAAGGTCGGCACCCGCGAGGGGGGCAGGGGCGGCCGCACCCGCCGCGCCCTCCCGCCCACAGCCTAGCGAGGCCCCATGCTCGGCTATATCGGCAGGCGCATCCTCGCCACCATCCCGGTCATGGCGGTGGTCGGGCTGTTCGTCTTCAGCCTCCTCTACTTCGCCCCGGGCGACCCGGCGGCGATCATCGCGGGCGACCAGGCGACCCCCGACGACGTCGCCCGCATCCGCGCCACGCTCGGCCTCGATCGGCCGTTCCTGGTGCGGTTCTGGGAATGGTCCTGGCAGATCCTCCACGGGGATCTCGGCACCTCGATCTTCACCAACCTGCCGGTCACCACCATGATCGGCCAGCGGGTGCAGCCCACCGTCTCGCTGATGCTCGTCACCCTGGTCTTCGCCATCGTGGTGGCGGTGCCGCTGGGCGTCGTCGCCGCCTGGAAGGCCGGCAGCCTGATCGACCGCCTCGTGATGGGGCTCGCCGTGACGGGCTTCTCGGTGCCGGTCTTCGTGGTCGGCTACATCCTGGCCTACGTCTTCGCCCTCGAGCTCGGCTGGCTGCCCGTGCAGGGCTACACGCCGATCGAGCAGGGTGTGTGGCCCTGGCTGTCCAACCTGATCCTGCCGGCGGTGACGCTCGGCCTCGTCTACATCGCGCTGATCGCCCGGGTGACCCGCGCGACCATGCTCGACGTGCTCCAGCAGGATTACGTGCGCACGGCCCGGGCCAAGGGGCTGTCGCAGGGGCCGGTCCTGTTCGTCCACGCCCTCAAGAACGCCGCGGTGCCGATCGTCACCGTGATCGGCATCGGCATCGCGTTGCTGATCGGCGGTGCGGTGGTGACCGAGACGGTCTTCGCGATCCCCGGCCTCGGGCGCCTCACCGTCGACGCGATCCTGCGGCGCGACTACCCGGTCATCCAGGGCGTCGTGCTGCTGTTCAGCTTCGTCTACGTGCTCGTGAACCTCGCCATCGACCTCTTCTACACCGTGCTCGACCCGAGGATCCGCTATTGACCGCGACCGTCGCGCCCTTCCCCAGCAGCGCCCCGCAGGCGGGCGCCTCGCCCGAGGGAATCACCCCCAAGGCGCCCCCGCCGCCGGGCCTCGCCGTCGCGGCGCCGCTGCCCGACGTCATCCCGGCCCGCAAGCGCCGGGGCCGGGTCTGGACCTATGTGCGCCGCAACCCGACCATCGTGGTCGGCGGCGTGCTGCTCCTCATCGTCTTCCTGATGGCGGTGCTGGCCCCCTATCTCGGCACCGTCGACCCGACCGCCCTGGCGCCCGCCAAGCGCACCCGGGCCCCGTCGGCGCAGTACTGGTTCGGCACCGACATGCTCGGCCGCGACGTCTACTCGCGGGTGGTCTACGGCGCCCGGGTCTCGCTGCTGGTCGGCTTCTCGGTGGCGTTCCTCGCCTCGGTCGCGGGGCTCGCGGTCGGCCTCGTCTCCGGCATGGTGCGCTGGCTCGACGGGATCGTCATGCGGGTCGTCGACGGCATGATGTCGATCCCGCCGATCCTGCTCGCGGTCGCGCTGATGGCGCTCACCCGCGGCTCGGTCCAGAACGTGATCATCGCGATCACCATCGCGGAGATCCCGCGCGTCGCCCGCCTCGTGCGCGGCGTGGTGCTGTCGCTGCGCGAGCAGCCCTACGTCGAGGCGGCGGTCACCACCGGCACCCGGATGCCGGCGATCATCTGGCGCCACATCCTGCCCAACACGCTGGCGCCCATGACCGTGCAGGCGACCTACATCTGCGCCTCCGCGATGATCACCGAGGCGATCCTGTCGTTCATCGGCGCGGGCGTGCCGCCCTCGACGCCCTCCTGGGGCAACATCATGGCCGAGGGCCGGGCCCTCTGGCAGGTGAAGTTCTACATCATCCTGTTCCCGGCCATCTTCCTCTCGATGACGGTGCTCGCCGTGAACCTCGTCGGCGACGGCCTGCGCGACGCCCTCGACCCCCGCATGGCGAAAGACGTCTGATGAGGACCGGCAGCATGAGCGGCACCCCTCTCCTGTCGATCGAGAACCTGCAGGTCCATTTCCGCACCCCCGACGGGGTGAATCGGGCGGTGGACGGGGTCTCGTTCGCGATCCAGTCGGGCGAGACCCTGGCGATCGTGGGCGAGTCCGGCTGCGGCAAGTCGGTGACCTCGATGTCGATCCTGCGGCTCCTGCCCGAGCCGCCGGCCCGCATCGCCGGCGCGATCAAGTTCGAGGGCAAGAACCTCCTCGACCTGCCGAACAGCGCCATGCGCAAGATCCGCGGCAACGACATCAGCGTGATCTTCCAGGAGCCGATGACCTCGCTGAACCCAGTGCTGACGGTCGGCCGCCAGATCGGCGAGACCCTGCGGCTGCACCAGGGGCTCGGCCGCCGGGAGGCCGAGGAGCGGGCCGTGGAGATGCTGACGCTGGTCGGCATCCCCGAGCCGCGGCGCCGGGTGCGGGAATACCCGCACCAGCTCTCCGGCGGCATGCGCCAGCGGGTGATGATCGCCATCGCGCTCGCCTGCTCGCCGAAGCTCCTGATCGCCGACGAGCCGACCACGGCGCTGGACGTGACCATCCAGGCCCAGATCCTCGACCTGATGCGCGACCTGAAGGCCCGGGTCGGGGCCGCGATCATGCTGATCACCCACGATCTCGGCGTGGTGGCCGAGGTCGCCGACCGGGTGGTGGTGATGTATGCCGGCCGCAAGGTCGAGGAGGCGCCGGTCCGCGAGCTGTTCCGGTCGCCGCGCCACCCCTACACCCGCGGCCTGATGGGGGCGGTGCCGAAGCTCGGCGCCGTCGAGCACGGCGCCGACGCGCGGCTCGCCGAGATCCCCGGCATGGTCCCGAGCCTGAAGGGCCGGATCGAGGGCTGCGTCTTCGCCGGGCGCTGCCCGGACGTCACCGACCTGTGCCGCGCCTACGCGCCGGCCCTGGAGCCGAAGGCGCCGGGCCACCTCGCCGCCTGCCACTACGCGCCGAAGGACGCCCTCGCGGCATGAGCGCCACGCCCGCACCCGCCGCCCGCACCCTGCTGGAGGTCAACGACCTCAAGAAGCACTTCGCCCTCGGCGGCGGCCTGTTCGGCCAGTCCAAGCGCGTGCTCAAGGCGGTGGACGGCCTGTCCTTCACGGTGGCCCGGGGCGAGACCCTCTCGCTCGTCGGCGAGTCCGGCTGCGGCAAGTCTACCGTCGCCAAGGCGCTGATGCGCCTCTACGCGCCCACCGCCGGCCAGGTGGTGCTCGACGGGCGCCGCATCGACGACCTCTCGGCCGGAGCGCTCCGGCCCCTGCGGCGCCACATCCAGATGGTGTTCCAGGACCCGTTCTCGTCGCTCAACCCGCGGATGCGGGTGCGGGCGATCCTGGCCGAGCCGATCCGCAATTTCGGGCTGGCCCGCAACGCCGCCGACCTCGAATCCCGCCTCGCCAGCCTGATGGAGCGGGTCGGCCTGCCGCGCGAGGCGCTCGGGCGCTTCCCGCACGAGTTCTCCGGCGGGCAGCGCCAGCGCATCGGCATCGCCCGGGCGCTCGCCGCCGAGCCGGACCTGATCATCTGCGACGAGGCGGTCTCGGCGCTGGACGTCTCGGTGAAGGCGCAGATCGTCAACCTGCTGCGCGACCTGCAGCGCGAGCTCGACCTCGCGATGCTGTTCATCTCGCACGACCTCGCCATCGTCGAGCACATGACCCACCGCGTCGCGGTGATGTATCTCGGCAAGATCGTCGAGATCGGCCCCCGCCGGGATCTCTTCCTGGCGCCCAAGCACCCCTACACCCAGGCCCTGCTCTCGGCGGTGCCGATCCCCGAGCCCGGGGCCGGGCGCACCCGCATCGTGCTCAAGGGCGACGTGCCGAGCCCGATCAACCCGCCCTCCGGCTGCCGCTTCCACACCCGCTGCCCGCACGCCTTCGACCGCTGCCGGACCGAGGTGCCGGGCCTCGACGCGGTCGGCGCCGGCCACTTCGCCGCCTGCCACCTCAACGACACGGCCGTGCCCGCCCGGGCGGCCTGACGGCGCCGTCCTCGCGAGCGCAGCGAAGCGACCCAGGGCAGCGCGCGATCCCCGAGCGTGGCGGATCCCTGGGTCGCTTCGCTTCGCTGCGCTCGCGAGGACGGGTCGGATTCCCGCGAACCACATCCGGAGTCTCTCGTGCAGCACGACCTCATCCTGAAGGGCGCCCGGGTCATCGACCCGTCGCAGAACCACGACGGGATCTGCGACGTCGCCTTCGCGGACGGCCGCGTCTCGGGCTTCGGCCGCGACCTGCCGGCGGGCCCCGGCACGCAGGTCCGCGACATGGCCGGCGCGATCGTCACGCCGGGCCTGATCGACCTGCACACCCATGTCTACTGGGGCGGCACCTCGCTCGGCATCGACGCCGACGAGTTCTGCCGGACCTCAGGAGTGACCACCTCGGTCGATACCGGCAGCGCCGGGCCGGGCAACTTCGCCGGCTTCCGCAGCCACGTGATCGAGCGGTCCGAGGCGCGGATCCTCGCATACCTGCACGTCTCCTTCGCGGGGATCTTCGGCTTCTCGAAGACCATCATGGTCGGCGAGAGCGAGGACCCGCGGCTCCTGGCGCCCCGGGAGGCGGTCGAGGTCGCCGACGCCAACCGGGACGTGATCGTCGGCATCAAGGTCCGGGTCGGGCGCCACGCCTCGGGCGACCAGGGCACCGCGCCCCTCGACATCGCCCTGCAGGTCGCGGAGGAGACAGGCCTGCCGCTGATGGCCCATATCGACGAGCCGCCGCCGAGCTACGAGCAGGTGCTGGCCATGCTGAGGCCCGGCGACGTGCTGACCCACGCGTTCCGGCCGTTCCCGAACTCGCCCATCACGGCCCAGGGCGCCGTGAAGCCGGCGCTCCGCGAGGCGCGGGCGCGGGGCGTGCTGTTCGACATCGGCCACGGCAAAGGCTCCTTCGCCTTCAGGACCGCGCGGGCCATGCTGGCGGGGGGCTTCCTGCCCGACACGATCTCGTCGGACGTGCACCAGCTCTGCATCGAGGGGCCGGCCTTCGACCAGGTCACCACCATGTCGAAGATGCTCTGCCTCGGCATGAGCCTCACCGAGGTCGTCGCCGCCTCCACGGTGAACGCCGCCGTGGCGCTGAAGCGGATGGAGTACGGGACCCTGAAGGTCGGAGCGCTCGGCGACGCCACGGTGCTGGCGGTGCGGGACGGCGCGTTCGACTACGTCGACACGCGCGGCGAGCACATGACGGGCGACCGGCGGATCACCGCCGAGGGCGTGGTGCTGAAGGGCCGGTGGTGGCACCCGGCCTGACCCGTCGGGCCTGACGATCGGGACGAAGATCCCATCGCATACAAAATATCGACCTTTACAGCCTCTTCCGCGGGCCGATACACTTTCCCGTGAGGGACGGACCATCTCCGGCCCTCAGCGAAACGCGGTTCAAACCGCGGCGCCAGGGAGGATGGATGGACACGGGTCAGCCTCTGCTGGAGGTCGACGGCGTCACGCTCCGCTACAAGACGCCCGAGCACCTCGTCACGGCCACCTACCGGGTGAGCTTCCGGGTCTGGCCCGGGGACCGCTTCGTCCTGCTCGGGCCGTCCGGATGCGGGAAGTCGACCCTGCTCAAGGCGGTGGGCGGCTACATGGCACCGACCGAGGGCGAGATTCGCCTGAAGGGGCGCCCGGTCACCGAGCCCGGCCCCGACCGGATGATGGTGTTCCAGGAATTCGACCAGCTCCTGCCGTGGAAGACGGTCCGGCAGAACGTGGTCTTCGCCCTCGAGGCCTCGGGCCGGCTGAGAGGCCGCGAGGCCCTGGACCGGGCCAACCTCTACATCGACAAGGTCAACCTCACGAAATTCGCCGACAGCTACCCCCACACCCTGTCGGGCGGCATGAAGCAGCGCGTCGCCATCGCCCGCGGCATGGCGATGGAGCCCGACATCCTGCTGATGGACGAGCCCTTCGCGGCGCTCGACGCGCTCACCCGGCGACGCATGCAGGACGAACTGCTCGCCCTGTGGGAGGGCACGCGCTTCACCGTGCTGTTCGTCACCCACTCGATCCCCGAGGCGATCAAGGTCGGCTCGCGCATCCTGCTGCTCTCGCCCCATCCCGGCGAGGTGAAGGCCGAGCTCAACAGCGCCGCGTCGCCGGAGGCGGCGCTGCAGCTCGAGGGCCGGATCCAGCACATGCTGTTCTCGGAAGAGATCCAGGAGGCGGAGAATGTCTAGCGCGCAAGCCCTGAGCGGCGCCCCGCTGGCCGGGCCGAGCGCCGCGCCGCGTCTGTCGTCCCTGCCGCCGTCCGGCCGGCCCGAGATCGTGCGCGAGACCGGCCACGCCCACGGCGCCGCGGTGGTGGAGAAGCCGCTGTCGATCACCGAGCGCCTCTACAACCAGGCGTGGCTGCGCAAGATCGTGATCCTCGTGCTCCTCGCCGGGATCTGGGAGGCCTACGGGCGCTATCTCGACAACGACCTCCTGTTCCCGACCTTCACGGCGACCGTGGAGGCCTTCTTCCGGGGCATCGCGGACGGCACGCTGCCGGCCCGGGCCTGGAGCTCGCTGAAGGTACTGCTCATGGGCTACGCCGCCGGCGTCGCCCTGGCGACCGTGCTCACCGGCGTCGCCATCGCGTCGCGGATCGGGACCGACCTGCTCGAGACGCTGACGTCGATGTTCAACCCGCTGCCGGCGATCGCGCTCCTGCCCCTGGCGCTGATCTGGTTCGGCCTGGGCAACGGCAGCCTGATCTTCGTGCTGGTCCACTCGGTGACCTGGGCGATCGCCCTCAACACCCATTCGGGCTTCCTGTCGGTCAGCCGCACGCTCAAGATGGTCGGGCGCAATTACGGACTGTCGGGCCCGCGGCTGATCGGCAAGATCCTGATCCCGGCGGCCTTTCCGTCGATCCTCACCGGCCTGAAGGTCGGCTGGGCCTTCGCGTGGCGCACCCTGATCGCCGCCGAGCTGGTCTTCGGGGTGTCGTCCGGGGCGGGCGGCCTCGGCTGGTTCATCTTCGAGAACAAGAACATGCTCGACATCCCGAACGTGTTCGCCGGGCTGCTCACCGTGATCCTGATCGGTCTCGTGGTCGAGAACCTGATCTTCCAGACGATCGAGCGGCGCACCGTCCAGCGCTGGGGCATGCAGGCCTGAGCGGGGCCGGCCTCGGGCGGAGCGCTCCGGCCGCGCTCCGCCCGAGGCCGGCCCCGATCTCTGCGGAGACGTGTCTTCTCGCATGTTGCTCGAATAGAGATCGAACTTCTCTGTTGCGACGGTGCGGCGAACGTTTTCTTCCTATAGGCTCCGCTGACGACCCCCGGAGCCCGTTCCCGTGAGCCCTGACGCCCCATCCAAGACGGCCCCGACGCCGGCCCGCCCCGAACGGGGTGGCCGGTCGGACACGGCCGCCTCGGTCCTGCCCGGCATCGGCCTGTGCGCGGTGATCACCGCGGTGGCGATGGCCGCGCAGGCGGTAGAGGAGCGGGTCGCCGGTCACCCCTACATCGAGGCCCTGGTCCTGGCGATCCTGATCGGCATCGCGGTGCGGACCGCCTGGACGCCCCCGGCGCAGTTCCGCACCGGCATCGCCTTCTCGGCCAAGCAGCTCCTCGAGGTCGCCGTGGTGCTGCTCGGCGCCTCCCTGAGCCTCGGGGCGATCCTCGCCTCCGGCCCGGCGCTGCTGGCCGGCATCGTCGGGACCGTGGTGCTCGGCATCGCCGCCAGCGTGGCGATCTGCCGGGCGCTCGGGCTGCCGGCCCGGATGGCGATCCTGGTGGCCTGCGGCAACGCCATCTGCGGCAACTCGGCCATCGCCGCGGTGGCACCCGTGATCGGCGCGGAGGCGAAGGACATCGCCGCCGCCATCGCGTTCACCGCCGTCCTCGGCGTGCTGATGGTGCTCGGGCTGCCGCTGTTCGTGCCCCTCGCGGGCATGACCGACAACCAGTACGGGGTGCTGGCGGGGCTCACCGTCTACGCGGTGCCGCAGGTCCTGGCCGCGACCGTCCCGGTGAGCCTGCTGTCGACCCAGGTCGGCACCCTGGTCAAGCTGGTGCGGGTGCTGATGCTCGGCCCGGTCGTGGTGGTGTTCTCGCTGATCGCCCCGCGTCTGCCGCAGGCAGCGGGGGCGCCGCCGGCGCCGTCCCGTCCGGGCTTCACCAAGCTGGTGCCCTGGTTCATCCTCGGCTTCCTGGCGCTGGCCACCCTGCGCTCCCTGGGCCTCGTCCCGGACCCGGCGGTGAAGCCGCTGACCCAGCTCGCCGGCGTGCTCACGGTCCTGTCCATGGCCGCCCTCGGCCTCGGGGTCGACGTCCGGGTCCTGGCCCGGGTCGGCGGCCGGGTCACCCTCGCGGTCACCGCCTCCCTGGCGGTCCTGATCGCCCTCAGCCTGACGCTGATCCGCGCCCTCGGGATCGGGTGACGCCGCGCGCGGTCTTTCCCGCCGCGCGGGCTCCCGACCCGTGTAACAGGCATTCCATCGGCACCTTTGTGCAGGTGACCGGAGCCTTTCGCGCCGGCGATCCGGCCCATCCGCACCGAAAAGCGCTTCGGGTGATCATCCTTCAGTCAAGACCGTCTTGACACATACGCGGTTTTTGCTTTGGAACCGCAGGCATCGTCGTCGAAAGCTTCGTGTGGACTCGCGCAGTGCCTGAAAAGAATCCCGAGAACAGCCTCAGGTTGGTCACGCTGGTGGGCGAGATCGTCGCCGCCTACGTCTCGAACAATTCCGTTCCGCCGACGGCCCTGCCCGAGCTGATGGCGAGCGTGCACGCGGCCCTGGCATCCCTCGACGGGCAGGCGCCGGCGGCCGCGGTCGAGCCGGCCGTGGAGCGGCCGACGCCGGCCCAGATCCGCAAGTCGGTCCAGGAGGACGGGATCGTCAGCTTCATCGACGGCCGGACTTACAAGACCCTGAAGCGCCACCTCACCGCCCACGGCCTGACGCCGGAGCGGTACCGCGAGCGCTACGGTCTGCCGGACGATTACCCGATGACGGCGCCGGGCTACGCCGCGCAGCGCTCCGCGCTGGCGAAGGCGATCGGCCTCGGCGTGCCCGGCGGGCGCGTCGATCAGCGCAGGACGGGCACCGGCGGCTGATCGGCGGCGCGGCGCGGGGCCGCGCGCGGCGCAGTCTCGCTCCGCCGCCCCAGGAACGGCAGCACCTGCGCGGGGGCCGGCTCGGATCGGCTGGGCTCGGCGCGGCCCGGGCGGCCGAACGTGTCGGCCCAGCTCAGTTTGATCACCCGGTTGTCCGCGGCCGCGGGCTCCTCCGCGGGGCGCGGCGCCTTGCGGTTCGCGGCGCCGATCCAGCGCACGATCCGGTGCTCGCGCCCGCGGCGGAGCACCGGCGGCAGATTCGTCTCGCTGCGCTTGCGGTTCTGCCGGATGTCGTCGGTCTTGTCTGAGATCGACACGCTCGATAACCCTGTCCCCGTGCGAGGTGCGGGCGGGGACGGATAGCGGGTGCAGCCGTGGATCCGCCGGGGTGCTCCACCCTCGACAACGGCGCTATCCTACTGAACTTGCAGGATCCGGACAGGGCGGTCCCGTCCAAAAAACTTGTCTCTGCGTCCCAGATTGGCCCGTCCGGGGCCGGAACGGCTCAGGAGGCGCGCGCGCCCGGCACCGCGGCGAGCAGGGTGCGGGTGTAGGCGTGCTCCGGCGCGGCGAACAGGTCCGCGGTGCCCCGCATCTCCACGATGGCGCCGCGGTGCATCACGGCGATCCGGTCGCAGATCGTGGCGGCCACCCGCAGATCGTGGGTGATGAACAGCATCGCCAGCGACAATCTCTGCTTCAGGTCCTCCAGCAGGTCCAGCACCTGCCGCTGAACCGAGACGTCCAGCGCCGAGACCGCCTCGTCGGCCACCAGCACGTCCGGCTCCATCGCGAGCGCTCGGGCGATGCCGATGCGCTGGCGCTGCCCGCCCGAGAAGGCGTTGGGGTAGCGGGCGGCGGCCTTCGGATCGAGACCGACGAGGTCGAGGAGGCTGCGCGCCCGCTCCCGGGCCTCGGCGGCCGAGACCCCGTGGGCGATCGGGCCCGCCGTGATGATCTGCTCGACGGTGCGCCGCGGGTTCAGCGACGCGAACGGGTCCTGGAAGATCATCTGGATCCGGCTGCGCTTGTCGCGCAACGCGCCGCTCCTCAGCGCCGTGTAGTCGAGTTCGCCCAGCCGGACGGTGCCGCCGTCGGGCTCGATCAGGCGGATCGCGAGCCGCGCGGTGGTCGACTTGCCGGAGCCGGATTCGCCCACGATCCCCAGGGTCTCGCCGCGGCGCACGTCGAACGAGACGTCCTTGACCGCCGCCACGACCCGCGGCTTGCCGAACAGGCCGGAGCGCCCGGAATAGGTCTTCGACAGCCGGTTCACCGACAGCGCGACCGGGGCGGCCGCCAGGGGCGGGCGCGGCGGCGGCGTCAGGCTCGGGACGGCGGCGAGCAGCGCCCGGGTGTAGGGCGCCTGCGGGTTCCGCAGCACCGCCTCGGCCGTGCCGGATTCCACGAGCCGCCCGCGCTGGAGCACCGCCACGTGGTCGGCGATCTCCGCCACCACGCCGAAATCGTGGGTGATGAACAGGACGCTCATCCCGCGCTTCCGCTGCAGGTCGCGGATCAGCCGGAGGATCTGGGCCTGGGTGGTGACGTCGAGCGCCGTGGTCGGCTCGTCGGCGACCAGCACCGAGGGCTCCAGCGCCAGCGCCATGGCGATCATCGCCCGCTGCCGCTGGCCGCCGGAGAGCTGGTGCGGGTAGGCCCGCACCGCCTCCTCGGGGTTCGGCAGCCCGACCTCGGCGGCGAGCGCCACCGCCCGGGCCCGGCGCTCGCTCCGGCTGAGCAGGTTGTGCGCCTCGAACATCTCGGCGATCTGGTCGCCGACTCGCATCACCGGGTTCAGGGCCGTCATCGGCTCCTGGAACACCATGGCGATGCGCCGGCCCCGCAGCGCGCGCCACGCCGGCTCGTCGAGGGTCAGGAGGTCCCGGCCCTCGAACAGGATCGCGCCGGCCGTCGGCTTCAGCGCCCGGGGCAGGAGGCCTGTCAGCGCGTAGGCGCTCATCGACTTGCCCGAGCCCGATTCCCCGACCACGCACAGGATCTTCCCGGCCTCGAGGTCGAGGTTCAGGCCCTCGACCGCGTGCGGGCGGTCGGCGCCCTTGGGGAGCGCGATCGTCAGATCGCGGATGCGGACGACCGGCTCGCTCATCGTGTCAGGCCCTCGCGGTGCGGCGGCGGAGGATGTCGGGCCCGTCTCGGCCCAGATCCCAGAACAGGCCGGCCATGATCGCCAGGCCCTCGCGGGTGCCGGAGGCGAGCATGTGCTCGTCCGGACCGTGCTGGCGGCAGGCCGGGTAGGAATGCGGCACCCAGAGGGTCGGCAGGCCGAGGATCTCCGAGAAGGCGTCGTTCGGCAGCGAGCCGCCGAGATTGGGCAGCAGCGCCGGCTTCTTGCCCGAGCTCGCCTCGATCGACTGGAGCGCCCACTCGACCCAGGGATCCTCCACGGGCAGACGGGTCGCCTGGAAGACTTCCGCCGCGCGGGCCGGCCGGACCTCGATCATCGGGAAGCCGCGCGCGTCGAGATGGGCGCGCACGTTCCGGATGAGGTTCTGCCAGTCGGTGCCGACCACGAAGCGCAGCTGCAGGGTCGCCTTGGCGTGGGGCGGCACGGCGTTGAGCGGCCCGTCCGGGTCGCCGGTCTTGAAGGCCAGCACCTCCAGCGTGTTCCAGGCGAAGACCCGCTCGGCCGGGCTCAGGCCCGGCTCGCCCCAGTCGGAATCGATCGTGGGCGCGGTCGGGTCCTCGCCGACGCGGATGTCGGCGAGCGCCGCGCGCACGCCCTCGGGGATCGGCGGCGGCCGCAGGGCGTCCACCAGGATGCTGCCGCGGGCATCGACCATCGAGGCGATCGCCGAGGCCAGCACCGTGCCGGGGTTGCGCAGCAGCCCGCCCCAGTTGCCGGAATGGTGCGGGCCCTCCCGAAGGTTCAGGCTGAGCTCGAAATTGTAGGCGCCGCGGGAGCCCAGGAAGAGGGTCGGCCGCTCGCCGTTGAGGCGGGGGCCGTCCGAGGCGATCAGCACGTCGGAGCGCAGGGCCTCCGCCTGCTCCCGGCAGAACGGCCGCAGGCCCGGGGAGCCCGATTCCTCGCCCATCTCGATCAGGAGCTTGACGTTGAAGCCGAGACGGCCCCCGCGCGCGGCGATCACCTGCTCCAGGGCCGCGAGGTTGAGGACGTGCTGGCCCTTGTTGTCGGCGGTGCCGCGCCCGTACCAGCGGTCGCCCTCGACCACGATCTCCCAGGGGCCGAGCCCTTCGCGCCACTGCTCGGGGTAGCCCCGCACCGTGTCGCCGTGGCCGTAGATCAGCACGGTCGGCAGGTCCGCGCCCTCGCGCCGCTCGGCGATCAGGAACGGTCCGTGGACCCCGTCCGGGTTGGGGAAGATCTTCGGCGCGTCGAAGCCGAGGCGGGCGACGAGCGGCGCGATGAAAGCGTCGAGATAGGCGCGGAGCGCCGCCTCCTGGCCGGGAGCCTGGCTCTCGGTGGGCATCGCCACGGCCTCCCGCAGGAGCGCGAGGAACGCGCCCGAGTCGAAGGCCTCCGTGGCGCGCGCGATGGCGGCGTCTCGCGTCATGGTGTGTTTCCCGTGAAACATTTCGTTAACCTGCCGGCCGGTTCCGGCCTGGCGACGGCGTCAGTGGCGCGCCTCGGGGGCGGTGATGTCGCGCAGGCCATCACCTAAGAGATTGATCGCCAGCACGAGGAGGAGGAGCGCCACGCCCGGGATGGTGATCACCCAGGGCTGGAAGAACATGTACTGCTTGCCCTCGGCGATCATCAGGCCCCAGGAGGGCAGGGGCGGCTGCACGCCGAGCCCGAGGAACGACAGGGCGGCCTCCAGCAGGATCGCGTGGGCCATCTCCAGGGTCGCCACGACGATCAGCGCGTTCATGATGTTGGGCAGGATCTCCTGGCGGATGATCCGCAGGTCCGTGAGCCCCGCGGCGCGGGCGGCCGAGACGAAGTCCTGGTTGCGGATCTGCTGGGTGGCGGCCCGCGTCACCACGGCGAAGCGGTCCCAGAGCAGGAAGCCCAGCACCAGCACCACCACCTTGAGCGAGCCGCCGACCAGCGCCGCCATGGCCAGCGCCACCAGCACCACCGGCATGGCGAGCCGCGTGGTCACGACGTAGCTGACCACCGAATCGACCCAGCCGCCGAAATAGCCGGCGCACAGGCCGAGCGTCGTGCCGATCAGCCCGGAGATCAGCGCCGCCGAGATCCCGATCAGGAGGGAGATCTGGCCGCCGTAGAGCAGGCGGCTCAGGTAGTCGCGGCCGAGCTTGTCGGTGCCGAGCACGTGCTCCCAGGTGCCCTTGGCCTGCCAGACCGGCGGGATCAGGCGGCGGGACACGTCCTGCGCGTAGGGGTCGTGCGGGGCGATGAGCGGGGCGGCGAGCGCCGCCAGCACGATCAGCCCGAGGATCCCGGCCCCGATCAGGAAGCCGGTGTGGCGCAGGCCCCGGCGCAGGATCAGGCGAGTGGGGGAGGGGACCGGCGCCAGCGCGATCGGCGCGTCCGGGGGCAGGGCCGGGGCGGCGAGCGCCGCCGTGTCGGGGGGGAGGCTCATCGGCGGATCCTCACGACTGGCGCAGGCGCGGGTCGAGGAAGGCGTTCAAGAGGTCGGCGGCGAGCGTCAGGCCGATATAGATCATGGCGAGCACCAGCACGATCGCCTGGACGACCGGGAAGTCGTTGCGGGCGATGGATTCCCAGGCGAGCTGCCCGAGCCCCTGGAGCGAGAACACCGCCTCGATCACGATCGAGCCGCCCAGCATGAAGCCGAACTGCACCGCCGAGAGGGCGATCACCGGGATCACGGCGTTGCGCAGCGCGTGCCGCACCAGGATCTTGCGCGGCGGCAGCCCCTTGGCGCGGGCGGTGCGGACGTAGTCGGAGGCCAGCACCTCCAGCATGCCGTTGCGGGTGAGGCGCATCACCGCCGGCATCGCGTAGTAGCCGAGGGCGACCGCCGGCAGGACGAAGTTCTTCCACGTGGCGTTGCCCGAGACCGGCAGCCAGCGGAGGTTGACGGAGAAGATCAGGATCAGCGTCAGGCCGAACCAGAAGCTCGGCATCGCCTGGCCGAGCACCGAGACGGCGAGCGCCGTCCGGTCGATCCACGTGTCCCGCTTCACGGCGGCGACGACGCCCAGCGGGATCGCCACGAACAGGGCCACGGCGAGCGCGATGATGCCGAGATAGAGGGTGATCGGCAGGCGGGCGGCGAGCAGGTCGATCACGCTCTCGCGGAAATAGAAGGAGTTGCCGAAATCGAGGTGCAGGGCCCGCCAGCCCCAGGTGAGGAACTGGGTCAGCAGCGGCTGGTCCAGCCCGTAATCCTGGCGGATCTGGGCGATCTGCGGGCCGGTGGCCTCGGGGCCGGCGATCGCGGTCGCGAGGTCGCCCGAGAGGTGGAGGAGCAGGAAGCTCGCCACCGAGACCGTGAGGGCCACCGCCAGGGCGACCAGCACGCGCCGGAACGTGAAGGCCAGCATGGGTTCAGGCTCCTTCCTGGCGATGCAGATCGCGCCGGATCAGGACGAAGCGTCCTCTCCTCCCCCGGCGATCCCGGGCTTGCCCGGGATCGCTCAAGCTTGTGGGGAGGAGCCGGAGGTGGGGGTGGCGCAGAATCGAGCGGTGCGGTGCCGTCTGCGCCACCCCCCCCCCTGCCCCCTCCCCGCCCGGGGGAGGGGAAAGGCGTCGCGCCTTCGCGGCCATCCTCACTTCCACGACGCCGCGTAGAAGCGCGGCACCTCGTCGGGCTGGGCCGTGAAGGTCAGGTCCGACGTGAAGGCGTAGTTGGTCGAGTAGGAGAACATCGGCAGGGCGTAGGCCTGCGCGGCGATCCGCTGGAGCGCCTTGGCGTAGGCGGCCTTGCGCTTCTCGGGATCCATGGAGCTGTCGCCCTCCTGCAGGTCGGCGATCACCTGCGGATCCTTGGTCAGGTCCTCCTCGCCGCCGCGGAAATACACCCCGTCGAAGGCCGAGACGTCGAGCACCGAGAACGACCCCCAGGTCTGGTAGCCGATCGAGGTCTTGCCGGCCCGCAGCGCGTCGCGGAACGCCGCGTAGCGCAGGTAGTTGAGCCGCGCCTTGATGCCGACGGCGCCGAGATAGCCGATCACCGCCTCGGCGTAGTCGCGCTCGCGATAGGCGCCGAGGTCGATCTCGAACCCGTTCGGGTAGCCGGCTTCCTTGAGCAGCGCCTTGGCCTTGGCGGGGTCGTAGGCGTAGCGCGGCACGCCCTGGTCGGTGCAGCCGAACTGGTCGACGAAGCACAGCGCGTTCATCACCCGCGAGGCGCCGCGCACGAGGTTGTCGACCATCGCCTTGCGGTCGATGGCGTAGGAGATCGCCTGCCGGACGCGCACGTCCTTGAGCGGCGAGTTCTCCTTCGCCCGGCCCAGCGTGTCGAACTGCAGGAACCCGACCCGCATCGTCTCGGAATTGAGGACCGTGATGTTGGGCGCGGCGCGCAACTGCTCGGCTTGGTCGCTCGGCACCCGCCAGATCCAGTCGACGCCGCCGGTCATCAGCTCGGCCATCCGGCTCTCGCCGTCCGGGATGACGCGGAACTGCAGCTTGCCGATCTTCGGCTTACCCAGAGGGCTCTCGGCCCAGTACTTGTCGAACCGCTCCATGGAGACGCCGCGGCCGCTGTCGACCTTGGTGATCCGGTACGGGCCGCTGCCGACCGGCGCCTTGGCGAAACCGTCGAGGCCGACCTTCTTGAAGTAGTTGGCCGGGAAGATCGGGGTCGGGCCGGCGAGGTATTCCAGCGCCGCCGGGAACGGGGCCTTCAGGTGGATGCGCACGCTGTGCGGGCCGGTCACCTCCACCGACTTCATCCAGTCGACGTTCTGGCGGGTGACCGTGCGCGCTTCGGGGGTCAGCACGTAGTTGAACGTGAAGGCCACGTCCTCCGGCCCGAGCGGGTCGCCGTTGTGGAAGACCACGCCCTCGCGGATCGTGAGGTCGAGGGTCGTGTCGTCCGCCCATTTCCAAGCGGTCGCCAGGAACGGCTTGTAGGTGCCGTCCTTGGGATCCCGGTACAGCAGCGTGTCCCAGCAGTTCCGGGCCAGGATCACGCCCTCGCGGGCGCTGTTGTGATACGGGCTGACGTTCTCGGGCTCGCTGTCCGACGCGTAGACCAATGTGTCGTTGGCCTTGCCGGCCAGCGCCGGGTGGGCGGCGATCAGGGTCGCGAACGAGGCGGCCAGGGTGGCGGCTCGGGTGAGGGTCCGTAGCGGCATGCAGGCTCCGACGGCGCGGCGGACAGGCCCGGCGGACGGTTCCGCGGCTGCCGCGTTTTTCACCCTGCCATGGTGTTGTGCATCTGGGATCGCAACAAGTAGAATTTAGCGAGTGCTGCGTTGCCATATCGGCAATGTGCGCGGCACCATACAGCGCATCGAGCACGATAATGCAGAGTACGGGCCTGCGCTACTTCCTGGCCGTGGCCCGCACCGGGTCGATCGCGGCCGCCTCGTCCCAGCTCAACGTCGCGGCCTCGGCGATCAGCCGGCAGATCGCCAACCTGGAGGCCGAGCTCGACTGCGTGCTGTTCGAGCGCCGCCCGCGCGGCATGGTGCCGAGCCCGGCCGGTGAGCTGCTGGCGCAGCACGCCCATCAGGTGCTGATCCGCTCCGAGCAGGTGGTCACCGAGATCCGGGAGCTGGAAGGGCTCGCCCGCGGGCTGATCCGGGTCGCCTGCTCGGAGGGCTTCTCCCTCGACATCGTGCCGAACGCGATCGCGGCCTTCCACGCGGCCCATCCCGGCATCCGCTTCGAGGTCACGGTCCAGCCCCCGGCCCAGGTCACCCAGACGGTGTCGGTGGGGGATGCCGATCTCGGGATCACCTTCGCGCTGACACCCACCGCGCAGGTCGAGGTGCTCTACGACGGGCAGGTCGACATGCTGGCGCTGGCCGCGCCCGACCATCCCCTCGCGCGGGCGCCGGCCCTGCGCCTCGTCGACCTGCTGGAGTATCCCGTCGCCCTGCCGACCCGGGACACGACCCTGCGGCAGGTCTTCGACGCCGCCTGCGCGCACGAGGGCATCGCGGTGGAGCCGGTGCTGACCTCCAACACGCTCTCGGCGCTGCTGCCCTTCGTGCGGCGCTCCCGCGGCATCGCCCTGATGTCGGCGCTGTCGGTGCAGACGCCCCTGCGGCTCAACGAGCTTGTCAGCCTGCCGATCCAGTCCCGGACGAGCCTCGCCCGGGGCGTGAAGATCCAGGCGATGCGCGACCGGCGGCTGCCGAAGGCGGTGCGGGCATTCCTGCGCCAGCTGCTCGACGCGCTGCCACCGCCGCGCTCGCCGTGACCCTCGACGCGCTCGGCCCGCGGCTCTGCATCCTGGGGCCGTCGAACAGCGGTAAGTCCACCCTGGCGGTCGCCATCGCGCGGGCGCGCGGCCTGCCGCCGGTCCACCTCGACCGGCTGTATCACCAGCCGGGCACCGACTGGGACCCGCGGCCCTTCGCGGAGTTCCAGGCCCTGCACGACGCGGCGATCCGCGAGCCGCGCTGGGTCATGGACGGCACCTATGCCCGATGCCTGCCGCAGCGTCTGGAGCGGGCGACGGGCGTGATCCTCCTCGACGTCCCGACCGCCACCGGCCTGATCCGCTACCTGCGCCGGTCATGGTTCGTGCGCGAGCGGCTCGGCGCCCTCGACGGCGGCCGGGACAGCGTGAAATGGGCGATGATCCGCCACATCGCCGTTACCGAGCGCGAGAACCGGGCGCGCGAGGCGGCCCTGTTCGACCGCGTCGCCCTGCCCAAGATCCGGCTCGCCGCGGGGGCCGGCCTGGCCGGCTTCTACCGCGCGGAGGGACTGAGCCGGTGACCGGGCCCGCTCAAGCGCCGCCGCGGGACGCAGCGACGGTGCAACTGTGGTCCATCACGTCCTCGGCGCTGGCGCTCGGCGCCCGGTATGCCAGCAGGATGTAGCCCGGCTCGGGATCGCCCGGGGGCGTGGCGAGCGCCGCGAAGCTCGTCCGGTGCAGGTCCGGCCGGGCGCCCGGCAGGGTGTGCAGGGCCGCGAACGGGTTGAACTGCGCGGCCTCCGCCTCCGGCACGCGCAGGGCGTAGTACCGGTCGCCGGCCAGCGGCACCGGGAAGCGGCTCCAGGTGTGGCGCACCTGCCGGCCGTGCGCCCGGACGGCCTTGAGCACGCTCGGCTTCAGGCAGTCGAGGTGGATGTGGAGCTGGTCCTGGCTGCGGCCCCGGGCCGAGTTGACCGCGAGCCCGACCTCCGCGGGGGTGAGCTTCCCCTTCAGCACGTCCGACACGAGCGGCCGCGCCGCCAGGGCCGCCCGCCAGTAGGCGGCACCGCGCGGTCCCCGCAGGACCGGCGCCTCCAGGCCCGGCACGGTGTCGGTGGGCATGACGACGCTGTGGGTCGGCTCGCCGGGCGCGCGCAGGACCGCCGAGCCGGGACGGTCACCGTCCCCGAGATCGACCGACAGGCACGGGAAGGTCCGGTTGGCGAGCCGCTTGGCGAGCACGCAGGTCTTCAGGGCGGCCCACAGCACGTCGCGGCTCGGGTCCGGCGCGGCTTCGGCCGGTGCCGCTGCGGCCGACAGGGCCGCCACGAGGGCCACGACGAGGAGGGCGGCGGGCGGCGGGCGGCGCATGGGGTCTCTCACTGGGGCCGGCGCGTCCGGCCCGGCCTCACCGCGATAGCCGATCCGGGGCCGTGCCGGCAAAGGATCCGCGAGCCCTGACGCCGTGCCGGGAAACCCGCTATGCCGGCGGTCGCCGAGTCCCCGCAGAACGCCCGCCGGAATGCCGCGATGACGCCCACTCCCACGCCCACTCCCACGCCCACTCCCACGCTCACCCCCGACATCGCCGCGCGCTTCGCCGCCGTCGCCCTCGGCCATGTCGGCCGCGAATATCCGAACAAGCCGGGCCACGTCCTGGCCGGGCCGGCGGATGCCCGCACCCCCGCGGCCCTGCACCCGGCCTTTCACGGCAGCTACGACTGGCATTCCTGCGTCCACGGTACGTGGCTGCTGGCGCGGGTGCTGCGGCTGTTCCCGGACGGCCCGCAGGCCCCGGCGATCCGCGCCCGGCTCGACGCGCAGCTGACTCCCGCGACGGTGGCGGGGGAATGCGCCTACTTCGCCGCCCCGACCGCCCGGGGCTTCGAGCGGCCCTACGGCTGGGGCTGGCTGCTGAAGCTCGCCGACGCGCTCGCCGCGCTCCCCGAGCGCCGCTGGTCCGAGGCCCTGGCGCCGCTGGCCGCGGTGATCGTCCGGCGCTTCGCGGAGTTCCTGCCGGTGGCGTCCTACCCGGTGCGGGTCGGGACCCATTTCAACACCGCCTTCGCGCTGCGCCTGGCGGCCGATTACGCGGAGGGCGCGGGGGATGCCGGGCTGACCACTCTGCTGCACGACACCGCCGTCGGCTGGTACGGGGAGGACGCGGATTGCCCGGCCTGGGGCGAGCCCGGCGGCGACGACTTCCTCTCCTCGGCGCTGATCGAGGCGGAGTGCATGCGCCGGCTGCTGCCGCCCGCCCGCTTCGCGCCCTGGTTCGACCGGTTCCTGCCCGGTCTCGCGGCGTCCCGACCCGCGACCCTGTTCCGCCCCGCGGGCGTGACCGACTGCTCCGACGGGAAGATCGCCCATCTCGACGGGCTGAACCTCAGCCGCGCGTGGTGCTTCCGCGCGCTCGCCGCGTCCCTCGGCCCGGACGATCCCCGCCGGCCGCCGCTCCGCGCGGCCGCGGAGGCGCACCTCGCGGCCGGGCTCCCGCACGTCACCGGCGACTACATGGGCGAGCACTGGCTCGCGACCTTCGCGCTGCTGGCCCTCGAGGCCGGTGCCGAGACCGGTGCCGGGACCGTTGCTCTGGGCGAGGCCCAGGACGGCGGGAAGTAAATCTGAGAGATTCTTGAGAGCTGTCCGTCGCGGGCCATGTCGACGACTGCCCGGCGACTGACCGACGACAACAAAAAAAGGACCGCCCTCAGGAGAACGGTCCGGAAGTCTAGGGAGGAAACGCCCACGAGGGGCTGCAAGACAGCGACGCCGTCGCTGTCTTGCCTGCCGTCAACCCGATAGGGACGGCCTTGTTCCTGGCTCCGGCCCGCCGCGCGGCAGGGCCCGCCCGCCCGGGACCGCCGTGAGGCCGGCGGGGCGGCGCGGCTCGCCGGGGCCGAACTCGGCGCGGTAGGTCCGCTCCAGCGTCATGAGCCCCCGCAGGGGACCTTCGGCCAGATCGAGGAGCCGCGCGTCGCGCCAGCGCAGGGTGCGGCCGAGGCGGCGCCGGAACCAGCGCCCGCGCTCCTCCTCGACGAGCAGGACCAGCTTGCCGGTCCAGGTCCGGCGGAACCAGAAACGTCCGGTCAGCGTCATGGCGGTCGAGGCCCCGGTGGTGGATGGGGATAGACTACATCCGGATCTCGTCTGCGGGAAGATTTCCGGATGATGCGCCGATGAATTCTGGCGAAGACTGTTAATCGGAAGCGGGTTCCGGCCGTGCGCGGGCGTCCGGCTGCCCGCCCCGCCGCGCCGCCTCGGAGAGGACCTGGGCGAGCTGCTCGGCCGAGTAGGGCTTGCGCAGGAGGGCGAAACCGTGGGCGTCGTCCTCGGCCAGGACGTGGCTGTAGCCCGAGGTCAGCACCACCGGCAGGTCGGGGCGGCGGGTCCGGAGCTGCCGGGCGAGGGCGAAGCCGCCCATCCCCGGCATGACCACGTCGGAGAAGACCGCGTCGAACCGGTCCGGCGCCCGGTCGAGTTCGGCCAGCGCCTCCTCGGCGGATTTCGCCCAGACCGGCGCGTGGCCCAGATCCTCCAGGATCTGGGTGCAGAAGCGCCCGACCCCGAGATTGTCCTCCACGACGAGGATGCACAGGCCCCGCCGCGGCTCCGCCTCCGGGCGGGCCTCGCGGTCGGCCTCGGACGCCGCGGCGGGCGCGGCGACCTGCGGCAGGTAGAGCGAGAAGGTCGTGCCGTGGCCGAGCGCGCTCGCCACGTCGATGTCGCCGCCCGACTGCTTGGCGAAGCCGATGACCTGGCTGAGGCCGAGGCCGGTGCCCTTGCCGACCTCCTTTGTTGTGAAGAACGGCTCGAAGATCCGTCCCAGATCCGCGTCCGGGATGCCGGCGCCGGTATCGGAGACCCGCACGGCCACGAACGGTCCCTTCGCGCCGGCATGCCCGCGGATCGGCGGCATCGGGCTATCGCCCTCCAGCCGCAGGGTCAGGTTGCCTTCCCCGTCCATGGCGTCGCGGGCGTTGACCGCCATGTTGATCAGCGCGGTCTCGAACTGGCTCTGGTCGGCGCGCACGTAGCGGGGCGTCGCCGGCAGGTCGATGGCCACGCGGATGCGCGCGCCGGTGACCGAATCGAGCATGTCGGCGATGCTGCGCAGGCGCGCGCCGATGTCGAACACCTGGGGTTTCAGCGCCTGGCGCCGGGCGAAGGCGAGGAGCTGGCCGGTGAGCCTGGCCGCGCGGTCGACGGTGTCGGAGACGGCGTCGAGGTAGCGGCGCCGGCGCGTCTCGGCCAGGTCCGGCCGGCGCAGGAACTCCACGGACGACCGGATGATGGTCAGGAGGTTGTTGAAGTCGTGCGCCACCCCGCCGGTGAGCTGGCCGATGGCCTCGAGCTTCTGCGACTGGCGCAGCGCCTCCTCGGCCTGGCGCTGCTCGGTGATGTCGCGCCCGAAGCCGTAGAACAGCCCGTCCTCCGGAACGACGGTCCAGAGCACCCGCCGCCGGTCGCCGGCGCGGGTCAGGCAGGCCAGTTCGATATCCTCGACCCGGCTGTCCGCGCAGAGCGGGCGCAGCGCCGCCTCGGCCGCCGCGCGCTCGGTGGGGGCGAGGAAGTCCAGGGCCGGCCGGCCGACCGTCTCGGCCTCCGACCAGCCCAGCGCCCGGCTCCACGAGGGGTTCACCGACTGGACCCGCCCGGTCCGGTCCGAGACGAGCTTCAGCACCGGCGACAGCGTCCAGACCCGGTCGCGGTCGCGGGTCTGGGCGGCGACCTGCGCCTCCAGGTGCTCTGCCCGGGACTGGAGCAGGACCTCGTTCCGCTTCCGCTCGGAGACGTCGTGGGCGAAGACGTAGAACCCGTCGACGCGTCCGTCCGGGCCGCGGCGCGGGAGGTAGCGGGTGTCGGCGATCCGGGCCTGGCCGTTCGGGAAGGTCCAGGCCCATTCCTCGCGGACCTCCTGACCGGCGAGCGCCCGCTCGATGCCGGCGCGCCGGGCCTCGAACGCGCCGGGGCCGAGGAGGTCGCCGACGGTCCGCCCGACGACGGCGTCGGGCGCCTGGCCGGTCCAGGTCTCGTAGGCGGCGTTCGCGAACCGGTAGGTCAGGTCGCGGTCGATGAAGGCGATCAGGACCGGCATCGCGTCCGCGACCAGCCGGAGTTCCGCCTCCCGGGCCCGGAGCGCGTTCTCGCTCCGGCGGCGCTCGGTGATGTCGTTGAACAGGATCGCGACGCGGTTCCGCGCCGGCCCGTCCACCCGGTAGGCGTGCACGTCGTACCAGCGGCCCAGCGCCGCGGCGGCCTGCTCGAATCGGACCGGCTCGCCGGTCAGGGCGACCCGGCCGTAGAGGTCGAACCAGTGCTGCTCGAGGTCGGGGGCGAGGTCCCGCATCCGGCGGCCCACCGGGGCCCGCAGGCCGGTCTGCCGCTCGAAGGCGGGGTTGACCTCCAGGAAGCGGTAGTCGACGGGCCGGTCGCCGTCGGCGAACTCCACCTCGATCAGGCAGAAGCCGGCATCGATGAAGGTGAACAGCGAGCGGTAGCGCTCCTCGTTCCGGCGCAGGGCCGCCTCGGCGTTCCGGGATTCCAGCTGCGTCATCACCGTCCGGGCGAGCGCCTTCAGGATGAAGAGCTGCTGGTCGGTCAGCGTGCGCGGGATGCGGTCGAGGACGCAGAGCGTCCCGATGGCCCAGCCGTCCGGCGTCACCAGGGGCACGCCGGCGTAGAAGCGCAGGTGCGGGTCGCCGGTCACGAGGGGGTTGGCGGCGCTCTCCGGCTCCGCGGTCAGGTCGGGCAGCACGAGGGCGCCGTCCGCGCGCATGGCCTCGGTGCAGAAGCCGAACGCGAGCGGCATCGCCCGCGCGGCGTGGCCGAACGCGGCCTTGATCCACTGCCGGTCGGCGTCGACGAAGTTGATGTGGGCCATCGGCGTGCCGCAGGCCTGGGCGGCCATCTCGGCGATCTCGTCGAACGCGCGCTCGGGCGGCGTGTCGAGGATCGCGTAGGCGCGCAGGGCGGCGAGCCGCTGGGGATGCTGGGGCTCGAAACCCGACGGTCGGGATACTGTCTCGTTCGGCGACACGGAGCCGTCATAGCTCAAGCTTTCGCTTCCCCCTAGTGAAACTCTGCATCGCGCGTCCGGCGGCGGGACCAGGGCAAGCATTCCGCGATCGTTCAATACTAGACAGTCCCGCCGGATCATCGGTGGGGGTGCGATTTCACGCGCGCCGTTCAAGTCTTGCTGGTCCGGCCGACCGGGCTTCGGGCGCCCGCCGGGATCTCTTCCTGCCTCGCCCGTCGCGGGCCCCGCGAAGAGCTCGGGCGGGCCCCGCGCGGCGGCTGTGGATCGGATCGCCGCGGCCGGGAGCCCGCGGGGCCGGTGCGGCGTTGCCGGCTCACGAGGGATGGGTTCGGATCAGGCATGGCCAAGCGCAGGACGAAGGCGGGCGCCCGACAGGGGCTGGAGGACGCGCCGCTGATGCCCACCGGCGCCCTGGCGGTGGCGCTCCTGGCCTTCGCCGAGGGGCCCGGGCCGGTGGTGCACGTCGCCCGGGACGCCCGCCGCCTCGAGGACCTCGCCGCGACCCTGCAGGCACTCGATCCCGACGCGCGGGTCGCGGTCTATCCCGAGTGGGACTGCCTGCCCTTCGACCACGCCTCGCCGTCGCGGGCCACGATGGGTGCCCGGGCCGCCGTGATGCGCTGGCTGACCGACCGGGACGCGCTGCCGGACTTCGTGCTGACGACCGCCCCCGCCCTCGTGCAGCGCGTGCCGCCGCCGGAGACCTGGGCGTCGGCCCGCGTGACCCTGCGGGTCGGCAATCCCCTCGACGTCGAGGCCGCGACCGCAGACCTCAAGCGCCTCGGCTACATCCTCGACGAGCGGGTCGACGAGCCCGGCGAGATCGCCGTCCGCGGGCGCACCGTGGAGGTGTTCCCCGCCGCCGCGCCGCTTCCCTGCCGGATCGAGCACGCGGCGGGCCGCGTCACCGCGATCCGCTCCTACGACCCGATCTCGCAGCGCTCGGTGGCGGAGGCCGACGAACTCGTCATCGACCCGGCCACCGAGATCGTCCTGGAGCCCGGCTCCGGCCAGAGCTTCGAGCCGTTCACCGGCCAGGAGCACCGCCTGGACCGCTACTACCCGCGCCTCGTCACGCTCCTCGACTACGTGCCCGAAGCGCGCCTCGCGGTCGAGGACGGCACGCAGGCCCGGATCGACGCCTTCTTCGAGCAGATGGACGAGGCCCGGGGCCGGCTGAAGACCCGCGACGCGCCGGCGGGGCCCGGCACCGGCCTCTACCTGACGCCGGAGGCGTGGCGCGCCGTTGTGGCGGATCGCGGCCGGCTCGCCGCCACCGATGCGGCCGGCGAACCCCGCGCCATGCCGCGCTTCGCCGGGGAGCGCCGGCCCGGCACGGCCTTCGCCAAGGTCCTGCGCGCCCGTCTGAAGGCCGGCGACGTCGTCGTGCTCGCCGGCTCGGTCCGGCCGCTCCGACGCCTCGTGCGCCAGGCGGGCAAGATCGCCGAGCGCCCGATCCGCCTGATCGACGCCTGGGCCGACGTCGCCGAGGCGGCGCCCGGCGACGTCCTCGCCCTGGAGGCCCCGCTGGCGGCCGGCTTCCGGGTGCCCGAGCAGGGCGCCACCGTGATCGCGGCGGCCGACCTGTTCGGCCCGGAGGCCGCCGTGACCGGGGCCGCCCGTGCGATCCTGCCGATGGGCGAGGTCGACCTGCGCCCCGGCGACGTGGCGGTCGACCGGGACCACGGCCTGTGCGTGTTCGAGGGGCTGGAGCCGGTCTCCGCGCCGGGTGCCGCGCAGGACGGGGAGCCCTCCGAGGCCCTGCGCCTGCGCTTCGCCGGCGACGCGATCCTGATGGTGCCGGTCACGCAGGCCGACCGGATCTGGCGCTACGGGTCGGAGCCCGACGCCGTCACCCTGGACAAGCTCGACGGCGGCACGTGGCCGCGGCGCCGCCTGGAGGCCGAGGCCACCATGGCGCGGACCGCCCGCCTGATGCTGGAGGCCGCCCGGGCCCGCCGGGAGACCGAGGCGCCGGTCCTGGCGCCGCCGGCCCGCGAGATGGAGCGGTTCGCCGCCGGCTTCGGCTTCGCGCCGACCCCCGATCAGGCGGCGGCGGTCGACGCGCTGATGGCCGACCTCGCCTCCGGCCGGCCGATGGACCGCTTGGTCTGCGGCGATGTCGGCTTCGGCAAGACCGAGGTGGCGCTCCGGGCCCTCGCGGCCGCGATCTTCTCCGGCCGGCAGGCGGCGCTGATCGCCCCCACCACCGTGCTGGCGCGCCAGCACGCCGAGACGCTGCGCCGCCGCTTCGGCCGGTTCGGCGTCGAGGTGGCGCAGCTCTCGCGCCTAGTGGCGCCGGCCGAGGCCAAGCGCGTCAAGGCGGGGCTCGCCGACGGCTCGATCCGGCTGGTGGTCGGCACCCACGCGCTCGCCGGCAGCGGGGTGGCGTTCGCGGATCTCGGCCTAACCGTGATCGACGAGGAGCAGCGCTTCGGCGCGAAGATGAAGGCCGACCTGCGCCGCCTCGCGGATGGCGGCCACGTGCTGACGCTCACCGCGACGCCGATCCCCCGCACCCTCCAGGCGGCCCTCGTCGGCCTCCAGAGTCTCAGCGTGCTCGCCACGCCGCCGGCTCTGCGCCAGCCGGTCCGGACCGTGGTGGCGCCCTTCGACGCCGAGGCGGTCCGCGAGGCCCTCGTCCGCGAGCACCGCCGGGGCGGCCAGAGCTTCGTGGTCTGCCCGCGGATCGAGGACATCGGCCCAATGGCCGAGCGCCTGCGCGCCCTCGTGCCGGGCCTCGACATCCTGGTGGCGCACGGGGACCTCAAGCCCTCCGCCATGGACGAGGTCATGGTCCGGTTCGCGGAGGGCGACGGCGACGTCCTGCTCGCCACCGCGATCGTGGAGAGCGGCCTCGACGTGCCGCGGGCCAACACCATGCTGGTCTGGGAGGCCGCCCGGTTCGGGCTGGCGCAGCTCCACCAGCTCCGGGGCCGCGTCGGCCGCGGCCAGCGCCGCGGCACCGTCCACCTGCTCAGCGACCCGGCCGCGCCCCCGCCGGCGGCGGCGCTGCAGCGCCTGCGCGCCCTGGAGGCCCTCGACCGCCTCGGCGCCGGCTTCGCGGTCAGCGCCCGGGACCTCGACCTGCGCGGCGCCGGCGACCTCGTCGGCGAGGATCAGGCGGGGCACGCCAAGCTCGTCGGGCTCGGCCTCTACCAGCACCTGCTGCAGCTGGCGCTCACCGCCGCCAAGGGCGAGCGCGCCGAGGACTGGAGCCCCGAGATCGAGCTCGGCCTGCCGAGCCGGATCCCCGAGGACTACGTTCCGGAGCCCGAGATCCGCCTCAGCCTCTACACGCGCCTGCTGCGCCTCCGCGAGCCCGAAGCGATCGAGGCACTCGCCGGCGAGGTCGAGGACCGGTTCGGCGCAGCCCCCGCGCCGGTGCTCGCGCTGTTCGACCTCGCGCGGCTGCGCGCGTCCTGCTGCGCGCTGGGCGTCGCCCGGCTCCGGGGCGGGCCGCAGGGCGTCGCGGCCGACCTGCGGCCCGACCGGCCGCTGACCGCGATGGCCGCCGAGGCGGGGATCGCGCTGCGCGACGGGCGGGTGGTGTGGAAGCGGCCCTGCCCGGATTCCGCCGCCTGCGCGGCGCTCGCGACCGACCTCTTGGAGCGGATCCGCGCCGCCCGGGAACGTGAGGCCTGAGCAAAGGCCTGAGCGCGCCAGTCGAGCGTGATGCCGATCTGCGGTTGATCTTGCATCGACCGCTTCAAACCGTCACAGGCTGTCGCGCCAACAACGCGAAGGGGAGTGACCCATGCACGTGACGATCGAGCAGGCCGAGAAGGCGATCGCGGCCGCCCGCGCCAAGGCCGTGGAGCTCGGCACCCAGATGTGCATCGCGGTGGTCGATTCCGGCGGGAACCTCAAGGCGTTCCACCGCATGGACGATGCCTGGGTCGGGTCGATCGACATCGCCCAGAAGAAGGCCAAGACCTCGGTGTTCTTCGGCATGATGACCGGCCAGATCGGCCAGCTGTCGCAGCCGGGCGGGCCGCTCTACGGGATCGAGCACTCCAACGACGGGCTGATCACCTTCCCGGGCGGGATCCCGATCGTCGACGCCGACGGCGTCATGTCGGGCGCCATCGGGGTCAGCGGCTCGACGGTCGAGAACGACCACACCGTCGCGGAGGCCGGCGCCAAGGCCATCGGCCGGACCGAGCTGCCGGCCCATCCCTGGCGGACCTGAGCCGCCGGGGCTATTCCCGAGAGCTCTTCCCAGGGCCTCTTCCCGGGGCGCGCGTCAGGGGTCGCGCCGCGCCAGCGCGCGGCCGATCCCGTGGAGCAGCATCCCCGAGACCGAGCGGAGATAGGGGTCGCCGTGGCGCTCCAGCGCCGCGTGGATCTGGATGCCGTGGTCGGCCGCGGTGTTCAGGTCCGCCCCGTCGGTGGTGCCGTGCGTGACGCCGTTCATAGGGCTGTTCACGGCTCCGTTCATGGCCCCGGACTGGATCCCGTGCCGGTAGAGGTCCGTGACGTCGATGTAGGCGCCGCGCCCGCGCAGCAGGCCGTCCGAATCGGGCGTTAGGCAGCCGCGGTTGAGGATCCAGCGGATCTCGCCCGCCCCGGTCACGACGCGGAACTCGAGGGAGACCGGGCCGCCGGTCTGGCGGACGTGGCGGATCCGGCCGAACACCCAGTCCCGGTCGGCCGGGTGGATCCGGCCGAGGGCCGCGTCCAGCGGCAGCGGCGTCCCGGCGAGCCCCGGATCCCCCGCCATCAGCGAGGCCGCGCCCGAATCCAGCATCGACCGGCCGGCCCGGACATCCGTGTCCCAGATCCCGATGAATCCGGCGGCCTGCAGGGCCGAGGCTGTCGTGGAAGCCAGCACCATGGAATCCCCTCCGAACTGGCTACAATCGACGATTGTACGATGGCGGACAGACTAATCCGCAACACATGCTGTCCGCGAGCCCGAAGTCCAGTATCGGCTGCGCGAACGGCTTTTGACACGGCGTCGCGGCCCCCCGCCACCGGGTTGCATTGCGGATGATCAAGACTTCGGTTCCGGACAATCCCGTTCTCGACAATGCGGGGCCGCTCCGGTGCGGCGCAAAGACCGGATTCACAGCGCCGCCGCGCGGACAGTTCGATCACAAATGATCGGTAGACGCCGCGATCCGGCGGAAATCCGCACTTCGGCCCGTGGATCGCTCCACCGCCGGGCGCCGTCGGGCGCCGCCGGCCCGCGAAGCCCGTGGCTCGCGCCGGGCCCGCCCTGGTGCGGGTTGCCGCTGCGCCGTAACCTGCACCTTCCGGTAGGCATCCCGCCGGGAGGCCAGCAGCAGAGACGCCATGGACCGCACGGTGAACCGCACCAACCTCCCGCTCTCGCGGGAGCGGCTCTGGGACAGCCTGATGGAGCTCGCCCGGATCGGCGCGCTGCCCAACGGCGGCAACGACCGGCAGGCCCTGACCGACCGCGACGCCGAGGGGCGCGCCCTGTTCCAGCGCTGGGGCGAGGCGGCGGGGCTGACGCTCACCGTGGACCGGGTCGGCACCATGGTCTTCCACCGGCCCGGGCGCGATCCGGGCCGGAAGCCGGTCGCCGTCGGCAGCCACCTCGACACCCAGCCCACCGGGGGCAAGTTCGACGGGCCGCTGGGCGTCCTCGCCGGGCTGGAGATCATGCGCGCCCTGCAGGAGGCCGGGATCGAGACCGAGGCGCCGCTCCTGCTGATCAACTGGTGCAACGAGGAGGGCGCGCGCTTCGCGCCGCCGATGAGCGGCAGCGGCGTCGCCATGGGCATCGTCCCGGAGGCCGACATCCTGGCGACCCGGGACCTCGCGGGCCACGCCTTCGGCGACGAGCTGCGGCGCATCGGCTGGCAGGGCGCGGCGGACCCGGCCGCCCTGCGGGAGATCGGCGCCTATTTCGAGCTCCACATCGAGCAGGGCAAGCGCCTGGAGGAGGCCGGGCTCACCGTCGGGGTGGTCGACCGGGCGCTCGCCCAGATCTGGTACGAGATCACCGTGCTGGGCGAGGAGGCCCATGCCGGCAGCCCCATGGCGGGCCGGCGCGACGCGATGATGGCCGCGGCGGCGCTGATCGCGTCGCTCGAGGGCATCGCGGAGGCGGCGGTCGGCGCCGGCGGCGAGCGCGGCCGCGCCACCGTCGGCGTGCTGCGGGCGGAGCCGGCGAGCCGCAACATCACGCCCGGCCGGGTCTGGTTCAGCCTCGACACCCGCCACGGCGACACCGCGCAGCTGGAGGCGATGGGGGCGCGGATCCGGGCCCGGGCCGACGCCCTGGCGGCGGAGCGCGGCGTCACCGTCCAGGTCGCGGAGTTCTGGCGCGCCCCCCCGACCCCGTTCGACCCGGTCCTGGTGGACCGCGTCCAGGCGGCGGCCGAGGCGCGGGGCCATGCCTGGACGCGGATGCCGACCGCGATCTACCACGACGCCGTCTACTGCGCCCGCGCGGTGCCGGCGGCCCTGGTGTTCTGCCCCTGCCACGGCGGGATCAGCCACAACGAGGCCGAGAGCATCACGCCGGCCTGGGCCGGGGCCGGCCTGGAGGTTCTGGCCGACGCCGTGCTGGCGACGGCGGGCCTCGCCGGCCCCCGGACCGGGCCGGAATGAGCCGCGCCGCCGGCCGCGCACGAACGGAGACCGGGTTCCCGCATGTCCGACGACAACGTCATCCGCCCCGCCTTCGGCGTCCCCCGCAACCCGGCGCCGGAGCCCGATCCGGCCCAGGCGCCCCTGCGCGTCTTCGGCACGGGGGCCGGCCACCGGGTCGGCCTGATCCACGACCCGTCGGCGGTCGAGGGCGACGTCATCCGCATCGTGGTCGGGCCCGAGGACGAGCCGGGGGTCGAGACCGTGGCGCTGCTCCCCGCCGACGCGGAGGCCGAGGCCGAGCGGATCGGCTTCGCCATCCTGCGGGCGCTGGAGGTGGTCGAGGGCGCGGTCTGAGCCGCGCGCTGGATTCGCCGGCTGAACCGCGGCCTGCGCCGCGGTCTGGACCGCGGAGCGGGCGGTGCGCGTTCTCGGAAAGCGGGAGCGGCCGGCGCGAACGGTCGCCGGATCGCCGGGAGGGACGGATGACGGGCGCTCGGATCAGCAGCACGGAGATCGCGATCCCCGCGCGGGCCGGACTGGTCTGGTCCGTGTTAACGGACCTCGATTCCTACCCGGCCTGGAACCCGTACATCCGCAAGGCCGAGGGCCGCCTGCGCGAGGGCGCGCGCTGGCGCCTGGAGCGGACCCTGAACGGCCGCGCCTACCGGGCGCGCCAAGTGACGGTGACCTGCTGGGAGCCCGGCCGGCGGCTCACGTGGCGCGGCGGCATCCCGACGCCGCCCCTGCTCATCGGCGAGCACGAGATCCGGATCACCGAGACCGCCGACGGCGTCCGCCTCGTCCAGGCCGAGACCGTCGCGGGCCTGCTCGCCCCCGGCCTGTTCCCGTGGCTGCGGACGCGCATGCAGGCCCGGTTCGCCGCGATGAACGAGGCCCTGCGCGAGGAGGTCGCGCGCCGGCTGGCCGAGAACGCCTGAGGGCCGGTCTCGGCCGTTCCGGACCGCTCCGGGCCGACGCGGTCAGGCGACCGGCTTCGGCTTGACGATCGGCGAGCGGGTCAGGCTCTCGATCGCGCGCCCCGGCCGCCCGGCCTTGCGGGCGATCTCCTCCTCCTGCTCGGCGATGAGCTGCCGGGCAGGCTCGTCGCCGTCGAGGCCGCCGAGGATCTCGGCCGGCACGCGCCGGTTCGAGGCCCGGGACCCGTCCGCGAAGACGATATCGAACAGAACGGAGCCCCGCTCCTGCGGTCTCGACTTGATGCGCTTGGCCATAGGTGCTGATACGCCGCCGGAATCGGTCGCGGCAAGGCGCGGTGCCGGGCGGGGGTGCGCGGCGCGCACGGACGGGCCCGCGCGCCGCCCCGCTCCCGCCGCGATCCCTCCGCCGCCCGCATGACAGGGCGCCGGCAAACGAGGACGCGCGCGTGATACCCTGGGTTCATCTCGATACCGGATCCGTGCCCGGCGGCGGCACCGACCTGCGCCTGATGCGGCGCGGCGACGAGTTCGCCATCATGGCCGACACGATCGAGCTGATGAACAACCGGCGCAGCGGCTCGGAAGTGGCGCTCGCGGCGATGACCTGCGCGCGGCTCCAGGACCGGCCCCGCGCCCGGGTCCTGATCGGCGGCCTCGGCATGGGCTTCACCCTGCGGGCGGCGCTCGAGGGCCTCGGGCCGCAGGCGCAGGTGGTGGTCGCCGAGCTGGTGCCCGCCGTGGTCGCCTGGGCCCGGGGGCCGCTCGCCCACGTCTTCGCCGGCTGCCTGGACGATCCGCGGGTCGACCTGCAGGAGGCCGACGTCAACCGCCTGATCCAGGCCGGACCGGAGCGCTACGACGCGATCCTGCTCGACGTCGACAACGGCCCGGAGGGGCTGATGCGCAAGGCGAACGACCGGCTCTACGACAATTGGGGGCTGAAGCGCGCCCGCTGGGCCCTGCGGCCGGGCGGTATCCTGGGCGTCTGGTCGGGCGCCCCGGACCGGAAGTTCAAGAGCCGCCTGCAGCGCTCCGGCTTCGCGGTCGACGAGCAGCGCGTCCACGCGAGCGGCCGGGGCAGCGGCCCGAAGCACGTGGTCTGGCTCGGGACCCGGACCGAGGGGCGGGTCGAGGGCCCGGGTCAGAGCGACGGGAGGCCGGGCGACGACCGGGCGGCGGGCGGCCCGAGACCGCGCGGACCGGCCCAGGGCCGGCGCCGGCCGGGACGCTAGGGCGGCTTCAGCGCGGGCTGCGGCGGTCCGGAGGACGGGGCTGCCGCGCACGGTCGCACCCCCTGTCCCGGCGCCGGACGCCTCCGCACATTCCCGGCATGGGTGCGACGGGCGGGCATCTCTACACGGTCGAGGTCAGGCCGAGCCGGCATGATCCCGGTCACTTCACCTGGGCGATCCGCGACCGCGGCAAGCTGGTCCGGGGGTCGTACCGCCCGCACACCTCCGAGCACGCGGCGCGCGCCGTCGCGGAAGCCGAGGTCGAGCGCCTGATCGACCAGGACGGCCGGTCCGGCGGCGCCTAGACCCGCCGCGCGGGGCGATTTCAGGTCCGCCCGAAGAGCATCGCGTCCCAAGATCCCGGCCCGCTCGTGGGCCGGCGCGGCGCCATGCGAAACTCGCATGGGTGTGCAGTCTGAACCGGGTACATATGCATGCCTCCGCGGCGCTCGATCCATTGCATGCCGCAATGCGGTATCCTATCTTTGCACTGCGGGATGGCGATGGCGTCGCGATCCCGCTGCCCTTCTTGGGCGTTTCCTCCCTAGACTTCGGGCCGCTCCTTCGGGAGTGGCCTTTTTTCTTTCCGCCGGCCGACCCGCCGCGCGGACCGCGCCCCGACGTCTCGACCGCGCGGAACCCGGAGCTTGGCGGTACGTTTTTCCGCCATGGAACACTATCGCTCCACACTTGGGACGACTGCCGTTGCCGTATTCGGGCTGGTGGCGGCCGCGCATATTCTGCATCCGGGCAATTACGAGGTGCAGACGCGTCCCGCGCGTCCTGCCGTGACGGACGCCGCGCCGGTCTCGAAGCCGGCCGCCGCACCGGTCTCGCGGAGCGCCTGGGTCGACCCGCCGGCCAAGCTCGCCGCGCCGGAGACCACGGGTGCCCTGGCAGCCGCCCCGGCGCCGCGGGTCGCGGCGACGGTCCCGGACACTGCGATGCCGGCTGCCCCGCTCCCCGCCGAGATGGCGCGCCCGGCCGGGCCGCCGCGCAGGACCGCGGCGCACCGCGCGAAGGGGACGGAGCGCGGCGTCCACCGGGCGGCCCGCCTCCGCCACGCCGCCCTCGTCCGCACCGCCGAATCCGACCGGCCGACCGTCACCGCCGCGGCGCCGCAGCCCGCGCCGGCGGCCGCACCGTCGCAGAAGATCGATCCCATCGGCGACATCATCCGCGGTCTAGGATTCGGCCGCGACGGCTGAGGGCTCCCGGATCCCTACTCGACGTGGAGGGTGAGCTTCATCTTCGGATGAATGCCGCACTGGATGACGAAATCGCCCGGCTCGGCCAGGGTCAATCGCGTCTCGGTGCCGGGCTCCTGAGTGCCGGCGTCGAACGAGAACCGGTCCGCCTCGATGAAGGCGTGGTGGGTCAGGCGCGCGTCGCCGTTGCGCAGGGCGATGGTGTCGCCGCGGCGCAGGTACAGGTCGGTCGGCATGTACCGGCCCGCCTTCTGCAGCACGATCCGCGTCGTGGCCGGCAGCGAGGCCCGGGCCGTCCCGAGACCGATGGTTGTCCCGATCAGCGCCAGGATCCCGGCGAACACGAGGGCGCGCAGGCACCGGCTGCGGAGGGACATGACCGAGATCCAGACGTGACGCGCTGCGGGCCGGACCCTCGGGGCCCTGGCCGTGCGGCCGAGCTTGCCGCCGCGTCGCAGCATGCGCGCAGCCTCTCAACCGGGGGCTACGATATCCGGTAAAAATTTATCAAGTTGGGCCGCTGTATAGCGCATATACAGATAAAGAAATCTATTTATCTGTATTCGCCGTCTGATCCCGCGCTGTCGCGGGGGCATCCACGCGAGGCCAGGACGGTCCGGACATGCTCGCGGAAGACCTGGACGCGGGCCGGCAGCTCGCGCCCGGCCAGGGTGACGGCGCGCAAGGTGCTGCTGCGGGTCGCCCAGGGCCCGAGCACGCGCACGATCTGCCCGGCCTCCACGGCCCGGGCGGCCACGAGGCTTGGGAGATGGCCGATCCCGGCGCCCGCGAGGGTGAGGCGGAGCGCGGTCGCGAAGTCGCTGACCCGGATCGCCGGGCTCAGCGAGAGCGGCTCCGTGCGGCCCTGCCCGTCGGAGAGGGTGAGCCCGGCCGTGCCGATCCGTTCCCGGGCGAGGATAAGGTCGTGGTCGCGCAGGCCCGCGAGGTCCGTCGGGGCCGGGCGGCGCTCCAGGTAGGCGGGGGCGGCGTAGAGGGCGAGCGCCAGGGTCGCGAGGACCATCGCGCGGTAGCCGGTCTCCTCCGCGCCGCCCAGCCGCAGGGCGAGGTCGATCCGGTTGGCCGCGAGGTCGAGGCGCGCGTCGGTGTTGAGCATCTCCACGGTGATCTGCGGGTAGGCGGCCCGGAAGCTCGCGACGATCTCGGGCATCACCTCGATCCCGAAATCGATCGAGGTCGTGATCCGCAGGTGCCCGGCCGGCACCGTGCGGGCGTCGCGGGCGGTCTCGGTCGCCTCGTCGAGGAGCGTCAGGCTCTCCTGGGCCTTGGCGTAGAAGGCGAGGCCCTCGGCGGTCGGCGAGACCGCCCGGGAGGTCCGGGCCATCAGCCGGACGCCCAGAGCCCGCTCCAGGCGGGAGATCCGACGGCTGACGCTGCCCTTGGTCTCCTGCAGCGTCGCGGCCGCGGCCGTCACCGTGCCGAGATCCACGACGGCGCAGAAGGCCCGCACGTCGTCGAGCCCGCCCCGGAAGGTTTCCGTTCTCGCAACCATGCGGTGCCGGATAGCAGGCTCAACCGGTGCCGTGAACGGGTCTACACGGCGGCTGCGGCGCAGCGAATCGCGCTCGGCCGTCTGCTCTGCAGGAGACACCCTTGAAGTCGATTCTCGCCTCCGGCCTGCTGGCCCTGCTGGTCGCCGCCCCGGTCGCCACCCCCGCGCTGGCCCAGACCCCACCGACCCGCGACCCGGCGCAGATCCAGGCCGGCACCTACGCGGTCGATCCCGGCCACACCCAGGTCGGCTGGCGCGTCTCCCACATGGGCTTCTCGAACTACGCCGGCGGCTTCTCGGACGTGTCCGGCACGCTGGAGCTGCAGCCGAAGAACCCGGCCGCCGCCAAGCTCTCGGTGAAGATCCCGGTCGCCTCGGTGACGACGACCAGCGCCAAGCTCACCGACGAACTCAAGGGCGACCAGTGGCTCGACGCCGCCAAGTTCCCCGACATGACCTTCGTGTCCACCAAGGTCGTGCCGGCCGGCAAGGACCACGCGAAGGTGACGGGCGACCTGACGCTCCACGGCGTGACCAAGCCGGTGACCCTCGACGTCACCCTGGTCGGCGCCGGCGTGAACCCGCTGAGCAAGAAGTACACGGTCGGCTTCGAGGCCACCGGCACGCTCAAGCGCTCCGAGTTCGGGGTGAAGACCTACGTGCCGCTGATCGGCGACGAACTGCACCTCACCATCGCGGGCGCCTTCGAGAAGCAGGACTGACCTGGGAGAATCCGCCATGGCGCGAGGGGTTTCCGCGCGGCGGTACTCCGCCGTGGCGATCCTGCTGCACTGGGCGAGCGCGCTGGGCGTGCTCGTCCTGATCGGCCTCGGCCTGACCATGACGCACGCGGCCCTGGCGCCGCTGCGCCAGTTCCAGCTCTACCAGTGGCACAAGTCGGTCGGGATCACCGTGTTGGCGCTGACGGCCCTGCGGGTCCTCTGGCGCCTGACCCACCGGCCGCCGCCGCACCCGGCCGGGATGCCGGCGCGGGAGCGCCGGGCGGCCGCGGCGGCCCATCACCTGCTGTACCTGCTGCTCGTCGGGCTGCCCCTGACCGGCTGGGCCGTGGTCTCGCTGTCGCCGTTCAACATCCCGACGGTGCTGTACGGGATCGTGCCCTGGCCGCACCTGCCGCTGGCGGCCATCGTCCCTGACCCGGGCTCCGCCGAGGCCGTCCTGAAGCGGGTCCACGCCCTGGGGGCGTGGTTCCTGGCGGCCCTTCTCGCCGTCCACGTGGCGGCGGCCCTGCGCCACCACCTCCTCCTCCGCGACGACGTGCTGCGCCGCATGCTGCCGGGGCGCCGGGCGTCGACTGCCCCCAATGTGGAGCCGACCCGATGAACGCGCGTCACCTCTGCCTGCTGGCGGTTCTCCAGGCCGTCACCTTGCCGGCCGCCGCCGCCGATTGGGCGGTGGATCCGGCCAGGAGCGCGATCCGGTTCTCCGGCGTGCAGGTCGGCGTCCCGTTCACCGGGCGGTTCGAGCGGTTCAAGGCCGACATCGATTTCGACCCCGCCAAGCCCGAGGCGGGGCGCGCGCTCGTGCTGGTCGACCTCGCCAGCGCGCGGACCGGGGACGTCCAGCGCGACGAGGCCCTGCCGCAGAAGGACTGGTTCGACGTCAGGGCGGCGAGCGAGGCGCGCTTCGAGGCGACCCGCTTCGTCGACAAGGGGCAGGGCGACTACGCGGCCGTCGGGACTCTGACGATCCGCGGCACGAGCCGGCCGGTGACGCTGCCGTTCCACCTGACCCTCGAGGGCGGCGCGGCGCACGCCGCGGGGCGCGTCGGCCTGGTCCGCACCGAGTTCGGCGTCGGGCAGGGTGCCTGGGCCTCGGGCCAGTGGGTGGCGCTCGACGTCGGGGTCGAGGTCGACATCGTCGCGACGGCGCGGCCGGCCTCCGGCCACTGAGGTTGGCTCGGGTCGGATCCTTCGGACGTCACGCACTCCGTCATCGCGAGCGCAGCGAAGCGACCCAGGGCAGCGCGCCCTCCATGAGTGTGGCGCGACTGGATCGCTTCGCTGCGCTCGCGATGACGGCGGCCGGGCGTCGGAGGCCGCCCGGTCCCGGCCCGCTACCCCGGCCGGTCCTCCGACCCGGTGCCCAGCGCCCGCTGGACCATGACGCTGTCCGACCAGTGGCCGTACTTGAAGCCCACCGCCCGCAGGTAGCCGACCCGCTCGAACCCGCAGGCCTCGTGAAGCCGCAGGGAGGCCGCGTTCTCGGCGTCGATGTAGCCGATCATCTGGCGGTAGCCGCCCGCCGCGCAGGCCTCGATCAGGGCCGGCAGCAGCCGCCGGCCGATCCCCGCGTGCAGGTGGTCGGGATGCACGTAGATCGAGTGCTTGAGGGTGTAGCGGTAGGCCGGCCGCTTCCGGAACGGCACCGCGTAGGCGTAGCCCGCCACCGCGCCGTCCCGGTCGGCCACGAGGTGCGGCAGGCGCTTCTTGCGCATGGTCTTGCGCCGCCGCTTCAGGTCGTCGGGGAGCAGCCGGTCCTCCTCGGCGACGCTGACATCGGTCACGCCCTTGCCGATATGGTGCTCGTAGATCGCCACCATCGCCTCGACATCGGCGTCCGAGGAGGCGCGGATGACGATGTCGGGGCAGGACCGGGCCGGGAGCAGGCCGGGCGTCTCGGCCTCGATCTCCATCAGGCGCCCTCCCGCGCCACGTAGGTGTGGAAGCGGATCCGCCCGTCCGGGTCGACCTCGCGGTAGACGCCCTGGATCTCGGCCTCGAAGCCCGGGAACAGGTTGGCGGACGCCTCGAACATCTTGAAATAGTCGAGCATGGGCTTGGCCCGGTCGTCCAGGCGCTCACCGGGCAGCACCGTGCCGATGCCCGGGGGGTAGACCAGCATCAGCGTGGTGGCGATCCGCCCCTCGGCCTCGGCGATCGGCACGTAGTCGACCTTGTTGCGCGTCAGCAGCTGGGCGGCCCGCTTGGGCGGCAGCACCATCTCGGGCAGGTGCTCGGGAGCGAACTGCCGCCGCTGCAGCGTCGAGGTGCCGGCCTCCCGGTGGAAGGCGTGGAACTCGCCGCAGAGGTCGCGCAGGCGCACGCCCCGGTAGCGGTTCGGCCGGCGGTTGACGAATTCCGGCATGGCCTCCTCCAGCGGGACGTTGTCGTCGTGGAGCCGCTTGAAGGCGACGAGGCCCGAGATCAGCGTGCCGGCCTTGGAGGATTCCACCCCCGGGGTCAGCAGGAAGAGCAGCGAGTTCAGGTCGTTCTTCTCGGCGACGATCCGGTTCTCACGCAGGTATTGCGCCACGATCGGCGCCGGCACGCCGTGCTGGGCGTAGGCCCCCGTGTGCCGGTCGAAGCCGGGGGTCAGCACGGTGAGCTTGTTCGGGTCGGTGATGGCGTAGCCCGGCGCCACATGGGTGAAGCCGTGCCAGCGCGCGCCCGGCTTCAGCTCCCAGTGGCGCGGCGTCGCGGCGAGCTCGTCCGTCGGCACGCTCTCCCACGGCACCTCCGCGCCGTCGACGTTCACCGTCACGTCCGGCACGAACGGGTCGAAGAACCAGCGCCGCGCGGGATCGCGCTCGTTCTCCTCGAACTCGCGCCGGATCGCCCGGACCTTCTTGCGCCACTCGATCCCGAGCCGGATCGTGTCGTCCCACAGGATCATGCCCGAGCGCCCCTTCATCATCTGGGCGCCGACGTCGAGGGAGGCGAAGAGCGGGTAGAAGGGCGAGGTCGAGGCGTGGACCAGGAAGCTCTCGTTGAGCCGCTTGTGCTCGACCCGCCGGGTCTGGCCGCGGATATGGCCGTCGCGGGTGTGGATCTGCGAGGCCTGGCTGAAGCTCGCGAGCTGCTTGTGGGTCGATTGCGTGGCGACGATGCCGGGCGAGGTCTCGTCGAGCCCGGTCAGCCCCATGGCGAAGCGCCTTGCGTAGAGCGGGTGGAACTTCATGAAGCCCGCCCAGGCCTCGTCGAACAGGATGTAGTCGCAGAGGTGGCCGATCTTCTCCAGGATCTCCTGGGCGTCGTAGATCGTGCCGTCGTAGGTGCACTGCTCGATCACCGCGACGCGGAACGGCCGCTCCTGGCGCCACGCCTCCGGGTCGGTCACCAGCGGGTTGCGGCGGATCTTCTCCCGGATCCGGGTCTCGTCCAGGGCCTCGTGGAAGATCGGCCCGATCAGCCCGTAGGCGTTGCGGTCGGTCTCCAGGAAGATCGGGATGCCGCCGCCGAGGAACAGGGCGCCGTGGTGGGCCGCCTTGTGGTTGTTGCGGTCGAACAGGACGAGGTCGTCCTCGGCCACCAGGGAGGACAGGACGATCTTGTTGGAGGCGGAGGTGCCGTTGAGGACGAAGTAGGTCTTCTCCGCCCCGAAGATCTTGGCGGCCTCCTTCTGGGCCTTCAGCGCCGGACCCTCGTGGGTCAGGAGGTCGCCGAGGTCGAGGACCGAGTTGTCGAGGTCGTCGCGGAAGATCGCCTCGCCGAGGTGCTCCACGAAGATCCGGCCGATCGGCGACCGGTTGTAGAAGATGCCGCCGTTGTGGCCCGGGCAGGTCCAGAGCTGGTTGCCCTTCTCGGCGTAGTCGACGAGCGCGCCGAAGAACGGGGTCTTGAGGGTCTCGGCGTACTGCGTGACCCGGCTGACGAGGCCGCGGGCGATGAATTCCGGCGTCTCCTCGGCGAGGAAGATGTAGCCGTCGATGAAGTCGAGGAGCTCGACCGGGATATCCTCCAGCCGCTTGCGGCGGACCATGATGACGATCGGCATCTCCAGGCCGCGCCGGCGCATCATGTCGATGAGGGCGGCGGCCTTGCCGTCGAGGCCGCGCTTGCCCCAGTCGACCACGAGGCAGCCGACCGCCGCGTCGGTCTGGACCGCGATGGCCGCGTCCTCCACCCGTCGGGCGCGCACCACCTCGAAGCCGCGCTGCTCCACGGCCGCCACGATCTGGTTGACGCGCGCGCCCTCGAGATCGTCCGGGTCGAAGGCCGGGGCGCACATCAGGACCGTGAAGCGACGGTGGAAGTCCATGGAGCCCTCTCTGGCCTCGGATGCAGCGGGTGGCTTTCCGGCCCGTCTGCGACGATTGCATGACACGGCGCGCGGCGGGCGGTCGCGGTCCGGACGAAACACCGTGAACCGGGCCGGCCACGACCGCCGCGCCGTCAGGATCGGCCGCGGGTCCCCTCTCCCGTGCGGGAGAGGGACAGGCTGAGGGGTGAGACCTCACCGGATGAGGCTCCCCCTCGAATCGCGTCGATCGGGTGCTTGATCCCGAAGCCTCTCGTCCCTCACCCCAACCCTCTCCCGCACGGGAGAGGGGGGACCATCACACCCCGCGGCGCCGCTCCCAGACGGCCGGGTTGACCAGCCCGCCCGGCCGCCGGCCGGCGAGGGCGTCGACCACGCGGGCCGCGGCGGTCTCGGCGGTGCGGATCAGGGCCGCCCCGGTGGAGCCGCCGACATGGGGCGTCAGGATCGCCCGGGGCTGGCGGGCCAGCGGGTGGTCGACCGGCAGCGGTTCCTGGGCGAAGACGTCGAGCCCGGCGCCCGCGATCGTGCCCGCCGCCAGCGCCTCCACCAGGGCCGCCTCGTCGATCAGGCCGCCGCGGCTGGTGTTGATCAGGAAGGCCTCCCGCTTCATCCGGGCGAGCTGGTCCCGGCCGATCAGGCCGCGGGTGCCCGGGGTCAGCGGCACGTGCAGGGAGACGATGTCGGACTCCGCCAGGAGCGCGTCGACCGAGGCGGCCCGCAGGGCGCCGGCATTGGCGAAGTCCGCGTCCGGGCGGCTCGGGCCGTAGGCCAGCACCCGCAGGCCCAGGGTGGCGCCGAGCCGGGCGGTCGCCTGCCCGATCGCCCCGAAGCCGACGAGGCCCAGTGTCAGGCCGGCGAGCTCGATCAGCCGGGCGGTGAACTTGAAGCTGTCGTCGCCGGCCCGGACCGAGCGGTCGGCCTCCGGCAGGGCCTTGGCCAGGGCGAAGATCAGCGCCAGCGTCTGCTCGGCCACCGAGACGGCGTTGGCGCCGGGCGTGTTCACCACCACGATCCCGGCCCCGGTCGCCTCGGCCGTGGCGACGTGGTCGGTGCCGGTGCCGTGCACCCCGATCACCCGCAGGGCCGGCGCCGCCGCGATGGCGCGGGCCGGGAAGCCGGTGTTGCGGGTGATGACGGCGACGCAGTCGGCGACCTCGCGCGCCAGCGTCTCGGGATCGGTCCCGCTCGCCGGGCGCGGCTCCAGGCCGGCCGCGCGCAACCGGTCGAGGCCCGCCGCGTGGATCGGCTGGACGATGAGGCACGGACCGGTGATCACGGGAGAAGACCTCTGCACAAGAGGAGGGGTGACAAGCACGTTTCGCGCCGGGCCCGTCTAGGCGGGGTGGGCAACCCTGGCAACCGGGCGCCCCGATCGCGGCGCCGCGGCCGCCGGTCGGCGCTCCCGCGGGCCCGTCGGGATCCGGTGGTCGCGCGGTCGAACGCCCCGGCGGCCCGACCGGCCGCGCACGATCCACGGGAAATCGCGGCCGGGTCCGACCTCGGCGGCCTCGTCCGGACCGATGATCCCGGCCGTGCGCCTCGGCCGAGCTGTGGCCCGGCCCTCCGTGAAATCGTCGCCCCGATCGCGCGAAGATGGTCGCGTCATTGATAAACACGACGTCCTGAAATACATCTATGTATATACGAAAATAAATATCGACAATGTTCGATCAGCGATGCGATCGCACTGTAGAATTGTAATTACTCCAAATGTATTTTTGACACATGTAGAGATATTTGCTGCCTTGCTCCGTGATTCGGAGCCATCGTCACGACAATGCAGTCCCACGACTTTTCAGTACCTGTTTCCGCAAGGAACCGGCGCCGGCGGCGCGCGGCCCGGCCGGTTCTCCCGATGGCTGTCCTGCTGGGCTTCGTCGGTTCCGGGCCGCACGCCGCCCGCGCCGAGGAGGCCGGGGCCGGCCGGGACGTCCAGCTCGACGAGCTGTCGGTCGCGAGCGCGGCCGCGCCGCGCGGCCCGGTCCCGGCCTATGCCGGCGGTCAGGTGGCGCAGGGCGGGCGCCTCGGCCTCCTCGGCGATACCGAGACCCAGAAGGCGCCCTTCAGCATCGCCAGCTACACCGACACGCTCATCCGAGACCGGCAGGCGCGGACGGTGTCCGAGACCCTGGTCCTCGACCCGTCGGTGCGCGCCACCCAGACCACGGGGGCGCCGTTCGACTCCTTCTCCATCCGGGGCTTCCCGTCCAACGAGAACACCAGCGGCGAGGTCGCCTTCGACGGGCTCTACGGCGTCGCCCCGAGCTTCCGCATCTTCACCGACTACGTGGAGCGCATCGAGGTTCTGAAGGGGCCGTCCGCCGCCCTCACGGGGGTGTCGCCGAACGGCGCGGTCGGCGGCGTGGTCAACATCGTCCCCAAGCGCGCCGGCGCGGACCTGACCCGCGTCACCCTGGATTACGGCTCGTCCGCCTGGGGCGGCAGCCAGGTCGACGTCGCCCGCCGCTGGGGGCCTGGGCGGGAATGGGGCGCCCGCGTCGTCGGCAGCCTGCACGGCGGTGCCACGCCCTTCGACCGCCAGACCGAGACGACCGGCGTCGGGGCCCTGGCCCTCGACTACCAGGGTGACCGGTTCCGCGCGTGGCTCTACCTGCTGGCGCAGACCGACCGCTTCAACGCGCCGCTGCGCCCGTTCCTCCTGCGGGCCGGCGTGCCCGTACCGCGGGCGCCCGACGGCCGCCTGAACCTGACCCAGCCCTGGGAATACTCGGACGTCGACGATCGCGGCGGTCTGCTGCGCACCGAGTACGACCTGACCGATCAAGTCACGCTGTTCGCGGATGTCGGCGGCGGGCAGACAGGCGTGGAGCGCTACTTCCAGTCGGCGCCGACGATCCTCAATGGCCGCGGCGACACGACCAGCACGCCGCAATTCTACGCGCTGGGCGTCGACCGGCTCACCTACGACGGTGGCGTCCGGGCCCGGTTCGAGACCGGCTTCATCTGGCACGCCCTGACCGTGCAGGGCTCCGTGTACGACGAGGCGACGGCACGGCGGTTCTCGCCCGGCCGGGGCGCCTACCTGTCGAACCTCTACGCGCCGACCCTCGTCCCGTACATCGCGCCGATCTACGGCGTCGGCCGGCCCCGCCTGTCCGACAGCACCCTGTCGGGGATCGCGGTGGCCGACACGCTGTCGGCCCTCGACGAGCGCGTCCTGCTGACGCTGGGCGTGCGCCGCCAGCGCGTGGAGGCGCACAACTACGTGTCGAATGTCGGCACGCTCACCTCGTCCTACGACAAGAGCGCCACGACCCCGATGGTCGGCCTCGTGGTGCGGCCCTGGGACTCGGTCTCGCTCTACGGCAACTATATCGAGGGCCTGAGCCGCGGCGACGTGGCCCCGGCGGTGGCGACCAATTCCGGCACGATCCTGGAGCCCTACGTGGCCAGACAGGTCGAGGCGGGCGTGAAGCTCGATCTCGGCCGGTTCGGCGCCACGCTCGGCGCCTTCCGGATCACGAAGCCCGCGGGCGAGCTCGGCCCGCAGGGGCGCTTCGCGGCGACCGCCGAGCAGCGCGTCGGCGGGCTCGAGCTGAGCCTGTTCGGCGAGATCACCCCGCAGGTACGGGTGGTCGGCGGCGTGACCCTGCTCGACGGACGCCTCGTCAGGACGGCGCTCGCCGCCAATCGCGGGAACCGGCCGATCGGCGTGCCGGAGGTCCAGGCGAGCCTGGGGGCCGAGTGGGACCTGCCCGGGTTGCCCGGCCTGACCCTCAACGGCGCGGTCATCTATACCGGGCGGCAGTTCGTCGACCTCGCGAACACCCAGGCCCTGCCGGACTGGGCCCGCCTCGACCTCGGCCTGCGCTACACGACCCGCGTCGCCGAGCGGCCGACGACCTTCCGGGCCAGCGTCCTCAACGTGACCGACGCGCGGTACTGGACCGGGGTCGCCTCGTTCGGCACCTTCTTCCAGGGCGCGCCGCGCACCTACCTCCTGTCGATGGCGGTGGATCTCTGAGCCGGACCAGTGCGGCCGCGCCGGGCCTGTCGAGCGGCGCGATGTTTCACGGGAAACATTTTCTTAACTCTGAGCGGCGACCGCGCGGGACCGGCAAGCTGTTGCACCGGCGCCGTCGCGGAGCCGAGCCGGCCGGGTTACCACCGGTTTGGCATGACGACATCGAGCTGGCGCACCCTCCGCAACGTGCAGGCCCGGAAACGGCTGGAGAAGGCCCTGCCGGCGATCTTCCCGGCACCGGTCCTGCAGCACGCCCTCGCGCGGCCCCTGATCCCGCCGACGCCGCGGCTCGCCGTCGAGAGCTACTGGCGCAACCACATCCTCCGGGCCGACCGGCTGGCCCGGGCGCTGGCGGCGCGCTCCGGCACGCCGGAGGGCTGGGCCTGGCAGATCGGGGCCGAGGGGCGGGCCGGGAGCTTCCGCACGCCGCCCGCGCCGTTCCGCGATCCGGCCTTCGCCCGCGGCCGCGGCGCCTGCTGCATCTGCGGCCAGCCGGTCTTCCGGTTCGGCTGGCACCGGGATCTCTGGGGGCGCGGCGCGCCCAACACCAATGCCGGCTGGCACGCGGCCTGTGTCGCGGCCTGGAAGTTCTGGATCGCGCCGCACGCCCAGGTCCGGGCGCTCAAGCTCCGCCAGCGCCACCGCTGCACCACCACCGGCAAGCGCCTGCTGAGGACCGCCGAGGTCGACCACCTGCTGCCGCTCTACCGGGTCTGGCGCGAGCACCGCGACGCCCCCTGGCCGGAGCTCCTCGGCTACTGGGGCGCGCCGAACCTGCGGGTGGTCAACCGCGCCGCCCATCTCGACAAGTGCCGCGACGAGGCGGCCGAGCGCTCCCGGACCGTGCAGCGCGCCCGTTTCCGGGTGGTCGAGGACGAGTCCGGGTTCAGCGTGGTCGAGGAGGAGTGACCGGCCGGCTCAGCCGTCCAGGGCCCGGAAGGCCCGCGACAGGTCGGCCAGCAGGTCGGCCTCCGCCTCCAGGCCGACCGACAGGCGCAGCAGCCCGTCGGTGATGCCCGCGATGGCGCGGGCCTCCGGGTCCATCGCCGCGTGCGTCATGGTCGGCGGATGGGCGATCAGGCTCTCGACGCCGCCGAGCGACTCGGCCAGCGTGAACACCCGCAGGGCCTCCACGAAGGTCCTCACCGCGTCGCGGCCGCCGGCCAGCTCGAAGCTCAACATCGCCCCGAAGCCCGCCTGCTGGGCCTTGGCCAGGGCGTGCCCCGGATGCGTCGGCAGGCCCGGATAGTGGACCCGCGCCACCGCCGGATGGGCGTCGAGGAAGGCCGCCAGGGCCGCGGCGTTGCGCTGCTGCTGCTCCACACGGACGAACAGGGTGCGCAGGCCCCGGAGCGTCAGGTAGGCGTCGAGGGGCGAGCCGGTGACGCCGATCGTGTTCGCCCAGGCGGCGAGGTCCTCGCCCATCGCCTTGTCGGCGGCGATCACAGCCCCGCCGATCACGTCGGAATGGCCGTTCAGGAACTTGGTGGTGGAGTGGACGACGAGATCCGCCCCGAGGGCGATCGGCTGCTGCAGGGCGGGCGACAGGAAGGTGTTGTCCACCACCGCCAGCGCGCCGGCCGCCTTCGCGTCCGCGGTGATCCGCCGGACATCGACCACGCGCATCAGCGGGTTGCTCGGGGTCTCGATCAGCACGACCTTCGGTCCCTGGGCCAGGGCCGCCGCCAGCGCGTCCGGATCGGTCTGGTCGACGAAGGCGACGCGGTAATGGCCCCGCTCCGCGCGGAAGCTGAGCAGGCGGTGCGTTCCGCCGTAGCAATCGTGCGGCGCGACCAGGAGATCGCCGGGCCGCAGGCTCGACAGGGCGAGGTCGAGGGCTGCCATGCCGCTCGCCACCAGGACGGCGCGGGCGCCGCCCTCGAGCTTGGCGATCGTGTCGGCCAGCGCGTCCCGGGTCGGGTTGCCCAGGCGCGAGTAATCGTAGGGGCCGGGCTGCTCGAAGGCCGGGAACCTGAAGGTCGTCGACAGGTGGATCGGCGCGATCACCGCACCGAAGGCCGCGTCCTGGGCCACGCCGTTGGCCGCCGCGACGGTACGCGCCGCTAATCCCTCTGACATCGCCTTGTCCTCCACGCAGAGATCGCCCGCCCCGTCCGACCGAGGCGGGCGAGCGTTCTTTATGGAGAACGGATCAGACTTTCAAGAGAACGAGAGGGTCGTCTCGGCGTCTCGGTGGTCCTCGCCGGTGTCGACCGCCAGGGCGCCATGCTGGCGAAGACCCCGTCCCGGCGGATCAGCGCGTGCAGCAGCGCCGCCGCCAGATGCGCGAGAATCAGGGCGAACAGCCCGTAGGCCAGCGCGGTGTGGAGCCGGCGCAGGGCCGCGTACAGCATCGGGTCCTGCGGCAGGATCGGCGGGAGGACGACCGAACCGGCGAGGATGACGGGGTAGCGCGCCGCCGACAGCATCGCCCAGCCGATCAGCGGCATGGCCAGCATCAGCCCGTAGAGCAGGATGTGCGAGGCGTGGGCCGCGCGCTTCTGCCAGCCCGGAAGATCGGCCGGCAGGGGCGGCGGGGCGTGGCGCCAGCGATAGGCGAGTCGGAGCCCGGCGAGGACCAGGATCAGGATCCCGAGCGGCCGGTGCAGGGCCACGAGGGCGCCGTACTCGGCGAGCGACGCCACCATGGCGACGCCGATCAGCAGCATGGCCAGGATCAGCGCCGCCATGGTCCAGTGGAGCAGGCGGGCGGGCCGGTCGAAGCGGTCGGGCTCGGTCACAGGGCGGCTCCGTGGATCGCGGCGCCGGTGACGGCACTCGGGGTCTTGGCCTCGCCGGACCGGCGGGTGACGGATCGCGCGTAGGCCGCCGACCGGGCGCTCAGCAGCGGGTCGTCGCTCGGCGCGATGCCGTCCGGCAGCACCAGCGGATCGAAGTTGACGTCGCGGCAGCTGGCGGCGGCCTCCGGCGTCGCCGCCGTGAGCGTCAGGGTGCCGACATCCACCGTCTCGCGGTCGGCCGGCCAGGGCCGCGTCGCGTCGGCGGTCGGGTCGCCGGCCTGGCCGAGCGTGACGATCAGGTGCCAGTGCCGGGGGCCCTGGGCCAGCTGCGCGGCGAGCGCGTCGAACAGGGCGTTCGCGCCGCCCGGTGCGGCCTCGGCCGCCGGCGTCGGGTCGGGGACGAGGGCCCAGCGCACCGGCCGGGCGGCGCCGTCCGCGGCGACGAACCGGAAGGCGTTGAGGCTCCAGTAGGTGCTGTCGGCGAAGCCCGCGGTCACGGTCCGCGCCCTGATCAGCGCGGCGGCCTTCGCGCTCTCCGGATGGTCCGCGAAGAAGGCCTTCAGGCGCTCCGGATCCGGCTTGCCGGTGGCCGGATCGGGCTTGGCCGCGAGGAGCTGCGCGTAGAAGGCCTCGGGTGTGCGCACCGGAAAGACCGGGATGTTGTTCATGCCGGTGCGCCACTCTTCGCCGTCCGGCAGCCCGAAGCGGAGGGCGAGGCTGCGCACGGTGGCGGCGGCGTCGGCCGCGTAGGGCTGACCGCCGGCCAGCGCCACCCGCCCCTCGACCGGCGTCACGCGTCCCGCCGCGAACACGCCCGCCTTCGAGAGGCGCGCGCCCGCGCCGCTGCCCGTGAAGCGGCCCGCGACGCACATCCCCTTGGCGTGGTTGCGCCGGAAGCCGGGATGCGGCCCGTTCACCTGCTCGAACCGGTCGATGATCCGGGCCGGCGTGAGCTGGCCGGGCGAGAGCCAGCCGCCGGCATACGCGAAGGTGCCGGCGGTCCCGGCCAGGGCCGCGCCGATGGCGGAGAGGCGCAGGAGCAGGGCAGTCCCGGTCATGCCGGGGGACGCACCCGTGAGATCGTGCAGCAGCGTCATCGAGTGCCTCGGGATCAACCGCGATCACGCCTCTTCGCGCACCCGCCGCGATGGTTTCAGGCGGTGTGGGTCGTGCGCAGCGCCGGGGGGAGCACCCGCGTCGACCGGTGGGGGTGGGGGCCGGCGAGCGGGCCGGCCGGCCGCGATCCGCGAGCCGTGCGTCCCGGTCGGGGCCGCCCCGCGCTCGGCCCCTTGCGCAAGGCGGTTCGGACCCTTAGATCCGCTTCACCGGTCACGACGGCACGCCGTCCGCCGGAACTTCCTCAGCATTACCGGCCAGCACCGATCCTTCGGGATCGCGACGCCGTCGGGCGCGAGCGCAGGCTCGACCCGGACCGGGTGCGTGAGGGAGCGTCCATCGTCCAGCGCCGCACCGAAGGGCCTCCGGGCCGTTCCGCGTCGCGCTCTGTCGACGGAGGGACTGAAATCCGGTTCGGCCGGTTCGGTTCCGTCGCCGGGGAAAAGGGTGGTTGACAGGAAAGTCCGGGGCAGCTTATACGGCGCCTCCCGACGCGGTCCGGAAGAAAAACGGGGCTGGTTGGACGGACTTACCGAGATTTAGAAAAGTAGATCTGGCGAAAGCCAAGGTACTTGACTTCTTCTCAGCCGGTAATTACGAGAGTGATTACTGATCTTTGACAAGTTGGATTGAGGAAGGGAGACGCGGGCGGCGTTTGTCCTTGCGGCT
>NZ_KB911280.1:0-192442 GCF_000383455.1 Methylobacterium sp. 285MFTsu5.1 | reverse complement strand
GTGTCGAGGGCGGTCCTGACGATGGTCGTGGCGTCGAGGCCCGCCTCGGCGTACATCTTCTCCGGGCTGTCGTGGTCCTGGTAGGCGTCCGGCAGCGTCATCGTCCGCACCCGCACCCCGCCCGCGTCCAGAGCGCCCCGCTCCGCCAGCAGGTGCAGCACCATCGCGCCGAACCCGCCCCGCGAGCCCTCCTCGATCGTGATCAGAACCTCGTGGTCGCGCGCGAGCTCCAGGATCAGCGCCTCGTCCAGCGGCTTGGCGAACCGCGCGTCCGCCACCGTCACCGCCACGCCCTGCTCGGCCAGCGTGTCGGCCGCCTTCAAGGCCTCCGACAGGCGCGTGCCGAGCGACAGCAGCGCCACCCGCGCCTCCGCGTCGCGCCGCACCACCCGGCCCTTGCCGATCGCCAGCGCCTCGCCCCGCTCCGGAAGCTCGACGCCCACACCCTCGCCGCGCGGGTAGCGCAGCGCGATCGGGCCCGTGTCGTGCGCGTGGGCGGTCGCCACCATGTGCACCAGCTCGGCCTCGTCGGAGGCCGCCATCACGGTCATGTTCGGCAGGCAGCACAGGTAGGCCAGGTCGAACGCGCCCGCGTGCGTCGCCCCGTCGGCGCCGACCAGCCCCGCCCGGTCCAGGCAGAACCGCACGGGCAGGTTCTGCAGCGCCACGTCGTGCACCACCTGGTCGTAGGCCCGCTGCAGGAACGTCGAGTAGATCGCCACGAACGGCCGGTAGCCCTCGGTCGCCAGACCGCCCGCGAACGTCACCGCGTGCTGCTCGGCGATGCCGACGTCGAAGGTCTTGTCCGGGTGCGCCTTGCCGAACAGGTCGATGCCGGTGCCCCCCGGCATCGCGGCGGTGATCGCCACGACCTTGTCGTCGGCGTCGGCCGCCTTGATCAGGCTCTCGCCGAACACCCGCGTGTAGGCCGGCGCGTTCGGCTTGGCCTTGGCCTGCACGCCTGAGACCACGTCGAACTTGACCACGCCGTGGTAGCGGTCGGCCGAGGCCTCGGCCGGGGCGTAGCCCTTGCCCTTCTGGGTGACGACGTGGAGCAGGATCGGGCCGTGCTCGGCGTCGCGGACGTTCTTGAGCACCGGCAGCAGGTGGTCGAGGTTGTGCCCGTCGACCGGGCCGACGTAGTGGAAGCCCATCTCCTCGAACATGGTGCCGCCGCCGACCACGAGCGAGCGGGCGTATTCCTCGGCCGCGGCGGCGCGCTGGTAGAGCGCCTTGGGCAGGAGCTTGCCGAGCTGCTTGGCGGTCTCGCGCAGGGACTGGTAGGCGCCGCCCGAGGCGAGGCGGGCGAGGTAGGCCGACATGGCGCCGACGGGGGGCGCGATCGACATGTCGTTGTCGTTGAGGATGACGATCAGGCGCGAGTGCAGGGCGCCGGCGTTGTTGAGGGCCTCGTAGGCCATGCCGGCCGACATCGAGCCGTCGCCGATGACCGCGATGGCGTTGCGGCGCTTGAGCGGGCGGTTCTTCGACTTGGCGGCGGCGTTGTCGAGGTCGCGGGCGACCGCCATGCCCAGCGCGGCCGAGATCGAGGTCGAGGAGTGGGCGGCGCCGAAGGGGTCGTAGACGCTCTCGCTCCGCTTGGTGAAGCCCGACAGGCCGCCGCCCTGGCGCAGCGTCCGGATGCGGTCGCGGCGCTCGGTGAGGATCTTGTGGGGGTAGCACTGGTGTCCGACGTCCCAGACGATGCGGTCGTCGGGGGTGTCGAACACGTGGTGCAGCGCCACGGTCAGCTCGACCACGCCGAGCCCCGAGCCAAGATGGCCGCCGGTGATCGAGACCGCGTCGATCATCTCGGCGCGCACCGCGTCGGCCACCGCCTGCAGCTCCGACTCCGGAAGACGCCGCAGCGCCGAAGGAGACGGAACGCGGTCGAGAAGTGCACTCTGCTCGGGGGTAATCGCCACGGCATCAACCTCTAACGGATGGGATCGGTTCGACCGCCGAGCCTCAGGACATGTCGAGCGGGGCGACGCCCTCGGGCCGCCCGTCGGAGCCCAGCGTGATCCGCTGGATCCGCGCCTCGGCCCGCTTCAGCAGCGCCTCGCAATGCTTCTTCAGCACCTCGCCGCGCTCGTAGATCGCCACCGACTCGTCGAGCGGCACGTCGCCGCGCTCGAGCCGGCGGACGATTTCCTCGAGCTGTTCCAGCGCCTTCTCGAAGGGCAGGTCGCCGGCGGCGGGGGCCACCTCGGGTCTGCTCGCACTCATCCCAGATACTTCCTTTGGGGGTGTTTGTACGGCGCGATCCCCGGTCGCCACAACCCTGGGGGCCAGTCCGCCGGCCGGGTCCGCACCGTTTTGGACGGCCGCGGCGGCGTTTGCGCCACACTTCGCACCGGCGTTCGGTTCACGCCAGCGCGAGGGTGAACGGCGTGCCCTCGAAGGCGTCGGCGCCGCGCCCGATGCGGGCGATCGCCGCGACCATGCGGCCGTCGCGGTCGAGCATCCGGTCGGCGATCGCCACGAACAGGGCGTTGGGCGTCGCCGAGGGCGAGGCGGACCGCAGGGCGTCGGCGATCGCCGCCTCGTCGCGCTCGGGCGCCAGCGCGCAGGCCGCGATGTAGGCGGCGGCCGTCGAGCGGCTGATCCCGGCGTAGCAGTGGATCACCAGCGGCTTCTCCCGCGGCCAGGTCCGGACGAAGTCGAGAAGCCGGGCCACGTGTTCTTCAGCCGGCAAAACGTGCCCGTCCCGGGCCGCCGCGATGTCGCTGACCCAGATGATGGCGTGGTTCGCGGCGTCGATCACGGCGGGCCGCTCCAGCGGCGTGCCGACATTGATCAGCGTGAGCACGTGGCTCGCGCCCGTGGCGGCGACGGTCTCGGGCAGGCGTGAGAGCGGACAGACGTGGAGGGTCGGCATGGTGGGGCGCCAGTGACCTGCGATCGTGACGGATCGAGGGCGAAGATCCGTCAGGGCCGGGACAGGGCGGTGAAGCGCGCGAGGAATCGCGCCTCGGCCTCGGCGGTCGGCCACGGCCCGGCCAGGGCCGACACCGACTCGGGCAGGTCGACCGAGGGGCCGAAATAGCGCTCGGCCTCCTCCGGCGCGAAGCCGGCCAGGCGCACCGCCTCGGCGTGGGCGGCGATCCGGTCGGCCCGCTTCACGAGCTGGGCGAGGGCGGGCGAGGGGGCGGCCAGCTCGAAGCGGCGGCGCACCGCCGCGAGCAGGCGCAGCTCGACGCCGCGATAGGCGTCGCCGATGGCGGCCTTGAGCGGCGAGATGATGTCCCCGACCACGTATTCCGGCGCGTCGTGCAGGAGCAGCTCGAGCCCGTCCCGGTCAGTGCAGCCGGGGGCGAGGTGGCGGCCCACCGCCTCGACCAGCAGGCTGTGCTGGGCCACCGAGAAGACGTGCGGCCCGCGGGTCTGGCCGTTCCAGCGCGCGACCCGGGCGAGGCCGTGGGCGATGTCGGCGATCTCGATGTCCCCGGGCGCCGGGTCGAGGAGGTCGAGGCGGCGGCCAGAGAGCATGCGCTGCCACGCGCGCGGCGGCGTGCTCACCGGGACCCGCCGAGCGCAGCGCAGGGCCCGTGCCGGTGGCAGCCGACGAGGTGATCGTTGACCATGCCCACCGCCTGCATGAACGCGTGCACGATGGTCGGCCCGCAGAAGGAGAAGCCCTCGGCCTTCAGGGCCTTCCCGATCGCCCGGGAGACCGGCGTCTCGGTGGCGATCTCCGCGCGGGTCCGCGCCGTGCCCTGGACCGGCCGGCCGTCGACGAAGTCCCACAGGAAGTGCGCGAAGCCGGGGCCGCGCTCCTCGATCCGCAGCCACGCCCGGGCGCCCGCGACGGTGCCCTGGATCTTGGCGCGGTTGCGGATGATGCGGGTGTCGGCCATCAGCCGCGCGACGTCCGCCTCGGTGAAGCGGGCGATCCGCTCGGGATCGAAATCCGCGAAGGCGTCGCGGAACCCGTCCCGGCGGCGCAGGATGGTGATCCACGACAGCCCGGCCTGGAAGCCGTCGAGGATCAGCTTCTCGTAGAGAGCGCGGCCGTCATGCTCGGGCACGCCCCACTCGGTGTCGTGATAGGCGACGTAGAGCGGGTCGAGCCCAGCCCACCAGCAGCGTGGGCAGCCGTCGGGATGGTCGATGAGGCCGGTCTCGGACATACGGCGATGGTAACGAGAACAGGAGCGGAACGCCACCGCCGCGGCGGGGACCGCACGGCCACCTCGACGGCCGCCCCGACGGTCCCTTCCGCCGGTGCAAGACGAGCCGCGGTCACGCGGCCCGATCCCGCGCGTCGCGATCCTACCCGGCCGCGCTCGCCGCCGCGTCCGGCATGGCGAAGGTCGCGCAGGCGGGGCGCGCCAGCGTCACGGGCTGGTCGCCCGCGCGCGGGGTCTCGCCGGAGGCGAGCGCGTCGCCCAGTCGGTCGAGGCGGACCGTGGCGAGGCCGCGATTCCCCGCGGCGCTGCCCGTGGTGCCGAGCACCTTGCCGCCCGCGGTGATCTCGGTGCCGGGCGGGGGCGCGGCGTCCGCGTAGGCGGCCGCCAGGATGCGGGTCCGGGCCGTGCCGCGGTGCTGCATCCGCGAGACCACCTCCTGGCCGACGTAGCAGCCCTTGCGGAAGTCGACGCCGCCGAGCTGATCCATCAGCGCCTCGTGCGGGAATGCGTCGCCGAAGGCGAAGTCGCGTCCGCCCTCGGGCACGCCGAGGGCGATCCGGTGCGCGTGGTACTCGGCCTCGGCGGCGTCCGCCGAGAAGGCGCCCGCTTCGGCGTAGAGACGGGCGCCGAGATCGGCCGCGCGGGAATCGGCCAGCGCCTCCGCGGCGGGCGGGGCCGCGCCGGCCCAGGCCGCCGCGACCGCGACGGTCGGGTCGGCCGCGATGGTCGCCTGCGCGCGCAGGCGATAGAGCGTCAGGCGCTTGGCGAGGTCCGCGGCCCTTTCGACCAGCACGTCGAACCGGAAGCCGTCGGGGATCCGCGAGACCAGGAAATCGAAGAGGATCTTGCCCTGCGGCGTGAGCAGGGCGCCGAGGCGCGCCTCGCCGGGCTGGAGCGTCTCGACGTTGCAGGTCAGGACGCCCTGGAGCAGCGTCGTGGCGTCCGGTCCGGTGACGGTGACCAGGGCGCGGTCCGGCAGCAGGGCGACGGGCATGGGCGGCGATTCCTCGGGGCGCGAACGGTCCGGCTGGCCGGACCGCGGACCCGGGACGTAGTCGCTGACCGCCCGCGCCTCAACCGTCCGCGCTCACCTGCTCAATGCTGGAGCGTCGTGGTGAACGCGCCCCCGCGGATGCGCTCCGGGAATCCCTCCGCGTAACGGGCCGTGGCTTCTTCGCCGTACGTCGTCACGAGTTCCTGAAAAGCCGCGAACAGGGCGGCCTGGGCCATGCAGTCACCGTCGAGACCATCGAGGCAGCCTTCCGCGAACGCTTCCGAGACGTAACTCAGCGCGACGCGTTTCTCCTCGACATCGACCTCGATGGGGGCGGTGTGAGAGCTGTGCTGCATGGCCGGATACTTCCATTGCGCCGGACACGGGGCCCGGCGGACGCAATGGATGATAAGCAGGTCCCGGCGGCTCGGCCAGCCGAGAATTTCGGATCGGTTAACGCGAGCGCTCAAATCCGATGTTTCGCCGGCATCGCCGGTATGTGTGCTGTACCTGCATCACCCCCCGAAACGCCCGGCCAGTGCGTGCGACAGCCGGTCGCCCTCCGCGACGTACCGGGCGGCCGCCTCGTGGGCCGCGGGCGTGCAGACCCGGTAGGTCAGCGCGTAGCCGCGATAGCCGCGGTTGTAGGCGCCGGCCAGCCGGTCGCGGCGGGCCGGGGTCACGCCCTCGGAGTCGATCAGCGCCTTCATGCGGGCCGGCCAGTCGGCCGCGTCCGGGGCCGCGCAGAGGTTCCGCAGGAACGCCAGGGCCCCGATGATCTCGGACATGCGCAGCAGGTCGCGGTCGTAGGGCGCGGGCACGTCCGCGGGGGCGGGCGCCTCCTTGGACGGCTCCTTCGCGGCTTCCTTGGCGGGCGCGCCGCTCCGGCCGGAGCGCTGCTGCGCCAGCGCCGGCGCGGAGACCGGGCCTGCCAGGAGCGCTAGCAGGCACAGGAGGGTCGCGGGGCGCCTCACGCCGTCGGCTCCCCGCCCGGCATTCCCGCGCGGTTCGCGTGCCGATCCGCGCTCCCGTCCGTGGTTCCATCCATGCCCTGGGCCGCCACCCGCGCGAAGGCCTCGCGCAGGGTGTCGACCAGGCCGGGGGTGGTCGGAAGGGTCGCGACCTCCGCGAGCGTCGCCCAGCGGGTGCCCAGGGCTTCGGGCCCGGCCACGGGCTCGCCGCCGCACCACAGGGCGGCGTGCGGGTGGACGACGTAGTGGTGGCGGGCCCGGCCGGCCTCGTCCCGGACGATGATCTCCGTGGGCGAGAGCACGCCGACCACCTCGGCGGGCAGGCCGACCTCCTCGGACAGTTCGCGCAGGGCCGCCTCGGCCAGGGACTCGCCCGCCTCCACGAGGCCGCCCGGCAGGGTCCAGACGCCGCGCATCGGCTCGTTGGCCCGCGCCGCCAGCAGGACCCGCTCGCCGCGGATCACCGCGATCGACGCGCCCACGAAGGGCCGGGCCGGGAACAGTCGGCTGTCGGAATCCGGTGCGCCCGCGGTCACGGCTTGCCCTCGTCCGGTGCCACGACGGCCACCCGGCCGTCGGCGAGGCCGACGAGCAGCCGCGCCGCCGCGCCCTCGCCGAGGACGACGATGCCGGTCTCCGCGGGGGCCGGCAGCGGCATGCGCGCCCGCTCGCGCAGGCCGCCCTTGGCCGCCACGAAGGCGATCTCCGGCCGGCCCGCCACCGGCAGGACGAGCTCGGGGCTGCCGCCGGCCGGAACGGTCACGGCGAGATCCGAATCGCCGTCGCCGGCCGCGTAGCCCGCGGCCTCGCCGGCGGGCTCGATCGCGTCGGGACGCAGCGTCCAGAGCTGGAGCCGGCCCTTGGCGCTGACCGTCGCGGCCTGGGTGGCGCCCGATCCGGAGAAATCCGCGATGCCGGCGATCTTGAGGGGTGGGCCCGGCTGGGCGGGCGTGCGGGCGGCGACGGCCCAGGCCGCGCCCGGATCGCCGGCGGGCCGGTCGATCAGCACGAGGCCACCGGCATCCGCGCCGGACAGCGTCGCCGCCAGCAGCGCCGGGCGGTCCCCGAGGCGCAGCAGGCGCGGCCGCAGCGGCGCGAACACGGCCTCGCCCCCCGCCGGCACTGTCACGGTGGCCACGGGGACGGGCTTCGGATCGGTGCTCACCGCCATCGGCTGGCGCTCGCGGATCGTCAGCACCGCGGCGGCCGCGCCGCCGTCGGGGGCGCGGGTGCGCCCGGTGAGATAGGCGCTCAGGGGGCCCGAGAGGGCCCGGCGCGAGCCCGGCAGAGCCCCGCGCGGCGTCTCGGCGGCGGTCAGCCCCTCGACCGCGTCCCGACCGATCGGCCGCACGGTGACGCCGCCCTCCGCGAGGGCGAGCACGGCGCCGCCGTCGTCGCCCCAGACCACGGCGATCGGCGCGCTCTCCTCGTCGCCGGTCTGCTGGCCACCGCCCTGCGCGCCGGCTTTTGCCCCTGCCATGCCGCCGGTGATCGGCAGGAGCCCGGAGGTCGCCACCGAGACCGCGGCCTCGCTGCGCGAGCCGCGCAGCGCCCGCACCTTGAAGGGCAGGTCGAGGATCCGGATTCCGGGCTCGGCCCGCGCCCCCGCGACGGGCGCGAAGCACGCGAGGAGGCCCAGGACGAGCGAGACCCGCCCGCGGCGCGCCGCCGGGTGCCGGCGCGGTAACGCCGCGCGCGCGGAAGCGCCCCAGGAAGCGACCGATCTGGTCAAACGTGCTGGCCGCCGTTGATGTGGAGCTCGGCGCCGTTCACGTAGGAGGAGGCCTCGGTGCACAGGAAGTAGATCGCCTTGGCGACCTCGTCCGGCGTGCCGAGCCGGCGCTGCGGGATCTGCTCGACGAGCTTCTCGGTGCCGGGCGACAGGATCGACGTGTCGATCTCGCCCGGCGAGATCGCGTTCACCCGCACGCCGAGCGGCCCGAAATCGGCGGCCATCTCGCGGGTCAGGCCCGCCAGCGCCGCCTTGGAGGTGCCGTACGCCGCCCCCGCGAAGGGGTGGACGCGCGAGCCGGCGATCGACGTCACGTTGACGACCGAGCCCTTGGCCCGGGCCAGTTCCTCGCGCAGGCCCCGGGCCAGCAGGATCGTGGCGAAGAGGTTGACCTGGAAGACCCGCTGCCACGTGTCGAACTCGGTGGCCAGCGCGCCGAGGCGCTCGCCCTCCGGCCCCTTCGGCGAGATCCCGGCATTGTTGACCAGCGCGTGCAGCACCCCGCCCTCTGCGGCGAGCCGGCCCCGCACCTCCTCGACGGCGCGGACCGTGTCCTGCGCGTCGGCGAGGTCGACCTGCAGGTGGTCCTCGGGGCCCATCTCCCAGGGGCAGTTCTCCGGGAAGGCGTGGCGCGAGCAGGTGATCACGCGCCAGCCCGCGGCCGAGAAGCGCTTGACGGTGGCGTGGCCGATGCCCCGGCTCGCGCCCGTGAGCAGCATGATGCGCCGGCGTTCGTTGACGGGGAGGGCCAAAGCCGTAAGCCTCGCTGGCGTTCAGGGATCGCCGCCCGGTCGGGCGCGGTGCGTGCCGGTGAGCCCCAATGGTCTAGGCGCACGGGCACCGGAAATCCAGAGCGGGCCGCGCGTCGGCGCCGGAGCACGGAGGGGAAACGCATGGCCAGCGGGCAGACCAGCGCGGAGCGCATGCCGGAGATCCCGGCCGGCGGCCTGTCCCCGGCGCAGGAAGAGGCGGCGGCCGCGTTCCGGGCCGAGCGCGGCGTCCCGGTCTTCGGGCCGTTCGTGCCGCTCCTGCGCAGCCCCGAGCTGATGCTGTGCGCGAGCCGGATGGGCCAGTACCTGCGCTACGGCAGCGTCCTGCCGCTGCGGATCAGCGAGTTCGCGATCCTGGTGGTCGCGCGGGAATGGAGCCAGCCGGTCGAGTGGGCGATCCACCACCCGATCGCCCTCGAGGCCGGGGTCGCCCCCGAGACCGCGCGGGCGCTGGCCGCGGGGCGCCGCCCCGACACGATGAGCGCCGACGAGGCCCTCGCCTACGCGTTCTCGACCGAGCTGATGCGCAACCGCGCGGTGAGCGACGCGACCTACGCGGCCCTGGTCGCGCGCTTCGGCGAGCAGGGGGCGATCGATCTGACCGGCATCAACGGCTACTACGCGCTGCTCGCCATGACGATGAACGTCGCCCGCACGGCCCTGCCGGAGGGCGGCCCCGCGGCCCCGCCGCTGCCGCCGCTGGTCGGGTAGGGCGCGCCGCCGCGGCCGCGGCGCGGGCCGGGGTCGATCCCGCGCGGCTTGTGGCGCCGGCCGCTTCGGTCTAACCGTCCTCCCCCGTGCGGGTGCCCGACGTGCCGCCCGCCCGTTCCCGAAAACCCGGCCGGACGAGAGCCATGGTCGCCCATACCCGCGCCGATTCGGCGCCCAAGCCCACCGACCCGGCGCTCGCCGGCGCCCGGATCCTCGTGGTCGAGGCGCGCTACTACGACGCGATCGCCGACGAACTCCTGGCCGGCGCCCTGGCGGCGATCGCGGCCGCCGACGCGCAGGCCACCGTGGTCACCGTGCCGGGGGCCCTGGAGATCCCCGCCGCCGTGGCGATCCTGCTCGACACGGGCGCCTACGACGCCGTGGTGGCGCTCGGCTGCGTGATCCGCGGCGAGACCGGCCACTACGACATCGTCGCCGGCGAGAGCGCCCGGGCGCTCATGGACCTGTCGGTGCAGCGCCGCGTGCCGCTGGGCAACGGCATCCTCACGGTCGAGACCGAGGCGCAGGCGCTCGCCCGCGCCCGGGTCGCCGAGATGAACAAGGGCGGCGGCGCCGCCGAGGCGGCGCTCGGCGTGCTCGCCCTGAAGCGTGCGGCCGAAGGCGCGCGCCCGCGATGACGGATACACCCATGACCGGGACCCCCGAGACCCAGCCGGAGACCGGCGCGGAGAATGGCACCGTCACCGCCGGCGCCCCCGCCAAGATCAGCCTGCGCAGCGGCGCCCGCCTCGCGGTGGTGCAGGCGCTCTACGAGATGGACGTCTCCGGCAAGGGCGTGCTCGACGCCCTCGCCGAGTTCGAGGCCTTCTGGATCGGCCAGGAGGTCGACGGGATCGCCCATCCCCCGGCCGAGACCGCGTTCTTCCGCGACCTGCTGCGCGGCACGGTCGAGGAGCAGCGCGCCATCGACCCCAAGCTCGACCAGGCCCTCGCGCAGGGCTGGCCGCTGCGGCGCATCGAGATCGTGCTCCGGGCGATCCTGCGGGCGGGCGCCTACGAGCTGATGTTCCGCCGCGACGTGCCGGCGGCCGCGGCGATCTCGGAATACGTCGACGTCGCCCACAGCTTCTACACGGCCGACGAGCCGGGCCTCGTCAACGCCGTCCTCGACCGGGTCGCCCGGGAGGTCCGGCCGGGCGAGGTCGGGGCCCCGAAGGCCTCCGGCAAGCCGGGCTCGTCCAAGCCGCTCCCCGGCAAAGCTGCGGCTGGGAAACCGTCGGCCGGGAAGGCCTGAGTCTTGGTCGGGCCGGCCCGCGCCTCCGAGGAGGGGCTGATCGCCCGCTACTTCGCCCCGCTCGCGGGGCCGGGCGCCGACGGGCTCCGGGACGACGCCGCCGCGCTGACACCGGCGCCGGGCCACGACCTCGTCCTCACCGCCGACGCCGTGGTGGCGGGCGTCCACTACTTCGCGGAGGATCCGCCGGCCTCGATCGCCCGCAAGGCGCTCGGCGTGAACCTCTCCGACATCGCCGCCAAGGGCGCGGTCCCGCGCGGCTTCCTGCTGACCCTGGCGCTGCCCGACGATTGGACGGAGACCTGGCTCGCCGGATTCGCGCAGGGGCTCGGCGCGGCGGCCGAGGCGGCCGGCTGCCCGCTGCTGGGCGGCGACACGGTGCGCTCCGGCGGCCCCGCGCTGATCTCGGTGAGCGTGTTCGGCGAGCTGCCGACCGGCGCCATCGTGCGGCGCGCCACCGCGCGGGTCGGCGACCGGATCTGCGTCACCGGCACGATCGGCGACGCCGCCCTCGGCCTGCGGATGCGCCTGGAGGGCGACGCCCCCTGGGCGGCCGGCCTCGATCCGGCGCTGCGGGCCGAACTCGCCGACCGCTACCTGCACCCGCGCCCGCGGCTCGCCGCCGCGCCGGCCATCCGCCGCCACGCCTCGGCGGCCATGGACGTGTCCGACGGCCTCGCGGGCGATCTCGCCAAGATGCTGGGCGCGGGCCGCACCGCCCGGGTGGCGACGGCGGACGTGCCGCTCTCGGAGGCGGCCCGGTGCGCCTGCGCGGCGGACCCCGCCCTGATCGAGGCGGTCCTGACCGGCGGCGACGATTACGAGATCCTCTGCACCGTCGCGCCGGAGCGCCTGGCGGATTTCCGGGCTGAGGCCGCGGCGGCCGGGATCGCCGTCGCCGCCATCGGCACCGTCACCTCAGGCGACGGCCCGCCGCGCTTCGAAATGCGCGATGGCGCCGAGCGCGTGTTCGCGGCCGGAGCCTTCAGCCACTTCTGACGCCCAGATCGCGTCCGGTCCCGAGATCATCGGGCCGGCGGAATCCCCGGCCGGGTGGCCGATCTGGCGCCGGACCTCGCCGATCATCGCGGCGGCGACCACCGGGATCCAGCGGCCGGCCGGGTCCCCGCCCGCGCCCGGCGCCCGGGACAGGGCGCGCTGCAGCACGCAGAGCAGGTCGTCCTGGATCGTGACCGGCTGCGCCGCGACCCGCTCTGCGATCAGGAAGCCGACCGCGCCGCTCAACACCTCGATGGTCGCCGCCAACCTGGCGGCCTGGTCGCTGCTCATGGCGAGTCCCTCGTCCGAATACAACCAAAAATAGAATATCGGTTGGTTAAGGCGACGTTAACGGCCGCTCGAGCCGCTCGCGTTCGTGATGTTCCGGTTCGGGGGACGGGCATCTCCGCTCGCGGGAGCCGCGCTCGGCCCCCTATCCCGCACGGAAGAGGGGGCTCGCGCCCATGGAACCGTGTGCAGCGGCCGGCGGGAAACCAGATCTGCAACATAATGCAGCATTGCGGGTTCGAGGGCTTTTTAGCCCCCGGGTCGTGAGGCCCGATTACCGGCGTCGCCCGCCGACGCGGCGTTTGCGCTCCCCGGCGAAGTTTGGCAATCAAGGCATTGTTCTGGGAAGGAAAGCCCCGAATCCGAGCGCCGCGTCCCATGGCCGTCGTCCGGCGGCCAAGCTCGACAATCACAAGCCAACGCCAGGCACGATAATAACAAGGACGGTCGAATGATTCCCTTGATCCTGATCATCGCGGGCGGGCTCTGCGCCGTCGCCTACGGCATCGTCACGATCCTCGACGTGATGCGGCGCGACGCCGGCACGCAGCGCATGCAGGAGATCGCCGCCGCCATCGCCGAGGGCGCGCAGGCCTATCTCCGGCGGCAATACACGACGATCGGCCTCGTCGGCGTCGTCCTGTTCGTCCTTCTCGCCGTCTTCCTCGGGATCAAGGTCGCGGTCGGCTTCCTGATCGGCGCCGTTCTGTCGGGCGCGGCCGGCTTCATCGGCATGAACGTCTCGGTCCGGGCCAACGTCCGCACGGCCCAGGCCGCCTCGACCTCGCTGGGCGGCGGCCTCGACGTCGCCTTCAAGTCGGGGGCGGTGACCGGCATGCTGGTGGCGGGCCTCGCGCTGCTGGGCGTGGCCCTCTACTACCTGTTCCTCACCCGCGCCGCCCATCTCGAGCCGTCGAGCCGCGAGGTGATCGACGCCCTCGTGGCGCTCGGCTTCGGCGCCTCGCTGATCTCGATCTTCGCCCGCCTCGGCGGCGGCATCTTCACCAAGGGCGCCGATGTCGGCGGCGACCTCGTCGGCAAGGTCGAGGCCGGCATCCCGGAGGACGATCCGCGCAACCCCGCCACCATCGCCGACAATGTCGGCGACAATGTCGGCGACTGCGCCGGCATGGCGGCCGACCTGTTCGAGACCTACGCGGTCACGGTCGTCGCCACGATGGTGCTGGCCGCGATCTTCTTCTCCGGCGCGGGCGGGAGCAACCGCGACGTCCTCGAGCCGATGATGCTGTACCCGCTCGCCATCGGGTCGGCCTGCATCCTCACCTCCATCGCCGGCACCTACGCGGTGCGGCTCGGCGCGAACCAGTCGATCATGGGGGCGCTCTACAAGGGGCTGATCGCCGCCGGCGTGCTCTCCATCGCGGCGATCGCGGCGGTCAACATGACCCTGCTAGGCGGCTTCTCGACGAGCTTCACCACCTCGACCGGCCTGACCTTCACGTCGGCCGCGCTGTTCGGCTGCGCGGTGATCGGGCTCGCCATCACGGCGCTGATCGTCGTGATCACCGAGTACTACACGGGCACCAACTTCCGCCCGGTGAAGTCGATCGCCGACGCGTCGGTGACCGGCCACGGCACCAACGTGATCCAGGGGCTGGCGATCTCGCTCGAATCGACCGCGCTGCCGGCCATCGTGATCGTGGCAGGCATCATCAGCACCTACGCGCTCGCCGGCCTGTTCGGCATCGCCATCGCGGTCACCGCCATGCTGGCGCTCGCGGGCTTCATCGTGGCGCTGGACGCCTTCGGGCCGGTCACCGACAATGCCGGCGGCATCGCCGAGATGGCGGGCCTGCCCTCGGAGGTGCGCAAGTCGACCGACGCCCTCGACGCGGTCGGCAACACCACCAAGGCGGTGACGAAGGGCTACGCGATCGGCTCGGCGGGTCTCGGCGCGCTGGTGCTGTTTGCCGCCTACACGTCGGACCTGAACTACTTCATCGCCCATGCGAGCCCGACGCAGTACCGCTTCTTCCAGGGCGTCAGCGTCGATTTCTCGCTCTCCAACCCCTACGTCGTGGTCGGGCTGCTGCTCGGCGGCCTGATCCCGTTCCTGTTCGCCGGCATCGCCATGACGGCGGTCGGGCGCGCGGCGGGCGCGGTGGTCGAGGAGGTCCGGCGCCAGTTCCGGGCCAAGCCCGGCATCATGCAGGGCACGGACCGGCCGGATTACGGGCGGGCGGTGGACATGCTCACCCGCGCGGCGATCAAGGAGATGATCATCCCGTCGCTGCTGCCGGTCCTGTCGCCGATAGTGCTGTTCTTCGTGATCCAGTTCATCGCCGGGAAGAGCCAGGCCTTCGCCACCGTGGGCGCGAGCCTGCTCGGCGTGATCCTCACCGGCCTCTACGTGGCGATCTCGATGACCTCGGGCGGCGGTGCCTGGGACAACGCCAAGAAGTACATCGAGGACGGCCACCACGGCGGCAAGGGCTCCGACGCCCACAAGGCGGCGGTGACCGGTGACACGGTCGGCGACCCCTACAAGGACACCGCCGGTCCGGCGGTGAACCCGGCGATCAAGATCACCAACATCATCGCCCTGCTGCTGCTCGCCGTGCTGGCGCACAGCTGAGTGATAGCGGAACCTGTGTTGCGATTTCCAACACCAAAGTTCCGCATCGTGGCAACCTAGAGTAAAGGAGGGCTGCCAGCGTTTTGGCGGCCCTTTTCTTTTACTGGGTACGGTGAGGCTGCCTCACTCCGCTGGGTTGGGGTCATCAGTCGCCCTTGCGTGCGTAACGGCCCTCCTTTTGGACCTCGAAATACCGGTTCCAAAAGACGCGGACGTCCATCTTCTTCTTCAGCGTGGCGGGGGTGAGGGGCTCCTTGTGCAGGGCTGCGCCGCGGATCGTCACGTCCCTCAATTCGGGTAGGATCTCGGACGGTGTCAGAGGTCCCCGCTCCGCAAGGATGTCGGCGATCTCCCGCATCACGCGGTCCCAAAACTCCTCGGCGCGGAACCGGTCGAGCTGGTTTTCCACCTTGGCGAGGCGGGCCTGGACGCGCGCGGCCTCGACCTCGGCGGCCTCGGCACGGGCGATGAGCGCGGCGTTCTCGGTCTGGAGCGTCTCCACCATCCCGACCAGATGCTCGTTGTCCTGCTTGTCGTCCGCTGCGAGGTTCGCGGCGGCCTCGCGCTCGTGGACGAATGCTTGGGCCGCCTCGCGCTTGGCCTGTTTCCAGAGGTTCATGGCCATGACCTGGCCGGCCTCCTTCATGGCCTTGGACATGTCGGTGGGTTCGAGCTTGGGATTGTAGCCGCGTTTCTTCCGCCAGGCGCGGAGGTGCTTGCAGATCTCGCGGGGAGAGCCGCCGGTGGGTATGGCCTCGCGTACCTTGCGCAGGCTCGGCCGCTCGCCCTTCGCGAGCATGGCATCGGCGACGAAGAAGACGGTGATCTCGGATGGCATGGGCAATTCCCCAGGATGCCCGAGCATGCCTGCACGAGGTTAAGCGGACGCTCAGCCACAGTGCCCTGGACGCGAATTTGCCGGTCCACCGGAGGGTATCGGGTATCGCTACCCGGTACCCACTCCGCGAGAAATCGTGAACTTGACCCCTGGTCGGCGGTACCCGGCCCCTTCAACGGACACCGCTTCTTAGTTTGGGAACAACTCGATCACCGGCTCGCCGTCAGGCTGGATGTATCCGGCGGGGGGCGGAGCCGCACAGGTGCCTTGGGCACGCTTGTCAGGCTCATTTCTAAGCGCCGAGGTCCACCGGGCCACTCCCGAAATGGACGTTTGTGTTTGCTATCGCAGACAGCTTATTCGTTGGCCCAGAACTCGAACCCAATCCGATAGGTCGACATGAGGTAGCCGCTCACCGCTCCCAGGATCGGAAGGTGGCTCGGATCGGCTTTCGACCTCCGGTATCCGGGCTGGACGACCACGACCTTGAAGCGGGTGGCGAAGTCGCGCCGGTTCGTGAGCCAGTCATCGACCAGCGTCCGGTTGCCCACCTCGAAGCGGCTGTCTCCGCCGCTTGCGCGGCGGTTTTCCTCTTGGCGCCGCATCTGATGCAGGAACCTGCTGCGAGGGTCGGCCCAGCGGACCGACTTCATTGCCTGGCCGCAGACCGGGTAGAGGTCGTCGACCCGGGCGCCTGCCGCTGGCTTCATGGAATACTTGCAGTGGTACAGCTCGACGTCGAGCGTCCGGCCCTGACGCCTTATCGCGACAACGTCGGCGACCTCGCCCGACCCGTCCCCGTCGAAGATCAGGTCGTATTCCACTGGGCTCGCCTTGAGGCGCTCAATCACGGCGTACTGGATGCTCTCGGGGTCTCGTTCCGGGCCCTGAGACTCCTTCTTGAGGTTCACTGTCCCCCAATCGTGTCCCTTCATCAGTTCCAGGTCGAAGTACGGGACGTCGTCCCCAGGGGACTCGGTCAGGTCCGCTCCCATGAGCGCAGCCCCGTCCGTGAACCTGATGGTCAGCGGATCCTCGCGGAACAGGTCGGTGACCGACCTCTCCTTCTCGCCGCGGCGGACCCGGACCGGCTTGCCGACCTGTCCGAAGACAGCCGTCCCCTCGCGTATGTCCGCGGTGAACCGGGCCTCGTGCCCCTCCGTCGCAATCCGGAAGGCAATCGGTCCGGTCGGCTCATGGGCGGTCAGCTCGATGTCGCAGTCCGCAAGCGGGACGGCATGGCCGTCGAACAATAGCTCGACCCGCTCCTCGTCACCCTGAAGGACGCTTTCCGGCCACTCCACCGAGATCGGTATCTTGCCCTCCGGGCGAACCTGTTGCCGCTTCGGCCTCAGGACGTTCCGAAGCACCATCTCGGTGGTGATGTTCTCGTCGACGATCTTGGGCCCGACCTGCCGGCACCAGTCCACCCATTCGCCGGGATGGACGGTGGCGTCCTGCGACCAGACCTTCCCCTTCGTCGAGCAGCCGACACTTCGCTTGGCGGGTTCGAGGAGGTCGTCATCCTCGTCGGGAAACATGGGCTCGTCCACGAAGCCGGTGCCGAAGAGGTTGGTCTTCACCCTCGTCCGGTTGTCCGTCATCCTCTCAAGCTGTTCCGTGATGTCGATGCCGGCGGAGAGCTGGAAACGAACGGGCTTCGCGTCCGTCTCCTTCACCCCGAGGTTCGTGAGCATGATCCGCCGGAAACCATGCAGGACCCGGAAGATGTCCTCGCCGCCGAGGGGGATCACGTCGTCACCCGCCAGGATCTTGGCAATCTGAAGCTGGATGCCATCGACGGTCGAGCTGTGGACGTAAAGAAGGCCCCTGTCGTCGTCCCAGTGGGCCATGACGAGGTTGTAGACGACGTTCGCGGGGTTGATGACCCGCGCCCATCGCAGCTTGTCCTCGTGCCGCGTCACCATCATCACGAGCGACAGCTCGGGCTGGACCACGGGATCCTCGACGACGAGGACCCTCCCGCGCTCCAGCTTGGTCAGGGCGTGGGGCTGCCACCTGTCGCACTTCGTCCTGAAGACGTACGTGCTCAGCCTCGGCGCAATCGCCTCCTCGGGAATGTGGTCGAACCTGTTGTCCAGGCCGACGTAGAACGCCTCCCGTCGCCTCTGGCGCTCCGTCTTGATGGCACTGCGGAGCTGCAGAAGGTGGTTCCAGTCGGCATCCTCGCGGTAGAGGGAGTTGAGCCACTCCCTGGGATCCTTCAGGGAGACGGCGGCTATCACGGTCGCCTCGCCAAGGCCCTTCTGGCTTCGCGTGAACCTACCGATGAACTGGAGGGTGATCGTCTCGCTCGCCTGCCGGTCGTGGAGGCCGGCGATCTTCAGGAGGGGCAGGTCGAAGCCCTCGCCGAGCATGTCGACGCAGACGATGATCCTGATCTTCTTGTCCCGCAGCTCGTCGATGATCGACGCGCGCTCCTTCGGGCGCATCTTGCTGTGCACGAGGGCCGCCGGATAGTCGGGAAGGTGCTTCCTGTAGAGGTCTAGGAGGGCCTCGGCCCGCGCGATGGTGTCCGTGCGGGCCATGGCGAGATGCAGGAAGCCGTTCTCCTCGTCCCGTTCCAACGCCTTGCCGAGTTGCTTGACGATGGCGAGGTCGGCTCGATCCTGCCGGGTCTCGAACACCGGCTCGTAGTTCACCTTCGTGAACAGCCTGTCCTCCTGTGCGCGCCGGAGGGGGTAGGCGAAGATGAATTTGCCGTCGACCCGGCGATTGTCGTTCCGGTACGGGGTGGCCGTGAACTGGAGGATGCTGCGCTTCTTCTGGGTGAAGCGTCCCTTCAGGGCCTTCCAGGTGTCCGCCCCGATGTGGTGAGCCTCGTCGACGAACAGGTGGGTGACGAGCTCGGCGACCCTGGCCTGTATCTCGGCGCCCATCCGCGTCATGGACGCCATGGTCGTGACGACCACCTGGGCCCGGAGGAACAGGTCCTCGGCCTCGGCGATGCTCGCCGGGGCCTTCTTCATCACGGCGACCATCGGGTAGGCGGCGTCTTCGCTCAGACAGCCGGTCAGCTTGAGCACGCCGAAGCTCGCGAACTTCCCCGCGACCTGCGTTCGCAGGGCATCGGTCGGGACCACCACGAGCAGCCGCTCGATGGGCTCCGAGACGAGCACCGCCAGCATGGTCTCCGTCTTCCCGCTGCCGGTCGGCATGACCAGCGTCGCAGGCTCGTTCGAGACGATCCAGTGCGCCTTCACTGCGTGGATTGCGCCGATCTGGGGCGGCCTGAAGCCGGGCGAGACCAGCTCGTCCTCTTCGTACTTCTCCGGCACGAGCCGCAACGCGTCGCTCCACGTCGCCCGGATGCCACGGTGGATGTCTGCGCATGCCGCCGCGGTGACTTTTGCGGGAGCTTGCGGCCGGGAGCCGTGCCACCTCGCCCCGTCGCGCTTCAGAGCGCCCTCGATATCACCGTAGGCGGCGATCCCGCCGACGACGATTGCTCTGGCGCAGTCCTTGGGTTTCTGCAGCGACCGTGGGAGCAGGGCGATCTTCTCGCCATTCCCGGGGTCGCCGACGTAGATGCGTCGCTCTCGTACCCGCCGCTCGATGAAGCGTATCGAACGGTCCGTGGTGGGGACGGCCAGCTGTGAGACCAGGTTGCCGGCGACCCGGCCGCGCCAGTTGTACTCCGCGGGAAGGCGCGCCGTGACTTCGTGCGCGAACAGGTCGAGCATCCGATACCGCCTCCTAGGCGGCTAGGGATCCAAGGTACTTCGAGCGGCCGAATCCCGCACGACGATCCCGGGGGTCAGCATGGAGGCTGAGGCCAGCTCGCTCAAGGGGTTAGTACGTTCCGTACACGATCCGTTCGGCCCTCTGCCGTTCTGACAGCTTGATTGCAGGCAGCTCCCTCCACGGATGTCATTAGGCGGTGGACGGGAGGGTACCGGTCTTCATCACAGATTGCCTTGAGCCTTCGCCCAGGCGATCACAATTCGATCTCAAGGAAGTCTTCAACAATGAAACGCATGGCGCCGCACCCGTCCGATTAATCCCGGAGTGCCCCGCCGTGTGCCGAGCCTCCGCGCATGGAGGCTCCCATGTCACCCCCTCGCACCCTGTTTGTCGCGGACACGCATTGGTCCCATAGGGCGACCTTGGTAGGAGGTGGTCTAGGCCTGAACCGGCCGTTCGCCACCATCGAGGAGCACGACGAGGCTCTGATCGCCCGCTGGAACGCGGCCGTGCGTCCGCAGGATACGGTCTGGCACCTCGGGGACGTCTTCTACCGCTGCCCTGAGGCCCGTGCCCGGGAGATCTTCTCGCGCCTGAACGGCAGACGCTTCCTCGTCAGGGGCAACCACGACCGTATTGGGCAACGGATGCCGTGGGACGGTCCCGTCGTCGACGTCGCCCGGGTGCACGTCACTTGCGATGACGGCACCACGGCCATCGTTTTCGCCAGCCACTACGCGCATCGCGTGTGGCCGGGCATGCACCGCGGCGTCATCCATCTCTACGGGCACTCCCACGGCACGCTGCCCGGCACCGCGATGAGCACCGACGTGGGTGTGGACTGCTTCGACTTCCGGCCCGTCACCCTCGACGAGATCCGCGTGCGCCTGGCCGAGAACGCCTTGGCCGAGGGAGGCGAGCCGTGACCGCCAGTCAGCGCCTCTGGGTTTTTTCGGACCTCCATCAGGAATGGGGAGAGAACGCGTGGGATCCTGCCGCCAACGCTCCGGCCGACGGTTTCGACTTGGCCGTGGTCGCCGGCGACGTACACATGCCCCTGACCAGGGCCCTGGAATGGCTGGGCGAACGCCTGCCTGGTGTCTCGGTCGTCTACGTCCCGGGTAACCACGATGTCTGGTGGGACCGGGGCGAGGACCGCTACACGATCTACGACCAGATCGAGCGTGGACGGGAGCGCGCGGCCGCGCTCGGCATCCGCCTGCTGCTCGACGATGCGGTCGTGATGGGCGGCACGAGATTCCTCGGCGGCACCTTATGGACGGACTTCCGGCTCGGCTCCTACGGGCTCACGCACGCCTTCCGGACCGCCCAGGGGCGCAACGGCATGTTGGACTACCGGCGCATCAGGACGGGGCCCCGTTCCCGGAACAGGATCGAGCCGGGCCAGGTGCTGGCGATGCACCGGGCGACGCAAGCCTTCATCGAGGCCGAGCTAGCCCTACCCCATGATGGCCCGACGGTCGTCGTGACCCATCACGCACCGCATCCGGCCAGCCTGTCGGATCCGCATGCCGATCTGTCTTGGTGCTACGCCTCGGATCTAACGGACCTGATCCAGGAGCGCGGGCCGGACTTGTGGATCCACGGGCACGTGCATCACGCGGTGGATTATCGGGTGGGGCGTACGCGGGTCGTCTGCAACCCGCGGGGTCATGCCGACGAGCGGACGGGTTTCGATCCCGGGATGGTCTGCACGCTGGGATGAGCCATCGTGTTCGAATAGAGCCACGGGTGTCGGAAGCTACATCCGCTCCTTGATGCCGGCCCTCACGAGCCACCAGTTCACCGGGTAGCTGGTGAGGAAGCCCGCCACCATGGCGGTCTGCATGGCGAACCAGAACTCGACTGAGTTGACCGGTGCCTGCCGCCCCGCCACGTGCGGGAACAAGTAGAACTGGGCGAGCGCCATGAAGCCGTACATGCCGACCTGCCACGAGATCAGCGACAGGGTGTCGGCCTTGATGGCCGCGACCAGTCCCTTGCCGGGCGAGAGACCGCGCATCGGCACGATGGCGTAATACTGGAACACGATCCCGAGGGCGTAGGCGAAGACGAAGTCCAGCACCCAGACCGCGTACATCTTCTCGTCGAACAGGGAGTGCCAGCCGAACCAGACCGCCACGGCCGGCACCAGGAAGGCCAGCCACTCGGCCGCGACGTCGCCCAGCATGCAGCCGCTGCCGCAATGGAGCGCCCCCGTCCCGACCATCACGGGGAACGGTGTCCGCGTCATGTTCGGGGGCTTTTCGCCCCGCTCCATGGCGTGGTGGTGCGCCTCCATCGTGGCGAGCCGCCCGTAGCGGAAGTAGGCCCAGACCACGGCGAGCGTGCCGAACAGGGCGCAGACCGGCCAGACGACGTTCATCACCGCCATGTGCTGCGGGTGCCGGATCACCTGCACCGACAGCAGGAGCGAGCAGGCGGCCCCCAGCAGGAGGGACGCGACGGAGAGGGCATGGAGCCAGCCCGGGGCGGCGAAGGCGGCGCTCAATGGTGCATCCCCAGCATCCAGAGGGCCATGGCGACCATCATCACGTTCTCGGTCAGCGAGACGAAGCCGAGCGGCACCTTGCTCGACCCGCCGACGCAGGCGCACTTGATGTCCCGCTTGTCGACGTAGACCGCCTTGAACACCGACACCGCCCCGACCGTGCCGATGAACAGCGCCACCGGGATCGAGATCCAGTTCAGGGCGCCGGCCACCATCAGGACGCCGGCGATGCCCTCCAGGAACGGGTAGGCGTAGGCGTAGCGGACCCAGCGACGGCCGAGCAGGTCGTAGCCCAGGAACATCGAGGAGAAGCTCTCGACGTCCTGCAGCTTCAGGAGGGCCAGCACGCACATGCTGAAGGCGATGAACCACTCGGCGGCGCGCATCGTGAACGGCGTGCCGGAGACGGCGTAGCTCGCCGCCAGCGCCATCAGCGCCGTCATCGAGAACACCGCGATGACGGGCACGTAGGTCGTGGCGTTCGGATCGTTGGCGGCCTTGCCGAAGTGGCGCTGGAGGTCGTCGAAGCCGCCGACGCGCTCGCCGTTGATGAAGGTCTGCGGCGTCGACTTGACCTGGTGCTCGGCCTTGAACCGGTCGGTCTCCGCCCGGTCGGTCAGGAGGTGGTCCTCGACCTCGAAGCCCTTGCGTTCGAGGAGGTCCTTGGCCTTCAGGCCGTAGGGGCAGGTGTGCTCGGGGGTGACCATCCGATAGAGGACGGCCTTGCGAGCCGGTGACGACATGGATTGCTCCTTCGATGCAAGTTTGGGGGGCGGCGTCGCTACTCGGCGGCGACCCGGTGATGTGTCGGCTCCTCGACGGCCGTCGCCTGGGATTGGTTGCCCGGCGGTAGCGTCCAGCCCTTCACGAGCGCGTAGACGGCGGGGATCACGATGAGGGTGAGCACCGTCGAGGAGACCATTCCGCCGATCATCGGCACGGCGATGCGCTGCATCACTTCCGAGCCCGATCCAGTGCTCCACAGGATCGGGACGAGTCCGGCCATGATGGCGACGACCGTCATCATCTTGGGCCGTACCCGCTCGACCGCACCGACCATGATGGCGCCGCGCATGTCCGCCCGCGTCGGGGGGCGCTCCTCGCGTCTGCACCTGGCCAGCACCTCGTCCCAGGCGTGGTCGAGGTAGACCAGCATGATCACCCCCGTCTCCGCGGCGACGCCGGCGAGCGCGATGAAGCCCACCGCGACGGCCACCGACATGTTGAAGCCCATCCACCACAGCAGCCACACCCCGCCGACCAGGGCGAAGGGCAGCGACAGCATCACGATGAGCGTCTCGGTCAGCCGCCGGAAGTTCAGGAAGAGGAGCAGGAAGACGACGAGCAGCGTGAGCGGCACCACGATCCGAAGCCGCGCCTCGGCCCGCTCCAGGTACTCGTACTGCCCGCTCCACTGGAGCGTCGTGCCCTGGGGCAGCGTCACCTCGTCGGCCACGGCTTGGCGCGCCTCGGCCACGTAGCCGCCGAGGTCGCGTCCGGCGATGTCGACGAAGATGTAGACCGCGAGCTGCCCGTTCTCGGTGCGGATCGAGGTCGGCCCCCGCGTCATCTCCACCTTGGCCACCTCGCGCAGGGGCACCGTGCCGCCGACCGGCAGGGGCACCTGCACCTCGTCGGCGATGGCGCGCGGGTCCGAGCGGAAGGCGCGGGGGTAGCGCACGTTCACGGTATAGCGCTCGCGACCCTCGACCGTGTTCGTCACGGCCTGCCCGCCGAGCGCCGTCGCGATGACGTCCTGCACGTCACCGACCATCAGCCCGTAACGGCCCAGCGCCTCGCGGTCCGGCGTGATGTCGAGGAAGTAGCCGCCGATGACCCGCTCGGCGTAGGCGCTCGACGTGCCGGGCACGTTCCGGACCACCGCCTCGACCTGCCGGGCGACGCCCTCCATCTGCTTCAGGTCGGTGCCCAGCACCTTGATGCCGACCGGCGTCCGGATGCCGGTCGAGAGCATGTCGATGCGCGCGCGGATCGGCTGCGTCCAGGCGTTCGACACGCCCGGGAACTGCAGGGCCGTGTCCATCTCCGCCTTGAGGCTCGCCAGCGTCACGCCCGGCCGCCACTCCGCCTTCGGCTTCAGCGTAATGACCGTCTCGAACATCTCCATCGGCGCCGGGTCGGTCGCCGTGTTGGCGCGCCCGGCCTTGCCGTAGACCGAGGCCACCTCGGGGAAGGACTTGATGATGCGGTCCTGGGTGGCCAGGAGCTCGGCCGCCTTGGTCACCGAGATCCCCGGCAGGGTCGTCGGCATGTACAGCAGGCTGCCCTCGTCGAGGTCGGGCATGAACTCGGAGCCGAGTTGCCGGGCCGGCCATGCGGTCGCCGCCAGCACGCCCGCGGCGAGCAGGATGGTGAGCACCCGCGCCCGCAGAACGCCGGCGATGAGCGGCCGGTACAGCCAGATGAGCAGGCGGTTGAGCGGGTTGCGGTGCTCGGGGACGATCCGCCCGCGTACGAACAGCACCATCAGCGCCGGGACCAGGGTCACCGACAGCAGCGCCGCGGCCGCCATGGCGAAGGTCTTCGTGTAGGCGAGCGGCCCGAACAGCCTGCCTTCCTGGCTCTCCAGGGTGAAGATCGGCAGGAAGCTCACGGTGATCACGAGGAGCGAGAAGAACAGCGACGGCCCGACCTCGCTCGCTGCCTCGACCAGGATCTCGACCCGGGGCTTGCCCGGCGGCGCCCGCTCCAGGTGCTTGTGGGCGTTCTCGATCATCACGATGGCGGCGTCGATCATGGCGCCGACCGCGATGGCGATGCCGCCGAGGCTCATGATGTTGGCGCCGATTCCGAGCGCCTTCATGCCGGCAAGCGCCATCAGGATACCGACCGGCAGCATCAGGATGGCCACCAGCGCGCTGCGGACGTGCAGGAGGAACACCATGCAGACCAGGGAGACGACGATGCTCTCCTCGACCAACGTGTGTCGCAGGGTGTCGATGGCCGCGTCGATGAGTTGGGAGCGGTCGTAGACCGGCAGGATCTCGGTGCCGGCCGGCAGGCTCTTGGCCACCTCGGCGAGCTTCGCCTTGACCCCCTCGATGACGCTGAGGGCGTTCGCGCCGAAGCGCTGCAGGACGATGCCGCCCGCGACTTCGCCCTCGCCGTTCATCTCGGTGATGCCGCGCCGCTCGTCCGGCCCGAGCTCGACGCGGGCCACGTCCCGAACCCGCAGCGGCGTGCCGCCGGAGGTCTTGAGCACGATGTTCTCGATGTCGGAGACGCCCTTCAGGTAGCCCCGGCCGCGCACCATGAACTCGAACTCGGACAGCTCGACCGTGCGGCCGCCGACGTCGGCATTGCTCGACCGGATCGCGTCCCGGAGCTTGGTGAGGCTGATGCCCTGGGCGCGCAGGCGGTTCGGGTCGACCACCACGTTGTACTGCTTCACGAAGCCGCCGACGCCCGCGACCTCGGCCACGCCCTCGGCGCGCGAGGCGCCGAAGCGGATGACCCAGTCCTGGATCGAGCGCAGCTCGGCGAGCGTCCGCTCCTTGGCCACGACAACGTATTGGTAGACCCAGCCTACGCCGGTGGCGTCGGGTCCGAGCGTCGGCGTCACGCCCGCCGGAAGCTTGCTGCCGGCCGCGTTGAGGTACTCCAGCACCCGCGAGCGGCCCCAGTACGGGTCGGTGCCGTCCTCGAAGATGACGTAGACGAAGGACACGCCGAAGAACGAGAAGCCGCGGACCACCTTCGCCCGCGGCACCGTCAGCATGGCGGTGGTCAGCGGATAGGTGACCTGGTCCTCGACCACCTGGGGCGCCTGCCCCGGGTACTCGGTGTAGACGATGGCCTGCACGTCCGAGAGGTCGGGGATGGCGTCGAGCGGTAGCGTCCGCAGCGCCAGCACGCCGGCGGCGACGGCGAACACGGTCCCGACCAGCACGAGGACGAGGTTGCGGGCGGACCAGCCGATGAGGCGCGCGATCACGGCGTGCCTCCCGCGCTCAAAGCCTGCCGGTCGTCCTTCGGGGCCGCCAGGGCCTGCAGCGCCGCCTTCAGGTTGCTCTCGGCGTCGATCAGGAAGTTCGCCGCCGTCACCACCCGGTCGCCGACCGCGACGCCGTCGCGGATCTCGGTGTAGCCCTCGCCGCGGACGCCGACCTTCACCGCCCTCGGCTCGAAACGGCCCTCGCCGCGGTCGAGGAGCACGACCTGGCGCTCCCCGGTGTCGATGACGGCGTCGTCCGGCACGGCCACCACAGGCTTGGCGTCGCCGGTGGCGATCTCGACGTCGGCGTACATGTCGGGCAGCAGCGAGCCGTCCGGGTTCGGCAGCTCGATGCGCACCCGCGTTGCCCGGGTGTCGGCGTTCACCTGCGGGTAGATCACCGCGACCTTGCCGGAAAAGGACTTCCCCGGGGCCGAGCGAAGGCGGACGGTCACGGGCTGGCCCACGCGCACCGCGGCAAGGTCGCGCTCGGGCACGTCGGCCAGCACCCACATCGTCGAGATGTCGCCGATCCGAAACAGGGTGTCGCCGGCGGCGGCCTTCATGCCCTCGATGGCGGTCCGCTGCAGGACGAGGCCGTCCCGGGGCGAGGACCACGTGACGGCCATCGGCACCGTCCGGGTGCGCACCATCTCGTCGATGACGGCTTCGGAGACGTTCAGGTTCTGGAGCCTTCTACGCGCCCCGTCGAAGCCGGGGTTCGCGATCAACTGGGCCGCGGCCGCGTTGATCTCGGGCGAGTAGACGTGGACCAGGGCCTGGCCCTTCCGGACGCGGTCGCCGGTGGTGACGTTCTCGACGTGGTCGACGTAGGCGTCGGACCGGGTCGCTATGACGGTCACGCGCCGCTCGTCGAGGGCGACCGTGCCGGGCACGCGCACCGGCTGCGCCACGACCCGCCGGTCCACGACCTCGGTCCGCACGCCGGTCCGCTGGACCTTGCCGGGCGAGACGGTCACGACGTTTCCGCCCTCGTCCTCGCCCGCGTAGACGGGGATGTAGTCCATCCCCATCGAGTCCTTCTTCGGCACCGGCGAGGTGTCGGGCAGGCCCATGGGGTTGCGGTAGTACAGGACGCGCCGGTTGCCCGGGCCGGGTCCGGCCGACCCTGCCGCCATGCCGCCTTCGCCGCCCTTGCCCATGCCGCCCTTGCCCATGTCGTGGCCGGCCATACCGTGGCCGCCCATGTCTTGAGCCGCCATGCCGGCGGGCCTGGCCGTGTCCTCGGCGTCCTCCACGTCGAAGCGCACGTCCTCGCTGGTGTGGACTGCCCGGAACTCCCGACCGTCCCCCGTCACCATCGGCGCGAGCGAGTAGACCGGCTTCCCGTCCGGGTCCCGGTAGTAGACGACCGGGCCGGACGGGGCGGCGGGCCGGGCCGCCGCCGGCACCGGCGCCGACGGCACCAGGCGAGCGAGGCCGTCCCTCGCCCTGTCCACGAGCGCGATCGGCAGGCTCTCCGCCATTCGACCCGCGAGGTCGGACACGGCGGGACCGTCGTGCCCGGTCCAATACCCGGCGGACCCCGCCGCGAGCGCGGCGAGGACCCCGGCGAGCCATGCGGACCGGTTCATTTCCCGGCCTGGATGATCAGCTTGTCCTCGACCGTGCCGGTCTCGCCCTGGACCTTCGCGGCCAGCGACAGGCGCCAGCGGCCCTGCATTCCGAGATGGGCCTTGAAGCGGTAGATGCCGGGCTCGGTCGAGGGCACCTGCTCGACCTTGGTGGCCATCTCCTCCATGGCGTCGGGGGCCATGTCGAGCCGCTTGGCGAAGACCACGGCGTCGGTCACCGGCTTGCCGCTGCGCTTGTCCACCAGCCGGACGGCGAGGACGGCGTCGCCGACCTTGGCCTCCGGCTGGACAAGTTGGAACTGGTAGTCCTTGGTGTCCGCGAATGCGGACGCGGTGAGGGCCGGCACCGACAGCACGGCACCGAGCAGCGCCGCCGTGAGCGGGCGCGCGAGGGTGTTCTTGATCACGGGTGTCATCTCCTGAACGCGATGGGTGCCGGCGCGCAGGCGCGCGGCATCGTGCCGGCGCTCACGCCGGCGGCATCGGGTTCAGGCTCGGGGAGGCTCGGGTAGCGGCGTCCCGTGCACGCTCGCGAACGGGGATGGCGCGGGCCAGGCCACGTCCGCCCGCCTCCCGACGGGCGCCGGGAGGACGACCGCCGTGGGCAGGAGCGAGGTGACGGAGGCGAGGCACAGCGCCATCAGCGGGCAGCCCTTGGCGCAATCCGGCCTGGCGGCCTTCTCGTGCGGACAGCAGGGCATGTCGTCCATGGCCATATCCGCCATGTCGACGTGACCGGAGCCGTCGTCGGCCATGCCCATATCGGGCATGGCGTGGCCGTGATGGTCGTGGACGGCGGCCGGCATCGCGGCGTGCATGCCCGCGGTGGCCGCAGGAGCGGTCACCGGCGTCAGGGCGAGACTGAGGACCGCCAGGAGCGGCAACAGTCGCCGGAGGGCGAGCCAGAACGTCACGAATGAAGGATGCCAAATTCCGGGCCGGCGCGATAGTCCAGCCGATGGTCTCGGTAACGGCGAACGCGCCGGTTGGTTGCGCTTGGCTCAGGCTGGCTCGGCCGGATAGCCGGCCTCTGCGATGGCCCGGGCGATCCGGTCGGCAGGTCCCGTGGTTCCCGACACGGTGACCAGCTTCGCCCCGAGGTCGACCTCGACGCCTGCGTTCGGCTCGACGGCCTGCACGGCGCCAGTCACGGACTTGGCGCAGCCGCCGCATCCCATCTTCTCGACCTTCAAACGGATCATGACGCACTCCTTCGGATGACGTCCGGATGAGATGGGGCTTCCCACCGTGGGAAGGTCAAGGGCGTCGTCTGGCTCGGTTCGAGCGCCCCGATGCGGAAACCGGCCCGGGTGGGCGCCGGACATCCCGACTTGGTCGCGCATCCGCGGCCCATCCATGCCTAGGCCAGCCTCAGCCGCAGCAGCCGCAGCGCGTTCCCGGTCACCAGCACGGTGGCGCCCGTGTCGGCCAGGATGGCCGGCCAAAGGCCGGTGACGCCGGCGATGGTGGTGACGAGGAACACCACCTTGAGGCCGAGCGCGATGGCGATGTTCGCCCGGATGTTGGCCAGCGTCCGGTGCGAGAGCTCGACCATGCGCGCCACGTCGGCGACACGCCCGTGCAGGACCGCCGCGTCGGCCGTCTCCAGCGCCACGTCGGTGCCGCCGCCCATCGCGATGCCGACATCGGCGGCCGCGAGCGCGGGCGCATCGTTGATGCCGTCGCCGACCTTCGCCACGACCGCACCGCCGGCCTGGAGCCCGCGCACGATCCCCTGCTTGTCCTCCGGCAGGAGTTCCGCCCGCGTCTCGATGCCGAGGGCGTCGGCCACGGCCCGGGCCGTGCGCGCGTTGTCGCCGGTCAGCATGAGGCTCCCGATGCCCTCCGCTGCGAGGCGGTTGATGCCCGCCTTCGCATCGGCCCGAGGTTCGTCCCGCATCGCGATCAGCCCGGCCACCGACCCGTTCGCGAGGAGCACGGACACCGTCTTGCCTTCGCCTTGGAGGGCGGAGACCTGCGCCGCCTCCCCGGGCGCGAACGGCGCGCGGGCGGCCACCTCGCGCGGGGAGCCGAGGAACAGGTCGATGCCCCCGACCTTGCCGGCGACGCCCTTTCCGCCGAGGGCCTGCGCCCCGAAGGCCGGGGGGACCGGCGCCCCGACCTCGGCGGCCTTGGCCAGGACGGCCTTGGCCAGCGGATGGGAGGAGCCGCCCTCCAGCGCCGCGGCGAGCGACAGCACGTCCCGCTCGGACCGTCCGAAGGCCACGACGTCGGTCACGGCCGGCTTGCCCTCGGTCAGGGTGCCGGTCTTGTCGAACGCGACCGTCGTCACGGCGGCGAGGCGCTCCAGGACGGCGCCGCCCTTGATGAGGAGACCGCGCCGCGCACCGGCCGAGAGCCCGGCGGCGATGGCGGCCGGCGTCGAGATCACCAGCGCGCAGGGGCAGCCGATCAGCAGGATGGCCAAGCCCTTGTAGACCCACTCGCCCCAGGGCGCCCCGGCCAGGAGCGGGGGCGCCACGGCCACGAGGGCCGCCACCGCGACGACGGCCGGCGTGTAGACCTTGGCGAACCGGTCGATCAGCCGCTCGGTCGGTGCCTTCGCCTCCTGCGCCTCCTCGACGAGCCGGACGACCCGGGCGATGGTGTTGTCGCGCGCGGCCGCTGTCACCCGCACCCGGACGACGCCGTCCCCGTTCATCGTGCCTGCGAAGACCGCGTCGCCCGCCACCTTGGGCCTGGGCACGCTCTCACCGGTCACGGGCGCCTCGTCGACCGCGGTCTCGCCATCGAGGACCGTCCCGTCCGCCGGGACCCGGTCGCCGGGGCGAACCAGCACGGTCGCCCCGACGCGGAGGCTCGCCGCCGGAACCCGCTCGGTCGCGCCATCCCGCTCCAGTAGGGCGGTGTCCGGCACGAGGCCGGTGAGCCCGCGGATGCCGGCCCGGGCACGGCCTGCGGCCACGCCCTCCAGGACCTCGCCGACCAGGAACAGGAAGACGACGGTGGCCGCTTCCTCGGTCGCCCCGATGGCGGTGGCGCCGACTGCGGCTATCGTCATCAGCGTCTCGATGGAGAACGGCGTGCCGTAACGGGCCGCCGACAGGGCCCTCCGCGCGACCGGCACCAGCCCGACCGCCATGGCGGCGAGGAAGGGCCAGCGCCCGGTCGCGGGCGCGACCTGGCCGACGACGTAGGCCAGCACCAGGGCCGCGCCGCAGGCGAATGCCAGCAGCGCCTTCGGCGCCCGCCACCAGGGGAGATCCGCGGCCTGTTCCCAAGGTGTGGCCGCGTCCGGGTCCTCCGCGCCGTAGCCGAGACCGCGCACCGTCGCGGCGATGGCCCCGGCGCTCGTCCCCGGTCCGTGCCGGACCGTGAGGGTCTCCGTCGCCACCGACACGTCCACCGACTCGATGCCGGGGAGCCGCCGGACCGCCGTCTCGACCTTGGCCGCGCAGGAGGCGCAGTCCATGCCCGTGACCCGCAGGCGCGTCGGGGTCGCGTCGATCCGGTCCAGGGTCGCGGCGTCGCTCATGAGGGGTGCCTTCCGTATCGCCTGGGGGACCCTACTTCCTCTAGCGACTGGAGGAGCAAGCGGCATGAGGCCCATCGCCATCGGGGAGCTGTCGCGCCGCACGGCGGTGAAGGTCCCGACCATCCGGTTCTACGAGGGGCGGGGGCTGCTCCCGAGGCCGGAGCGCACGGACGGCAACCGACGCAGCTACGGCGAGGCCGACGTGCGCCGCCTGCGGTTCATCCGGCACGCCCGGGAGCTCGGCTTCGAGATCGAGGACATCCAGGCCCTGCTGGACCTCGCAGGGCAGCCCGACCGCCCCTGCGGCGAGGCCGACGCCATCGCCCGCAAGCACCTCGCCGACATCGACGACCGGATCGCCCGGCTCACCGGGCTCCGGCAGGAGGTCCAGGCCATGGTCGAGCAGTGTTCCGGCGGGCACGTGCGGGAATGCCGGATCATCGAGGTCCTGGCCGACCACGGCGAGTGCCTCAGCGAGCGGCACTGAATGGCGGGGTGCGGCATTTCAACCTTCAACGCCGCCTTGCTCCTCCAGCGACTAGAGGAGTTACGGCCCCCGCATGCATCGAGGCCCGGCAGGGTCGGGGGCGAGAGGGTCGACGATGACGGGACACCACGACCACGACGGTCATGACCATGATCAAGGCGGGCACGAGCACCACGACCACGGTCACGGCGGCCTCGGCCATGTCCATGCGCCCGCGAACTTCGGCAAGGCCTTCGCCATCGGCATCGGCCTCAACCTCGCCTTCGTCGCGGTCGAGGCGATCTACGGCGTCCTCGGAAACTCCGTGGCCCTCCTCGCGGACGCCGGCCACAACCTCTCCGACGTGCTCGGCCTGGTCGTGGCCTGGGTCGCCTCGGTCCTGGCGAAGCGGTCCCCGAGCGCGCGCTACACCTACGGGATGAAGGGGTCCTCGATCCTGGCATCCCTGTTCAATGCCGTGTTCCTCCTCGTCGCGGTCGGCGCCATCGGATGGGAGGCCATCCAGCGGTTCGGCGAGCCCGCCCCGGTCGCCGGCAAGACCGTGATGGTCGTCGCCGCCGTCGGCATCCTCGTCAACGGGATCACCGCCTGGCTGTTCGCCTCCGGCGCCAAGGGCGACATCAACATCCGCGGCGCCTTCCTGCACATGGCGGCGGACGCGGCCGTTTCCGCGGGCGTGGTCCTCGCCGGCCTCGTGATCCTCTACACCGGGTGGACCTGGCTCGATCCGGTCGTGAGCCTCGGTATCGTCGCCGTCATCGTCTGGAGCACGTGGGGCCTGCTTCGCGACAGCCTCGCGATGTCGCTGGCGGCGGTTCCTCCGGGCATCGACCCGGCCGCGGTCCGCGGTCACCTGCAGAGCCTGCCTGGCGTCGCCGCCATCCACGACCTGCACATCTGGTCGATGAGCACCACGGACGTCGCCCTGACGGCCCACCTCGTCATGCCGGGCGGGGCGCCGGGGGACGCGTTCCTCATGGAAGCGGCCCACGCGATGGATGGGCGATTCGGGATCGGCCACACCACCCTGCAAGTCGAGACGAGCGCGGACAACGCCTGCTCGCTCGTGCCCGATCACGTGGTCTGAGGTCGGGATGCAAGCCTGGGCCTACACCCTGATCCCCGTGGCGGCGGCCATCCTCGGCGCCGCCGTCGCCGTCAACCTGCGGCCGGGACCCGTCCTGGTCAGCGCCGTCCAGCACTTCGCCGCCGGCGTGGTCTTCGCCGCCGCGGCCGGCGAGATCCTGCCCGACCTCAAGCACACGGGCTCGGTCTGGGCCATCGTCCTCGGGGGCGGGGTCGGGATCGCGGCGATGCTCGGCGTCCGGACGCTGGAACGGCGCCTGGAAGGCCCCGTCGGGCTGATGGCCGTCACCGGCATCGACATCCTCGTGGACGGCCTCGTCCTCGGCATCGCCTTCGCGGCCGGCGCCAAGGCCGGCATCCTCCTGACGGTGGCCCTCACCATCGAGGTGCTGTTCCTCGGCCTGACCGTCGCCAACGAGCTCGGCGAAGGCGGCGGATCGCGCTGGAAGGTCGTCGGCGCGACCGCCGGGCTGGTCCTGTTGCTCCCCGTCGGAGCCTTGCTCGGCGGCCCCGTCGCCGCGATGCCGGTCGCGGTCCAGGGCGGCTTCCTGGCTTTCGGCCTGATCGCGCTTCTCTACCTCGTCACCGAGGAGCTACTCGTCGAGGCGCACGAGACCGAGGATCGACCATGGGTCACCGCGATGTTCTTCACGGGCTTCCTCTTGCTGCTGCTGCTTGAGGAGATGGTCGGATAGGCGGGGGGCCGCACGCCCCGATCCACGGTCACCCCATCGACGTCCGCATAGACGGACCGTTCGGACCCGCGACGTCAATCGTCGAAGTCGTGGTGATGATGATGACGCCGCTCGCCGTAAAACGACCTGTCCTCGTAGCGGCGCGGATGATGATGCTCGACGACGACGTCGTCATGGTCCCCGTGCCGGTAGACCTCGACGTGGTCGTGCGGGCGCCGATAGCCGTAGCCCCCGTCGTAGTATTGGGCGGAGGCCGCGGCCGGGGCGAGGATGGCTGCGGCCGCCGCCAGGGCGATCATGCGTCGTCTCATTGCCGGTCTCCCAGTCCTTGGATCGGGACAAGCTGCCGAGGCGGCGTTGAACAGGGACTGAAGACGATGTTCAGCACCCCGGTGGCTTGTGGCCGACCGCTTGAATCGCGCATAAGGACTTCGATGAAGCCGGCGGGACGCCAGAAGGCCTTCGGGGCATGGACGGGGTGGTGGGCGACCGCCGCCCACGCGCTCGCGTTCGTCCTCGCGCTGGCGGTGGCCCTCCCGACGGCGGGCCTCGCCGAGGACCTGGCGTATCACCAGGGCCACCTCGACCATGGCCGGACGGAACTGGTCATGGCGTCCGACCTGATGCCCGCTTCTGCCCGGAAGGCCGACCCCGGCACTGCCTGCCACGTCCATTGCGGTTGCCATGTGGCCATGCCGCTCGACGGAACGGGCGCGGCGGCGCCCGCCACGCTGTCTCGGCCGTGCTACGCGCCGGTCGACGCGACCCTGTCCTCGATCTTCCCCGACCGCCTGCCGAGGCCCCCCCGCGCCTGAGGTGACGCCGCGAAGGCGCGCGTCCTGAAACCCGGGCCGAAAACGCCCCGGGACCGCTTCCTCACGTCATCGCAACGGGACCGACCTGGATGCCGATACGGCACCGGCGTCCCGATGGGCAGGCACCATGCGCATCCTCCTCACCGCGGCCCTGGTGGCCGTTGGCGTCCTCGTGGGCGCCGCCGTTCCCGCCGTGTCCGGCTTCGTTCGCGGCCTTCTCGCCTCGGCCGGGGTTCCACCATCGACGTTCACCTTCGCCGCCGGGCCGGGCGCCGACACCCAAGCGACGGCGCCCGACCGCCAGGGTGGCCATGCCGAGGGTGATGGCCACGACCACGGCCAGGCGGCCGCCCCGAAGGCCGAAGGCCACGCCGACGGCGAGCACGGGCATTCCGAGGCCGAGGGCGAGGACGGCCACGTCAAGATGACGGCCGAGCAGGTCGAAAGCCAGGACATCGGGGTCGCCAAGGCGGCGGGCGGCACGCTCTCCCGGCACATCCTGGTGCCCGGCACGGTCACGCCCGACACCGACCGCATCGCCCGCGTCCCGGCCCGCGTGGTCGGAACGGTGTCCGAGATGCGCAAGCGTCTCGGCGACGACGTCAGGAAGGGCGAGGTCGTCGCCGTGCTCGACAGCCGGGAGGTTGCCGACGCCAAGAGCGATTACCTCACCGCCATGGTCCAGTCCGAGCTGCAGAAGATCAACTTCGACCGCCAGCAGAGGCTGCTGGCGTCCGCGGCGGCGTCCCAGGCCGCGTTCGACAACGCCAAGGCCGTGTTCCAGGAGAACCAGCTCCGGGTCGACCTCGCCCGCCAGAAGCTCTCGGCGCTTGGCCTGAACGCCTCCGAGGTGGCGGCCGCGCAGAAGCGCGACGAAGCGACGCCCAACACCTCGACCCTGCGCCAGTATGAACTGCGCGCGCCCATCGCCGGCCGCATAGTCGAGCGCAAGGTCGACGTCGGCACCGCGGTCGGCAAGGAGGGCGACCCCGCCGATGTCTACACCGTCGCGGACCTGTCCACGGTGTGGATCGAGCTCGCGGTGCCGACCACGGAACTCGCCGAGGTCCGGGAAGGCGCGCGGGTCGCCGTCAAGGGCGGCGGCCGCAGCGCGGAGGGCAAGGTGGTGTTCGTCAGCCCGTTCCTGAATGCCGAGACCCGCTCCGCTCGGGTGGTGGTCTCCCTGCCCAACAAGGACCTGGCCTGGCGCCCCGGCACCTATGTCACCGCCGAGGTCGAGACCGCCACGGACGCAGTGCCGGTGCGGGTGGGCAAGACGGCGCTCCAGACCATCGAGGGCAAGCGCGTCGTCTTCGTGCGCACGGACGAGGGCTTCGAGAAGCGCGAGGTCGAGCTCGGGCGCTCCGACGACGACGGCTTCGAGGTCGTCTCCGGGCTGAAGCCCGGCGAGGAGATCGCCGTCGCCAACACCTTCCTCCTCAAGGCCGAGCTCGGAAAGAGCGAAGCCGACCACGACCATTGAGGGGGCCGGACATGATCTCGAAGATCCTCGACTTCTCCGTCCACCAGCGCTGGCTGGTGCTGCTGCTGTCGCTGTTCGCCGCCGGCTTCGGCGGCTACGCGGTGACCAGGCTGCCCATCGACGCGGTCCCGGACATCACCAACAACCAGGTGCAGATCAACACGACCGCGCCCTCCCTGTCGCCGGTCGACATCGAGAAGCAGGTCACCTACCCGGTCGAGACCGCGCTCGCCGGTATCAAGGGGCTCGAATACACCCGCTCGCTCTCGCGCAACGGCTTCTCGCAGGTCACCGCGGTCTTCGCGGAGAAGCTCGACATCTACTTCGCCCGCCAGCAGGTCGCCGAGCGCCTGTCCCAGGTGAAGCGGGACCTGCCGCCCGGCGCCGAGCCCGCCATGGGCCCGATCTCGACGGGCCTGGGCGAGATCTACATGTGGTCGATCCACTACGCGAAGCCCGGCGAGCGGAGGACCGTGAAGGCGGGCACGCCGGGCTGGCAGCCGGACGGCAGCTACCTGACGCCCGAAGGCCAGCGACTGGCGACGGACCTAGAGCAGACCGCGTACCTACGCACGGTCCAGGACTGGATCATCCGGCCCCAGGTCAAGACCGTGCCCGGAGTGGCCGGCGTCGACGGCATCGGCGGCTTCGAGAAGCAGTACCACGTCCAGCCGGACCCCAATAAGCTCGCCTCCCTCGACCTGTCCTTCACGGACGTCGCGCGCGCCCTGGAGAGCAACAACGCCAACCAGGGCGCCCGCTACCTGGAGGACAACGGCGAGGGCTACGTCGTGCGCGCCGCCGGCCGCCTGGAGGACATGGACGACATCGGCAACGTGGTCGTCGCGACCCGGGGCGGCGTGCCGGTGCGGGTCAAGGACATCGCCGAGGTCCGCATCGGGCGCGACCTGCGCACCGGCTCCGGGAGCGAGGACGGCCAGGAGGTCGTGATCGGCACCGCCCTGATGCTGATCGGCGAGAACAGCCGCACGGTGGCCGCCGCCGTCGATGCCCGCATGGAGCAGATCCGCAGGAGCCTGCCGCCGGGCGTCGAGGTCCAGACCGTCCTCGACCGCACCCGCCTCGTCGAGGCGACCGTGAGGACGGTGGCCAAGAACCTGTCCGAGGGGGCGGCGCTGGTCATCGTCATCCTGTTCCTGCTGCTCGGCAACATCCGGGCGGCGGTCATCACGGCGCTCGTCATCCCGGTGGCGATGCTGATAACCATGAGCGGAATGGTCGAGGCGAGGATCTCGGCGAACCTGATGAGCCTTGGGGCGCTCGATTTCGGGCTCATCGTCGACGGGGCGGTGATCATCACCGAGAACGCGCTCCGCCACCTCGCCGAGCGGCAGCACGCCGTCGGGCGCGCCCTCGACACCGATGAGCGCCTGGAGACCGTGCGGGCGTCGGCCGAGGAGATGATCAAGCCGTCCCTCTACGGGCAGGCGATCATCATCCTGGTCTACGTCCCGCTCCTGACCTTCACGGGCGTCGAGGGCAAGATGTTCGAGCCGATGGCGCTCACGGTGATCATCGCCCTGGTCTCGGCCTTTGTCCTGTCGCTGACCTTCGTGCCGGCGCTCATCGCCATCGTCATCACCGGCAAGGTCACCGAGACGGACAACCTCATCATCCGGGCGCTGAAGGCCGCCTACCGGCCGGTGCTCGGGGCGGCGGTGCGCGGCCCCTTCGCCTTCATCGGCGCGGCGCTGCTGCTGCTCGTCGGGGCGGGTCTTCTGTTCACCCGGCTCGGGACCGAGTTCATCCCGCAACTCGACGAGAAGAGCATCGCGCTGAACGCGACACGCATCCCGTCGACCTCGCTGACACAGTCGCAGGCGATGCAGTTGAACGTCGAGAAGGCGGTCTCTAAGTTCCCGGAGGTCGCCTACGTGTTCTCGAAGACCGGCACGGCCGAGGTCGCCTCCGACCCGATGCCTCCGAATTCCTCCGACACATTCGTGATGCTCAAGCCGCAGGAGGAATGGCCCGACCCGAGCCTGTCCAAGGCCGAACTGCAGGAGCGGATCGAGAAGGCGGTCGGGGCGCTCGCGGGCAACGTCTACGAGTTCTCGCAGCCCATCCAGCTGCGCTTCAACGAGCTCCTGGCCGGCACCCGGGGTGACCTCGCCGTGAAGGTGTTCGGAGAGGAGTTCGAGCCGATGCTTAAGGCGGCCAACCAGGTCGCGGCGGTCCTCAAGGGCATCGACGGCGCCGAGGACGTGAAGGTCGAGCAGACGGCGGGCCTGCCGTTCCTGGAGATCAGGATCAACAAGGCCGAGGCCGGCCGCTACGGCCTGAGCACCGGGGCGATCCAGGAGGTCATTGGCGCAGCCATCGGCGGCAAGGAGGCCGGCGTCGTGTTCGAGGGCGACCGGCGCTTCCCCATCGTCGTGCGCCTGAACGACAAGGTGCGCGAGGACCGCGAGGCCCTGGAGAACATCCCGGTGCCGCTGCCGCCAGGCCCGAACGGCAAGGCGAGCTCGGTCCTGCTCAAGCAGGTGGCGGGCTTCTCGGTCACGGAGGGCCCGAACCAGATCTCCCGCGAGAACGGCAAGCGCCGGGTCGTCGTCACCGCCAACGTCCGCGGGCGGGACATCGGCTCGCTCGTGGCGGAGGCTCAGGCGAAGGTCGGGAGCCAGGTGCGGTTGCCGCCGGGCTACTTCGTGACCTGGGGTGGCCAGTTCGAGAACCTCGCCTCGGCCAAGCGACGGCTGATGGTCGTGGTGCCGGTCTGCTTCTTCCTGATCTTCCTGCTGCTGTACTCGGCGTTGGGCTCGCCGCGGGACGCGGCTCTGGTGTTCAGCGCCGTGCCGCTGGCCCTGACCGGCGGCATCGCGGCGCTGTGGCTTCGCGGGATGCCGGTGTCGGTGCCGGCCGCGGTAGGGTTCATCGCGCTATCCGGCGTGGCGGTCCTCAACGGGCTGGTGATGCTGACCTTCATCAAGCAGCTCGTGGCGGAAGGCCGGCCGAAGCGGGAGGCGATCCTGGAGGGGGCCATGACCCGGCTCCGGCCAGTGGCGATGACGGCCCTGGTCGCCTCGCTCGGCTTCGTGCCGATGGCCATCGCCACCGAGACCGGGGCCGAGATCCAGCGCCCGCTCGCCACCGTAGTCATCGGCGGCCTGATCAGCGCGACGCTCCTGACGCTGGTCGTGCTGCCGGCGCTCTACGCCCGCTTTGGCAGGATCGCTCCCGCGAAGGCCGCGCCGCTAGCGCGGGAATCGGAGCGTCGCCACCTCAAGGCGGCGGAGTAACCCGATGCGGACCGCCCCATGGTGCGCGGCGGTGACGGCCGTCATGGCATCGGCCTGCGCGGCCATCGCCGGAGAGGCGCCGTTCGGTCTCGCCTGGGGTCCGGTCGCGACGGTGCCGCGGCCGCTCAAGGTGGACCGTGAGGCGAACCTGACCGCGTTGTACTACCCGCGGGGCTGGCGACCGGCCGTAGGCTCGGAGACCGCCGAGGTCGTGCTGGTGGTCTGTCGGGAGGAGGGCCTGCAGCAGGTCGTCTGGGTCGGCCTGCCCCTGGCCGGCGAGGCGTTCGCGCGGGCGCGCCAAGCCATCCACGACGAGGGCGTCCGCCGCTACGGCGAGCCCGACCCGGGGCCGTCGCCCGATTCCGAGGTCTGGCCGGGAGGCGGGGCGTTCCTCGCCATCCGTGAGGTCGGCGACGGTCGGCGCGAGCTCGTCATGACAACGTCCGGCCCCGGTTACGCCACCTGTTCGACGGCCCACCGTGCCGCGACCGGACACCCGGCCGGCGCGCACGTCGCCGACCTCATCGGACACGACGACCCCTGAGCCTGTGTCGGGCGGCAACGAGGAACGGGAGCGACATGGGACACGGACATTCGCACGGGGGTGGCATTCCCCCGGGCTTCGCGGCGGGCCGGAACAAGGGGCGCCAGGCAAGGGCGCTCGCCCTGACCTTGGCCTGCATGGCGGCCGGGGTGGTGGGCGGCCTGTTCACCGGCAGCCTCGCGCCGCGGCCCGACGCCGCGCGCATGGTCACGGACGACAGTGGCCTGGTCCTGTCGCTCCCCGCCATCCGGCACGTCACCGCCCGGGTCGAGGACGAAGCGCTCGCGTCCGGGGCTCCCCGGCTCGCGATCTAGGAGGCGTCGATGGCCGGCAAAAAGGTCGCGCGGGAGCAACTCGACTGGGGCCCGTGCTCGCGACGGCGGCGGCGCGTCCGTCCGGAGATCCGCAAGGCTGCGGCCCGGTCGCTCGCCGGGGCGATGGCGCTGGTGCTGGTCGCGCTGGTGTTGATCATAGCGGCGGCGCGTTACGCGTAGGCCGTCGGACCCATCGCGAATGCGCATTCAGGCACGCCCGCAGCCGGACCCCTTTCTTCCTTTCCCCGCGGGCGGGCGAAATCCTGTGGGCAAGTCCGGGGCCGTTACGCTGATCGACCTGCACCGCCAGAGCCCGGCGATGAGGCCGAGGTTGGCCAGCGCCAGGACCGTAAGCGACCACCACAGCACGTCCGGGCCGGCGTGGGTGATCACGAACGCGCCGGCTGGCGGCGCAAGCGCCTGCGCGACCAACCCCGGCCTCGCCAGTCGGCCGACGACCAGCGGGTAGCGCACGGGACCGAACAGGGCCAGGGGCACCGTGCCCCGTGCAATCGAATAGATGCCGTTGCCGCCGCCGTAGAGCACCAGCCAGACCCCGACGCCGGGCAGGCCCAGGGCGAGTAGCACCAGGCCGAGGGCGACCAGCGCCAGGGCCGCGGTTAGGGTCCAGAGCGGGTGGTGGCGGCCCTTGAACGACATCTCCACGATGCGGGCGCCGACCTGCGCCGGGCCGATCAGCGCCCCGTAGGACACCGCCGACGCCAGCGCGACGCCCCGCGCCTGCAGGAGCGTCAGCAGGTGGACCGACACCAACGACATGATCGCGCCGCCGAGGATCAGCACCCCCGCGAACAGGAGGAACGCGCGCCGCTCCGCGCCGGATAGCGGTCCAGTGTCGGCCTGGCGATGCCCCGTGCCAGCCGGCAGCGCCTGGGCCTTCGGGATGAGCAGGAGCACAAGCGGCAGGGTGACCGTGAGGTGCAGGCCTGCGTAGGCTAGGCAGGCCCCCCGCCAGCCGACCTGCGCGACCAGGAACGCGGAGAGTGGCCAGCACACGGTGCTGGCGAACCCGCCCCACAGGGTCAGCGTCGTGATCGCCGGCCGCGCCTCCGCGCCGTAGAGCCGGCCGAGTGTCGCGAAGGCCGGGTCATACAGCCCGCAGCCCATGCCAAGGCCGAGGAGCAGCCAGCCGGCGAGGTAGACCGGCAGAACGGGCGCGAGGGCCAGCGTGGTGAGCCCGACCGTCAGCAGAAGCGCGGCCAGCGCCAGGACGGGGCGACCGCCGTGGCGATGGATCGCCGCCCCGACGTGCGGCGAGGCGAACGCGGCGACCAGCAGGCCGAGCGATAGCCCACCGACCACCCAGGCCAGGGACCAGCCGGTGCCGTCCGCCACCGGCCCGGCGAGCACCGCCGGCAGGTAGAACGAGGACCCCCAGGCGAGGATCTCGATCACCCCCAGGGCGGAGATCACCGGCCAGCGTCGACCCTCGCTCACGCCGCCTGCCCGCAGCAGGACGCCGTCCGAGGATCGGGGGCCGGCTCGCCGCAACAGCCATCTTCCCTGCGCGACGTCGAGCACACGCCCGTTTCCGGGAGGGTCAACTGCACGGCATCGGCGGCGGCCAAATCGCCGTCCAGCGCGGCCACGATCGAACGCACCTGCTCGTAGCCCGTCATCATCAGAAACGTCGGCGCACGGCCGTAGCTCTTGATGCCGGCCGTGTAGAACCCCGGCTCGGGGTGCGCGAGCTCGCGATGGCCGTGCGGATAGACCGTGCCGCATGAATGCAGGTTCGGATCGATCAGCGGCGCGAGCGCGCGGGCGCCCTCAAGCCAAGGATCAAAGTCGAGGCGGAGGTCCCGGGTGAGCGCCAGATCGGGCCGTTGGCCGGTCGCGGCCACAAGGTTGTCGACCGGGCCGAGCACGCGTGGCCCGCAGCACGTCTCGCCTTCGACCAAAAGCCTCCCCCCTTCGGGCTTGACCCCCGTCACCGCGAACCCCTTGGTCAGTCGGACGCGGCCGCCCTCGACGAGGGCGCGCAGGTTGCTGCCGAGCGCGCCACGCGCGGCGAGCTTGTCGTTCGCGCCGCCGCCGTAGAGCCGCGTCAGATCCGAGCCGCGTGTCGCCCACAGGATTACGGTGCCCTCGGCATCCTCGGCCAGCCGGGCGAGGTCCAGCAGCACGTTGGCCGCCGAATGCCCCCCTCCGACGACGAGCGTCGTCTTGCCGGCATAGACGCCCCGTTCCCGTTCCAGGACATCCGGGACGCGGTAGGTGATCCGATCCGCCAAGTCGGCTTCGCCCGCGGCGGGAAGGCCGTTGGCCCCGGCAGGGTTCGGGCTCGCCCAAGTCCCGGAGGCGTCGATCACCGCGCGGGCGAGGTCGCGCCTCGCTCGGCCTTGCCCATCCGTAGCCGCGAGCACGAAGGGCCGCGTCTCGCGGCCCCGGGAGATCACCTTATCGATGCCGTGGCGGCCGATGGCGTGGACGCGGACGCCGGTCTCGACGATGGCGGCCATCTCCGGTGCGGCGGCGAGGGGTGCGAGATAGGCCTCCACCAACTCATGCCCGGTCGGATAGCCATCCGCGGGCGGCTCCGACCACCCTGTCGCCAGCAGGATCCGCCGCGCCGCCGGGTCGATGTTGAACTCCCACGGCGAGAACAGCCGGACGTGGCCCCAGTCGCGTACGTTCGCGGCGACGGCCGCCCCCGCCTCGTAGACCTTCACGGGCAGACCGCGTTCCAGGCAGTGCGCCGCGGCCGTCAGGCCCACGGGGCCAGCGCCGATCACCGCGACCGGCAGACGGGACAAGCTCTCGATCATCGCTTCCTCCATTATTTCCAGAATTATCGAATTAACGGACCGAAAAAATTCAGGCGGCCGTGCTCGTGCCGACACAGCCCGCGTCCGCGCAGCACTCGTTCACGAGGAAGCCGACGAGATCGTTCATCGCGGGATAGACCGCCCGGCAGATGAGGGAGGTGGCGTGACGCTCCTGCGTTACCAAGCCGGTGAGGATCAGGCGGTGAAGGTGGTGGGACAGCGTCGAGGCCGCGATGCCCAGCCGGTCCTGAACCTGGCCCACCGGCAGGCCCGCATGACCCGCCCGGACCAGGGTCCGGTAGATGGCGAGGCGGGTCGGGTTGCCGAGGGCCTCAAGCTGCTTGGCTGCTTGTTCGAGGTTCATGGAAATAAGCTGGCCGATGACCTACGACCGGTCAAGACATTATTTCGACGATTGCCGAATTAGCGACGTATCGGGAGCCCATTACCGCGTGCCGAGCAGTGGCAGCCACGCCGCCAGCGCCAGCAGCGTGACCAGCAGCACGGGCGTGGTGATGACCAGGCCGACCTTCATGTACTGGCCCCAGGTAATCCTCTGGCCCTTGCTGTCGAGGACGTGCAGCCAGAGCAGGGTGGCGAGGCTGCCGATGGGCGTGAACTTCGGGCCGAGGTCGCAGCCGATGACGTTGGCGTAGACCATCAACTCGCGGGTCAGCGGAGAGAGGTCAGGGGCTTGCTGGATCGAGAGCGCCCCGATCAGCACGCTCGGCATGTTGTTCATCACCGACGACAGGATGGCCGCCGCAAAGCCGGTGCCGACCGTGGCGACCCATGGGCCATGACCGGCGAGCCAGACCAGGCCCTTGGCCAGCTCGTCGGTCAGGCCGGCGTTCCGCAGGCCGTAGACCACGAGGTACATGCCGAGGCTGAACAGGACGATCTGCCAGGGCGCTCCGGTCAGCACCTTGCGGATCGGGATGGTCCCGCCCCGGTTCGCGAGGAGCAGCAGCACCGCGGCGCCCGCACAGGTCACGGCCGACACCGGCACCCCGAACGGCGCGGTGACGAAGTACGCCAGCAGCAGGATGCCGAGCAGCGGGAACGCCGCACGGAACACGAGCGGGTCGCGGATCGCCTCGGCCGGGCGCTCCAGGGCGTCCACGGGATAGGTCGCCGGCACGTCGCGCCGGAAGTAGGCCCACAGCACCAGCAGCGTCGCCGCCAGGGAGACGAGGTTCACCGGCACCATCACGGCGGCGTACCGGCCGAAGGTCACGTCGAAGAAGTTGGCCGAGACGATGTTGACGAGGTTCGAGATCACCAGCGGCAAGGAGGTCGAATCCGCCACGAACCCGCAGGCGACGATGAACGCGAGCGCCGCCGCCGGCTTGAAGTCGAGCCTGAGCAGGATCGCGAGGACGATGGGCGTGAGCAGCAGCGCGGCGCCGTCGTTGGCGAACACCGCCGCGATGGCCGCGCCGAGGAGCACGACCAGGGGAAACAGGCGACGACCCTTGCCCCCGCCCCATCGGGCGATGTGGAGCGCGGCCCAGTGGAAGAAGCCGGCCTCGTCGAGCAGAAGCGAGATGATGATGAGCGCCACGAAGGTGAAGGTGGCGTCCCAGACGATGTGCCAGACCACCGGGATGTCGCCGGGATGGATCACCCCGGTGGCCAGAGCGACGCCCGCGCCGGCGAGCGCGCTCCACCCGATCCCGAGGCCCTTGGGCTGCCAGATGACGAAGACGAGGGTGACGAGGAATATGGCGAGCGCGAGCATCCGGGCGTTTTCTTCTTATCGTTCCATGGGATGCTTCAGGCGGTGGCGACGCGGCGGCCCTGCTCGTCCACGACCCGCTCGCCGTCTTCCTTGACGAACTCGCCCTGCTGCTCGGGCAACAGGTCCAGGACCGCCTCGGATGGCCGGCACAGGCGCACGCCCTTCGGGCTGACCACGAGCGGACGGTTGAGCAGCACAGGATGCGCCTCGACCGCGTCGAGGAGTTGCCCGTCGGTCAGCGCCGGGTCCCCGAGGCCGAGCTCGGCGAAGGGCGTGCCCTTCTCGCGTAGGGCGTCACGCACCGACAGGCCGGCGCGGTCGAGCATGCGTCTGATGAGCGCCCGGTTCGGAGGCGTCTTGAGGTACTCCACCACGTGCGGCTCGATGCCGGCGTTGCGGATCATCGCCAGGGCGTTGCGGGACGTGCCGCAATCCGGGTTGTGGTAGATCACGACGTCGAACGGCTCAGGCATGGGCGGTCTCTCCGATGGTGCAGTCGCAGGCGGCAAGAGCGGCCACGGCGGGGGCGCAGACCTCCGGATGGCCCTGGCAGCAGTCGCGCATCAGGAACTGGACGAGGTCCGACAGCGCCGGGTAGGCGGCGCTGTAGATGATCGAGCGGCCCTCGCGGCGGGACGTGACCAGCCCGGCATGGCTCAGTTCCTTGAGGTGATGGGACACGGTGGCCGCGGACACGCCGACCGCGTCGGCCAGGACGCCGGAGGCCAGCCCCCCGGGCCCGGCGGTCACCAGCGCCCGCACCAGACGGAGGCGGTGCTCCTGCCCGAGGGCGAGGAAGGCGGCGAGGGCTTGCGTCTCGTCCATCATCTCTACAATTATCAAATCACCTTTTGAACGTACAGGAATGCAGATCCTTGGACAAGCCCGCACAGCCCTTCACCGACGGCCTGCCGAACCTGAGCGAGGGGCACTTCGAGATCCCGACCGGTGCCAGCCTGCAGGTGGTTGCGCCGTTCACCCACGCCCCACGCTTCCTGATCCTGTACGGATCGCTCCGGGAGCGCTCGTTCAGCCGCTTCCTCGCTTACGAGGCCGCGCGCTTGCTTGAGGCGATGGGCGGCGAGGTGCGGATCTACGACGCGCACGGCCTGCCGCTGCCCGACGACAGCACCGCCGATCACCCGAAGGTCCAGGAACTCCGGGACCTCTCGATCTGGTCGGAGGGGCACGTCTGGGTCAGCCCCGAGCGCCACGGCGCCATGACCGGGGTGATGAAGAGCCAGATCGACTGGCTGCCCCTGTCGGAGGGGTCGGTGCGCCCGACGCAAGGCAGGACCCTGGCCGTGATGCAGGTTTCGGGCGGCTCGCAGTCGTTCAACGCCGTGAACGGCCTGCGCATCCTCGGGCGCTGGATGCGGATGATCACCATCCCGAACCAGTCCTCGGTGCCGATGGCCTACAAGGAGTTCGACGAGGCCGGCCGGATGAAGCCCGGCCCACTCTACGACCGGGTCGTCGACGTCTGCGAGGAGCTGATGAAGTTCACGCTCCTGACCCGGGAGCGATCCGACTACCTCGTGGACCGCTACTCGGAGCGCAAGGAGCGCGACCCGGACCGGCTCAAGGCCGTGGCCGCCGATATCGGGTTCGTGAAACGATAGCCACGCTCGCCCTCCCCATACGGAGGAACCCGCCGAGCACGGCGTCGCCCATCGCGGTGAGTTACGCCCCCTCCCGGCCTTGCCGCTCCCGCTGGTCTCGCCCAGGGGGCTCACGGCCCGTCCGCCGTAATCGGGGTCTGCCCTCGGGCGGATGCAGGTTACGCGACCGACGGCCTGGCCGGCGGCGGAACAAAAGGAGGCCAGGGGGCTTGAGTCTCGAACTTGGCCGCCGCGTTCGAGGGGGCTGCCGTGACCGTGAAGTCAGGGACCAACAAGCCGAAGCCGCCAGCGAGGAGGGCGGCGCCGGGCACGCGTGCCTTGGTTCCCGCGAAAGCCACGGCGCCGAAGCCCAAGAAGGCGAAGGTGCGGATCTTCGTGTCGTACTGCCACGCGAACGAGATCCAGCAGGCGAAGCTTCAGATCCACCTCGCCCAGTTGAAGCGCGACGAGGTCGAGACCTGGTTCGACGGCGACATGGAAGCCGGGGACAGGCTGAACACCGAGATCTCGCGCAAGCTGCGCGAGGCGGACATCTTCGTCGCGCTAATGAGCCCGGAGTACATCGCCAGCCACTGGTGCCAGTTGGAGTACAGGCGGGCCATGGGCCGTCGGGCCAGGGGCTCCATGCGGATCGTGGTGGTCGTGGTCCGGCCCTGCGCCTGGAAGGATACCGGGGCATCCGACCTGAAGGTTCTTCCGCGCGACGGGAGGACCGTGAGCGACTGGCGGTCGATGGACCATGCCTTCGCGAACGTGGCCGAGGGCATCAAGGGCGCCGTCAAGGCCGTGCGGGTCGCGCTTCCCCCGGCGGTCCCGGCCCGGCCCGCCAAGGCGATGCGGTCCGCCGCGGCGCCCGTAGCCAAGAAGCGGCCTGTTTCCGCCAAGGGCGGCCGGAGCGCCTCGACGAAGGTAAGCCCCGGCGCGGGGGCGGCCAAGGGCAAGCGCCCGGCGCGGAGCCGCGCGACCGGTTAGAAACGGATCGAGGAGCCGGCCTGAACGGCCGGATGGGGCATGCCGAAGAACATCGTCGTCTTCTCGGACGGCACCGGCCAGGACGGCGGGGTGAGGCCCGAGCAACGGGTCAGCAACGTCTACAAGATGTACCGGGTCTGCCGCACCGGGCCGGACAGCTCCATCGACCCGGCGGAGCAGGTCGCGTTCTACGACCCCGGCCTCGGAACCGACATCGGCGCGACCGCGCTCACCGCCCCCGTGCGCTTCGTCCAGAAGCTGCTGGCCTCGGTCACCGGCCGCGGCATCACGACGAACATCGTCGACTGCTACGAGTTCATCATCAACCACTACCGGCAGGGCGACCGCATCTTCCTCATCGGGTTCAGCCGCGGTGCCTACACCGCACGTTGCGTGGCGAACCTCCTCATGCTGTGCGGCATCCCTACGCGCGGGGCGGGTGGGCCTCTGCCCCGCTTCCGCAAGGCCGCCCGCGACATCGCCCAGGAAGCGGTCGACACCGTCCTGGAGCACGGGGCGGGCCACCCGCGCGAGAAGTACGAGGCGGAGCGCGACGAGCAGGCCCGCCGGTTCCGGGAGTGTTACGACTCCGCCCACGAGACCGGCGAACCCGGTCGGTCGAACGCCGCGCCGTACTTCATCGGCGTGTTCGACACCGTGGCGGCCCTCGGGGCCACGGGGGCCCGGCGTTTGCTGATACAGGCGGGCCTTGGCGTCGGTGCGGCCCTCGGCCTGGCGCTGGTCGGGATGCTGCCTGCCGCCGCCCTCGCCGGTCTCCTGCACGCCTATCCTGGACTGCAATTCTGGGCCGCCTTCAGGTGGATCCTTCTCCTCGCGGTCATCGCGGGAGGCGCCTGGCTATGGTTGCGGGAGCGTGGCTCGCGCAGGAAGGTGATACGCGACTTCCCCAACCCGGGGGACGTCAGCAAGCACATGGCGGATTGGAAGGGGGAGAACTTCGACCGCCTGCTCAGCCGCTTCGTCCGCTATGCCCGCTCGGCCAATGCCATCGACGAGACCCGCAAGGACTTCGACCGCGTCGCCTGGGGCGGCATTCAGGACGGGGCGCATGACCATGCCGAGGGTCCCACACGACTCGTCCAGCTCTGGTTTGCGGGCAACCATTCCGACATCGGGGGCAGCTACCCCGAGGCAGAGTCTCGGCTGTCCGACATCTCGCTGAAGTGGATGGTCGAGGAGGCCACCCGCATCCCGGACGGCCTCAGGGTCGACGGGCTGAAGGCGCCGGGCGACGCGACGGGGAACCCGAAGCTTCACCTTTTTCCGGCCGCGGACGGCGTGCAGCACTGCGAGATCGCCGGCATGCACGACACCATCGAGCGCTCCGTCCCGAGGTTCCTGCACCGGTTCTCCGCGTCATGGAACTGGGCCGTGCAGGTGCGGAAGGTCGCCCATGACGCGCCGGTCCACCCAACCGTTGCGGAGAGGTTCGAACTGACGTCGGTCCCGCAATGCGCCGGGTCCGGCCCCTACCTTCCGGCGGCGCTGGCGAACCACGACCGGTTCAAGGGCCGCTACCTGGCAGCGGGGGGGTCGCAGGCTCCCGGGGCGGCCGCATCGGCATGATGGCAGGGTACCTTGCCGCCCCGGGCGCCCTCATGGACGAAAGGCGTCGGCTGCCTCGGGCTCCGTCTCGCGCCTGAGCGCGCGGAACTGGTCCCTGTACGCCGGTCGATCGTCTGTCTCATTCCTTTCGCGGGCCTATCGTGACCCGCCGCACCTCGCCCTTCTCGTCGCCTCGCAGGAACAAGCGGAAGCGCTCGTTGACCAGCCTCGCGCAGGTCCCGACATTCTCCTCGATGCGCCTGTTCGACATCCCCCGCCGTTTCTTAGTGCGCGCGCCGGACTTATCCCGCGGCTCCTCCTTGAACATCAGGTGGTAGAAAGCGGTCCAGAACACCGCGGCGTCGTCGAACCCGATCTTGTTCATGGGTGCGAGCACCGACAGGCATCCGCTTTGCTCCATCAGGGTCTCCGCGAAGTCGCCGCGGGCGGCGAGGCAGGACGACAGGAACAGACGACGGCCATCCAGGTGAGGTTTGAGGAGCGCCACGAGCTTGGCGTTCAGGATCCTGCCAGTGGTGAGGGCCAAGCCCTCCATCCGGTCCTTGTCGTCGATGCTTCCGTGGCAGGACAGGTGCAGGTAGCGATGTGACGAGTCGCCGAACTCGCTTGCCACGGCCATGAGCTCGGGGACGCTCTTGATGTAGACGTACGCGCTCCGCTTGCCGGACAGTTGCAGCGTCTTGCTGATGATCTCGCCCTCCCGCAGGGTTTGTTCCTCCAGGAATCCGAGACTTTCGACGATGCAGACTGTCGGGTTCTTCGACACGGAGGCTACCTTTCGGGCGAAGGCGTTGCCGGACGACGCGCGGTCATCCGACGGTTCATGAGGAAGCCATTCGCCAGCAAGTATTTGGACGCCACGGATCCAGATACCAGTGTACGAGCATCCAGGCCTGACCGGCCCAACAGGAGCCCTCTGGAGCGTGATGGTGGGCAGCCTCATCTGATCCCCGCATGCTCCGTCATATCGCGTTAACCCTGAGGGCGGGTTGTCCCCCGCTCCCGTTCCAAGACCGCTTGCGATCAGGGATCTACACCCGCAATTAGGAAGGCATGTTCGCGACGTTCAAACGCTTGGCGAACCGGACGGCGATCCCCGTGCCGGCCTGCGCCGATTCCTCCCGCGGATAGCCGCGCGCCTGATTTCGCGCGTCCCGGGAGCCCGTTTAACGGAAGCCTCCCGATGACCAGACACCTCCGAAAACACGCTGCCGCGCCTGCGGCGGGGCTTTCTCCGTCCGCCTGTCGTCACTGGCGCCAAGTGCGCCGACCCGACCCCGACACCCGTGAGGGCTGACCCGGCGCCGAAGGACGCGCCCGGCTGCCCCGCGTGCGGAGGCAGCGATGATCCAAGACCTGAAGAGACGCTCCGCCAAGGCGGCGGAGCAGTACCACGCCATCCTCGACGAGGAGGAAGCCCGGCAGGCCGCCTCATCGGCCCGGCAGGCAGATCCTGCGGCCAGGCCCTACTCCCTCGTGATTTTGGGCCAGCTCCTCTTGGACGCGTCCCTGACACCAGTCGAGCGGAAGCGGCTGGCCAAGGCGCCCGGCCTCTCCGTCCTGATCGAGTCCCCGACCGCCGAATGGGTAAGGCCCCTCCATCGGGCCATCGGGCACGTCGGTCCTTGGGTGCATCACGAGATGCGCGACGGCACGCCCCGCAACCGTCGCAAGCCCGATGACGGGGCGGACGAGATCGCGGAGACCATGGCTCGTGGCGGCCGGCTCTGCATCGTCTGCCACGCGCCGTCCACGCACCTACATCGGTCGTTTCTCGGCGCCGTCGACATGCATGTCCGTGTCAGGCCACCTACTGTCGAGCTGGTGACGGAGGCCATCAGGCAGGTGACCGGCAAGCGGCCCAGGACAGGCCCAGGTACGGTCGCCGGCCTCGATTTCACCGACCTCGTGGCGGCGATCAGGGGCAACTCCGCGGCCCGTTGCGTCGCGCGGATAGAGGCGGCCGTGCGGTTGCGGTTCGGTGGTCCCCAACGGCTCAGGGACGTGCCGACCGTGCAGAACGCCATTGGCTACGGGCAGGCAGGTGAATGGGCTGCCCAACTCGTTGCGGACCTGAAGGACGGGTCGGATGCCGCTTGGCGGGACGCTGAGAAGTCCGCCGTTCTTTACGGTCCGCCGGGCACGGGCAAGACGAGCCTAGCCTACATAGTAGCCAAGTCGGCCAACCTGCACTTGGTCGAGACGTCGGTCGCAGCTTGGTTCGAGGGATCCTCCTATCTCGAACGGGTCCTCGGCAGGCTGCAGGAAGCGTTCAGGGAGGCGCGGGCGAAGGCGCCGTGCGTGCTCTTCCTTGACGAGTGCGAGGCCTTCCCGTCCCGCGACCTCACCGACGACAGGAACGCGTCGTACTACGGACCCCTGCAGGCGGCGTACCTGAAGGAGCTGGAGGAGACGGCGGCCGAAGGATCCCGCGTCGTTCTCATCGCCGCCACGAACCACGTCTCGAAGGTGGATCCGGCCGTTCTCCGGCCCGGTCGCCTCGGTCGCTCGATCTACGTGGGTCCGCCCGACAGGGCGGCGCTTGCCGACATCATCCGGCAGCACCTGGGCGACGACCTGCCCGACGCCGACCTGGGCGGCGTGGCGGCGCTCGGCATCGGCGGCACGGGCGCCGAGGTCGTGGCGTGGGTGCGGGGCGCCCGGCGACGCGCCCGCGTCAACGCCCGCGCCATGGAACTCGACGACCTCGTGCGCGAGGTCGCCCCGCCAGACGGGCGTTCCGACGCCGCGCGATGGCGATGCGCGTGCCACGAAGCCGGTCACGCTACGGTGGCGCACCAAGGCGGCGAGATCGTGCAGCGCGTCAGCATCGTCCCGCGGGGACGTGCCGGTGGTCATACGCTCTCAATCGCCGGCGACGAGGGCCCGACAATGACACCGTCAATCCTTGAGACGGTGGTCGCCGCGACCCTAGGCGGTCGCGCCGCGGAGGAGGCGATGGGCCTGGGCCTGTCGACGGGGGCGCATGACGACCTGCGGGTCGCGACGGGCCTCGCGGCCGCGGCCAGGGTCTCGTTCGGGATGTCGGGCAGCCTCGTGCACCGCGCGCCGTCCGACAAGGCGGCAGCACTCTGTGAGACCGACCCCGTCCTCCGGGACGAGGTCGGTGCCGACCTTGCCAGGGCCTACTCGGTCGCCCTGGCCACGGTGACGAGACACAGGCGCTTCGTCGAGTCACTCGCGAAGCTCCTGCTGGAGGTCAGGGTCGTCGAACGCGGTGATTTCCTCGCCCTGGCGGAGTCGCACGACCGGGCCCTCGCCGACGGAGGGCAGAACAATGGATGAGCGCGTGCTCTGTCTGCTCCAGACCTTCGCCGAGATCGAGCGCGAGCTCGGCGCGGATGTGTTCGACGGCGTGATCGAGCGGGCCAGGCTGGCCGTGGCGGCGGAGGTAATGGTCGAGGCGGAAAGAAGGGCCATCCGCTCCAGGCGCGGGTTGCCGCCCGGCGGATGCGAGGTCATCGCGTTCCCGGACCGGGGATGCCCGGTGGACGGGGACGGCTGACGGATGCGTCCGGCGATCCGTGACCAAATCCCTGGCCTCGCTGCATTGCCTGTGGACAATGCCGGCGGCCAGGAATTTGTAAACCCGGCTTCAGGTGGTGCCGGGGCACTGTGTGTTCACACCACCACGGCAGGCCACAGGCCAGCATCGAGCCGCCAACCAGGGAGGCGAGCCATGTCCGACACGACCGTTCGCCTATTTGCGGCCTGCCACTCGGCGATGGTGGGATCCTCCGAACGCAAATGACCAGCCGCGCCCTCCGGCGCCCCGAAGCCTCGCGCTTGCCCGAAGGCCCGTTCCGCACGGGCCGCGGCGTCCTGCACTTGCCCGGGAGGTCCCTCGTGTTCAGCAGACAAGACATACTCGCCGACCTGTGTGCCGGCCGTCCCACCCTGTTCTCGGCCCCGTTCGTCCTGCCGCCCAAAGGCTGACAGGCTAGTCCTCGCCAAAGGGGGACACGGGGGAACTCGCGCAAGCGGCCCCCGATCTGGTCGGCGTCGATTTCGCCAGGACCGGCGCCGCGAGGATCCCGAGATCCCGCAAGGTCGGGCCTTCCGCCGGGGACGTCATCGATCACGTGCGGCGTCGTCGCCACGGGTTCGAGAGCGAGAGCGAGCGCACCGTCATCACGGTGCTCTCCTCATTCTCGACGGTCCGCGCGATCTACGAGCAGGTGAAGATGACATACGTGCGCGACGGTGCGCGGTGCGTCTACTTCATGGACCTCGTGGTCGAGCACCGCTGCGGCCATCGCAAGGCCTACGCGGTCAAGGCGAATGCGCGGGGTGCCCTCAGGGACGACACCGCCGCCATCCTGAAGCTGATTAGCGACCAGGACACGGCCGGTTTCGCCCAGGACTACCGACTGGTGACCTTCGAGGGGCTCGACCCCGAGACGGTGACCAACGCCAGCCTGATCGCCCGCTGCGGTGCCGAGGAGGACCGCGAGGCGTGGGAAGCGGTCCGTACAGTTCTCCCAAGCCTCCCCCCGAGCGTGACCGCCAGGGAGATCGGGCTGGCCTCGGGATACGATGTCAGGGGGATGAGGGCCGCTTTCGCCCTCATCCCGGCGGGCCTCCTCAGGAACCCGCCAGGCAAGCGTCTTCAACTGGACACGCCCTTAACTAACTTCGCGTGCCCTAGAAACGCTAACCACGCCTTTTAACACGTCCTGCAACTGAAGCCGGAAGTATGTCGTCGATAGACATGCTTCCGGCACATTAAGAAGGGCTGCCCAAGCCATGGCGAACAAGCGTTTGTACTTGACGATCAACGACCGTGTCCGCCGCAAGGGCGAGTGCTTCCGCCCGAGCGAACGCTTGGGCAATGCCTGGGTGTTGTTTCCCGTCCTCGACGGCGTGGCGATGGATGGCGACAACTGGCACCTCACCGACAAGCGCCAGCAGGAGTTGCGCGACGCGGGGCTCATCACCGTGGACGAGGACTGGTTCTCGAAGGCGGGACGGCTCCTTTCGGTACGCGACGACGATTCCGACCTCACCGGCCTGACGGACAAGGAGCTCCGGGACATCGCCTGGAAGGTTGAGTGGTGCACGCGCTTCAACCGTGCCCGTGCCGGCTTGGACGGGCACGACGTAAGGCCCCCTCGCACGCCGAAGGGCTTCGACGACTTCATCGAGCGCGAGCGGGAGAGCATCCACGGGTGGTATCGGCGTACCTTCAAGGAAAGCCGCCCCCTGGGAAGGCTCATCAACAACACGCAGAAGGATTACGACTACCCGGGTGCAACCACCCTTCGCGAATGGCTCGACGATTACGAGGCGGCCGAGCACAAGCAACGCGCCTTCGTCCCGAACTACGGCAATTGCGGAAGGCGGAACCAGCTCGACGAGCGGGTCCTGGCCATCATTGAGCGGCATGTAGCCGAGTACGGTAGCCGCGGCTTGCCGGCAAAGGTCGACATCTTCGATGACATCGACGGGGAGATCGAGACCCTGAACCGACGACTGCCGAAGGAAGGGAAGCTGTCGGTCAGCGAACGGTCGGTCCGCAGGCGCATCAACCTGCTGCCCCCGATGATGGTCGATGCCGGTCGCCTGGGTCCGGAGGAGGCAGGCCGGAAGTACACCCCGGTTGGCGAGGGACTGAAGACCTACGAGGGCCTTGAGACGATCGAGCGGATGGGCCGCGTCGAGATGGACGACTGGGAGATGGACCTGTTCGCCATCCTCGACGAGCCGGACGTCCGCAAGACGCTCGATGCGAATGCCCGGAAGGCCGCGAAGAAGCTCAGGGTGACGACGCGGTGCACCATCACAGCCGGCATCGACGTCGTGACGCGATGCATCGTCGCCCTGAACGTGTCGGCCAATCCGCCGTCGACCATGGGCTCAAGGCGCGCCCTCGACACCATGTTCGTCGACAAGACTGCATGGGCCAAGCGCTCCATGGCGACATCCTCCTGGGACATGTGCGCCAAGCCGCGCGAGGTCGCCACGGATGGCGGACCCGCGTTCACGGGAGATTTCCGCGAGAGCGTCGGGCGCCTCGGCATCACCCATCGCTTCCCCGGAGGCCAGCCCGGCAGGCGCGGTCACATCGAATCGTTCTTCCGGACCTTTAAGCGGTTCTGCCGCATGTTCACGGGCCAATCGTTCGCCAACGTCGTGAAGCGGGGCGACTACGACGCGGAAAACTTGGCCAGCGTCTGGGCACATGAGATCGAGTTGCTCATCGTCCGCTTCATCGCCGACGACTACCATCGCTCGCCCCACAGCGGGCTCGGGGGAATGACGCCGTACGATGCCTGGTTCAGGTCACGGAACGGGCTCCTGAAGTCTCCCGACGATGTCCAGAGGGCCATCGCCTTCGGCGTGAGGCGGAGGAACCTTCGCATCCGCGCGCCTGGCATCAGGTTCATGCACGTGGACTACAAGCACCCGAAGATGGGGATCCTGCATGGGCTCGTCGGGCGCCGCGAACTGACCGGCGTGATCAACCCGAACGACCTCGGCACGATCCTGGTCCTGGTGCCGGAGGAGGCGAAGCGGGTCCTCAGCGGCGAGGGCGACTACATGGTGTTCAAGGCCCCGAAGTTCAGCGGCGTGCCGCTGGACAGGGTCGAGCATTACAACGCGGAGATCCTCGCCTTCGCGGCCGAGCAAAAGGCCCAGAACCGATCCGTCAAGCTTGAGGCGCGCCGCTACCTCAAGGGCAAGGCCAAGCAGGCCCGCGAGGACGCAGGCGTGCCGTCCGACGTCATGACCAACGAGCAGTACCTGGAGTTCATCGACAGGCTGGAACGCGCCGGTGATCGCGGGACGATGCCAAGGCCGAAGCCGGAAGGGGCGCCGATGACCGACGAAGGCGAGCCGGACACCCTGGGCACGTCCATCGCCAGGCCACCGGGTGCCGGCCGCCTTTCCCAGCCTGGGCAGGCTCCCCTGCGTCGGTCCATCAACCGGCATCGTGGCGAGGAACGCGAATGAGCGCTGATCACGCTGGCCACGCCGACGATGGCCTGGACGACGAGGCGTATTTCCGGGATTTCCGGGCTGCGATGCCTGGCGACAGCCAACGCGTCATCGGCGGCTTGGAACGCGTCAAGTCGGTCTACGTCGACTGTCCGCGGGACGAGGCATTGTTGACGGCCTTCAACCGGTTCCTCGAACAGTTCCTGGCGACGCGGTCCGGCCGACGTGACGAGGCGGACATCTTCTTCCTGCCTGGGGCGAGCGGTGCGGGGAAGTCCCTCGCGGTGGAGCGTTTGCTCCGGGAGCATCCCGCGCTGCAGCCGAAGCTGACGTCCTACGGCCTCGAACGTCGCTGCGTCTCGATCAAGCTCAGGGGCTACACCCACCCGCGCCTTGTCGGCCTCCAGATCATACGGGCGGCGGGCTACGGGATGGGCACGCAAACCGCTCGCGGCGAGGTCTGGGACGGGATGGCAGACCATCTCCGCGCGCAGCGCGTGTCATTGGTGCACGTCGACGAGGCGCAGCACCTCCTGAAGGCGAATGCGTCCCTCCAGGCGCGGGAAGAGTTGGCGGAAGCCATCAAGGGCGTTTCCATCGACCGACGTTGGCCGGTGGCGTTCCTGTTCTCAGGTCTGCCACGGATCACGAACCTGGCGGGCGGCGACGAACAGGTCGAGCGGCGGGGGAACTTCGTTCGCTTTGACGACGTCCGGATGCCCGATGAACGCGACCTCGTGGTGAAGATCATCGAAAGGTTGGCGGAGCCCGTCGGCCTCGACGTGGAGCACCTGGTCGAGGAAGCCTCCGACTTGCCCTGGCGGTTGGCACATGCGGCCAACCGCCGATACGCGCGGATCTGCCAGGGAGTCGTAGCCGCCATCCAGGAGGCGCTTCACTGGAAGAACGCCAGGCTCACCGTCGGTCACTTCGCGGACGCATACGAGCGCAGGTCGCTCGCCTATGGGCGCGATGAGAAGAACCCCTTTGTCGAGCAGCATTGGAAGGAGCTTCGACCTGGTGCCTTCCTGGAATTCGACGAACCAAAGGCTGATCCCCAATGACGATGCATGTCATGCCCTTGCCGGGGCGGGACCGGTTCCTGGAGCGTGGTCACCCCTTGCAGCCCCGCGAGCCCGCGACGGGCTACGCTTCCCGCCTTGCAGCGTTGAACGGCGTCCCCCTGATGTCCTTGCTGACCGACATGCGTATCAGCCATTGGGACCTTTGGAAGGGTAATGAGGCCGAACTAACCAGTCTGGCCGCACTTCGAGGCCTGCGGGAAGACGCAGTGCGCGACCTCGTCCGTTACACGCCGCGCGCAGGCCTTCCGAAGAAGCTCTATGCGGTGGCGGGCCACCGGCTTCTGCCACGGTCGGTCATCACGACGTCAAGCCGCGTTTGCCCCCATTGCATCGCGGAGGATCTCGACGAGTTCACTGGTCCGACGTTTGCGAGGCCGTGGCAGCGGCTGGAATGGATGCTGGACCACGTTCGGTCCTGTGGTCGCCACGGAACACTGTTGATCGGTCTGATTGGAAGCAAGCAGAGCCATCGCCGTTTCGATTTCTCGCAGGCGGTCGCACAGCAGGTTCTGCCTAAGCTTGACAGCCTGCGAGCTTCGGCCGTGCAGGCCCTGGGTGCCGGATACGGTGCTTGGATCGTTGGACGGATCGACGGGGCGCACCCGCTGGGGAACTGGCTCGACGAGGCCCCCCTGCACGCAGCCGTGGCCTTCTGCGAGGCGTTGGGCTTCTCGGCCATGCACGATCCAAGAGCCCGCCCCATGAAGACGCGGTTCGAAGACTTGGCTAGGGCTGCCGAGGAAGGCTTCCGTGTCGCTTCACAGGGGCCTGAGGCCGTGGAGGCGCTCCTCGACCGTATCGTCGGCACGCACTTCCGCCATACCCGTGGCTCCGCCGGGCACGGAAGGGTCTACGGGCAGGTGCACGTTGCACTGCGCCGGGTCATGGACGACCCTGGTTTCGATACGTTCCGCCATGTGCTGCGAGAACATGCGTTCAGGAGCTTGCCTATATCCCCCGGGACATCCTTCCTCGGAGTGCCCCTTGAGGAGCGGCGCGTGCACAGCCAAAGAAGCGCCGCCACGTCCATGTCTATGACGGACGTTCGGCTCCGGCGTCTCGTTGGGGCCAGCGAGAGCGCGGCCGTTGCGGCCCGTGACGAGGCACCCCTTAGGATCCCGGTCACGGAGTTCGACAGGCTCGTCGCGGGCATGCGGGAGTACATCAACGCAAAGGAAATCTCGGCGCAGACCGGACTGGACATTCGTCAGATCAGACGTTTGGCGGAGCGCGGATTGCTGAAGGAGTTGCCAGACACCTCGCGGCGCGCGGGCGCGAGATACCGGTTTCGTCGCGTCGATGTCGACAGCTTCCTGAAGCGCATGTTCAGGCATGCGGTTCCAGTGGACGGCCCTTCCGGGCGTAGGATGAAGGTCGAGACCGTTGCCAGCCATTACCGGGTGGCTGCGGTGGACATTATTCAGCTCATCCACGATGGCCAGTGCAAGTGGGTCGGGAGCACTGGCAAGGAAAACCTTTGGAGGAATCTCCTCGTGGATGCGGATGAGGTCTACGCGGGCCTTGATCGGACATCGAACGAAAACCTCGCCGACGCGGATGTCCTGGCCATGCTTCCGTTTTTGCGCAGGCCGGATCTAGCCGCACTCGCGAGGGCGGGCCTGCTCGAATGGATCGATGGCTATAGTCCACCTGGCCCGCGCCCGCGAAGGGGTATCAAGAGGACGAGCGTCGAGGCTTTCGCAGCAGCTTATGTCACCCTTGGTGAGATCGCGGCCGCGATGGGGTTCAGCGTCTATTACGTCACCTGCCTCCTGCGGAAGGCGGGTGTGAAGCAGGTTCCTTTATGTGATCCGGTCAAGCTTTATAGGCGCGCGGACGTCACCTCCTATCTGAAGCCTGTCACGGCTGGGCAGACAGATTGCTAGGCCAAGCCACCGCGCCTAGCTTTTAATGCATTCCGGGCGCAGGGCGGTGCATGTCTCGCCCGCTCGTGGCGGACGGGTCGAACGTGACTTGCTGGACGCCCAGCGCTATCGCGATGTGACAGAACTTCACCGCGTCGTAGCGGGTGTCGAAATCCGCCGCGTCCCATGTATGGGAGGTGACTGGCCCGTCCCCCGCTATCTCGGTCCGGAGCACCTCCAACTCGTGGATGATGTCGGCGGGATCGACCTTCAGGGTCCTCTGCTGCTCGGCGTAGTCCGCCACCAGTTTCTGGTGGATGGGAACCTCGTGCTCGTCGAACCGGAACCAGCGCAAGGCGGTCTCCGGCGCTGGGGGCTGGACGTTGTCGCGCTGGGCGCAGATCGACATCAGGCCGACGACGCTCTCGATGGCGCCCGCCCGAGAGGAAGATGGAACAGGCGTTCCGATCACCGTCGGGATGCCTTCGGGGAGGTCCTTGAATACCAAGTCGGCGTGCCAGCCGCCGTCCTGCTGGTAGACGTGGACGCCGGAAGCCTTCTTGAGCTGCCAGTAGGCCTCGGACGAGGCGGCGGTGTTGCTGACCACCTCGACCGTCGAGCCGGTCACGTCGACGAGCTGTCCCTTCAACTGGCGTAGCAACGCGGCAGCCCGTAGCCGGTTCTGGGGATTTCCGTGCTTGTACGCCATGGCAGGGCCTCGACCTTTGGCCGCCGGGTGCTGGCCGTCGGGGAGAGTGTCCGACCGATCCTGGAAAGCATCAACCGCGACGGGCAGGACACGTGAGGTTGCCTCCGCCCTTGAACATGATGCGGATCATTGGTGTCTGAGCGAGGTAACTTTGGTGTCGGGAAGCCTTAGACCGCAGGGTGAGCAATGCGGATCTCAGCGTCCGCTATCACTGAGTTCCGCGAAGACCGGATCGGCCGACGGGGCCGGGCTCTCCGCGAGCCCGGCCCTTCCCGTTTCGCCGTGTGCGCCCCCGCACGCGACGGCCAGTCCCGCGGCGCAGCACCTTGGCATCGCGGCGCCGCAGCGCCACCTCGGCGCCGGATTAAAACCCGGACGCGGCCCCCGCCGCACCAGCACGAGGTAACCCATGCCGTCCCTGCTCGACCCGATCCGCATCGGCGCCATCGAGGCGAAGAACCGGATCTTCATGGCGCCGCTGACCCGCGGCCGCGGCACCCGCGAGCACGTTCCGACCCCGATCATGGCCGAGTACTACGCCCAGCGCGCCGGCGCCGGCCTGATCCTCACCGAAGCCACCGGTATCAGCCAGGAGGGGCTCGGCTGGCCCTACGCGCCCGGCATCTGGTCCGACGCCCAGGTCGACGCGTGGCGGCCGATCGTGAAGGCCGTGCACGACAAGGGCGGCAAGATCGTCTGTCAGATCTGGCACATGGGCCGGATGGTCCATTCGGACTTCCTCGGCGGCGCCAAGCCGGTCTCGTCCTCGGCCACGACGGCGCCCGACCAGGCCCACACCTATTCCGGCAAGAAGCCCTACAGCGAGGCCCGCGCCCTGGAGGTGTCCGAGATCCCGCGCCTGCTCGGCGATTACGAGCGGGCCACCGCCAACGCCCTGGCTGCCGGGTTCGACGGGGTGCAGATCCACGCCGCGAACGGCTACCTGATCGACGAGTTCCTCCGCGACGGCACCAACCACCGCACCGACCAGTACGGCGGGTCCGTCGAGAACCGCGTGCGGCTCCTGCGCGAGGTGACCGAGGCGGTGGCGAAGGTCGCCGGGCCGGAGCGCACCGGCGTGCGCCTCTCGCCGAACGGCGCGATCCAGGGCTGCAACGACTCGAACCCGGAGCCGCTGTTCGTCGCCGCCGCCCAGGCGCTCGCCGATGCCGGGATCGCCTTCCTGGAGATGCGCGAGCCGGGGCCGAACGGCACCTTCGGCAAAGCCGACCACCCGCCGATCGCCCCGGCGATGCGGCGCGTGTTCCGCAACCCGATGATCCTGAACGCCGACTACGACGGGGTCAGCGGCCAGAAGGCGCTGGATGCCGGCGAGGCCGACGCCATCGCGTTCGGCCGGACCTTCATCGCCAACCCGGACCTCGCCGAGCGGATCGCCAGGAAGGCGCCGCTCGCCAAGGACGACGCCGCGACGTGGTACAGCCAGGGCCCCGAGGGCTACGTCGACTACCCGACCCTGACCGAGTCCCGCGCCGCCTGACGCGCCGCCGTCGCGCGCCCTGCCGCGACCCGGAGGGCTGCGGCAGGAAACCGCGGCAATTCCTTGGCAGCGGGCCGTCGCGCGCCTATGTGAGGGCAGGACCATGGATGTGCCTGCACCTCACGCGCTCGCGGAAGCCGGACCGACCGACGGGCGCTGGCGCGCCGCCGACCGGATCGCCGAACTGCGCGACCTCGCGATCCTCGATTCCGAGCCCGAGCCGCTCTACGACGACCTCGTGCGGGTCGCCGCTTACGTCTGCCGGGCGCCGGTCGCGCTCGTCAGCCTCGTCGATGCCGAGCGGCAGTGGTTCAAGTCGGAGGTGGGCCTCGGCAAGCGCGAGCTGCCGATCAATTGCTCGGTCTGTGCCCACACGATTGAGGCCGGCGACCTTCTCGTCATCCCGGACCTGACCACGGACCCCCGGACCACCGAGAATCCCCTCGTGACCGGCGCACCGGCCTTCCGGTTCTACGCGGGTGCGGTGATCCGCGGCAGCCATGGCATCCCGCTCGGCGCGCTGTGCGTGCTGGACCGCGTCCCGCGGCCGGAGGGGCTCGATTCGGAGCAGACCGCGACCCTGCTGGCGCTGGCGCGCCAGATCTCCAGCCTGCTGGAGCACCGCAGGACGCTGGCGCAGGTCGCCGCCCGCGAGGCGGAGATCGCCGCGAGCGAGCGCCGCTTCCGCGTGATGACCTCGGCGATGCCCCAGATGGTCTGGACCACGCGGCCGGACGGGTTCCACGACTACTACAACGACCGCTGGTACGAGTTCACCGGCGTCCCCTACGGCTCCACCGACGGCGAGGGCTGGAACGGTGTGTTCCATGCCGAGGACCAGGACAGGGCCTGGGCGCGGTGGCGCCACTGCCTCGCGACCGGCGAGCCCTACGAGATCGAGTATCGCCTGCGCCACCACAGCGGCGACTACCGCTGGACCCTGGGGCGGGCCATGCCGATCCGGGACGCCGAGGGGCGGATCGAGCGGTGGTTCGGGACCTGCACCGACATCGACGACCTGAAGCGCGCCGAGGCCGAGGCCCGCAAGCTCGCGGCGATTGTCGAGACGTCCAAGGACTTCATCGGACTCAGCACCCTTGAGGGCGCGATCACCCATCTCAACGAGGCGGCGCTGGCCCTGGTCGGCCTGCCCGACCTCGCGGCCGCCCGCGCCAAGAAAGTGCCCGATTTCTTCACCGACGAGAGTCGCCGGATCCTGGCCCAGACGGTGATGCCGGCGGTGCGCCGCGACGGGTTCTGGGAGGGTGAACTCGCCTTCCGGCACTTCGTCACCGGCGAGCCCCTGGCGGTGCTCTACAACATCTTCCCCGTGCGCGACCCGACCGGGGCCGAGATCGGCTACGCCACGGTCACCCGCGACCTGCGCGAGGCGAAGCGCGCCGAGGAGGCCCGCGATCTGCTGATCCGCGAGCTGTCGCACCGGATCAAGAACATCTTCGCGGTGGTGGGCGGCCTCGCCGCCCTGACCGCGCGGACCGACCCCGCGGCCAAGCCCTTCGTGGCCGCGTTCCGCGAGCGGCTCGGCGCCCTGGCCCGGGCCCATGAATACGTCCGCCCGCACTCCCCCGACAGCGCCCCGCCGGTCGCTGGCCAGACGGTGCTCGGGCTGATGCGCCTGATCATGGCCGCCTACGAGGAGAACGGACGCGCCCGCGTGGTGATCTCGGGGGACGATGCCGAGATCGGCGAGCGCACCGCCACGGCCCTCGCGCTGATCATGCACGAGCAGGCGACGAACGCGGTCAAGTACGGCGGCCTGTCGACGCGGGAGGGCGGCGTCTCGCTGAGCGGGACCCGCGAGGCGGGCCGCTACACCCTGACCTGGCGCGAGGAGGGCGGCCCGCAGATCGCCGGCGCGCCGTCCCGGAAGGGATTCGGCACGGTGCTGGCCGAGCGCAGCGTCGCCGGCCAGCTCGACGGCGCGCTGGAGCACGACTGGGCGCCGGGCGGTCTCCTGATGCGGCTCAGCGTCCCGCTCGAGAACCTGCGGACCTGACGTGGCTCGGATGCCGGCCCGGATGCCGGCCGCGCCCGGGCCGGGTCTCGTCGTCCTCGACTTCGACGGCACGCTGGCCGACAGTTTCGGGTGGTTCTGCTCGGTGCTGAACGGCGTCGCCGACCGCTACCGCTTCCGCCGGGTCGAGGCCCACGAGGTGGAGGAGCTCCGGCTCCAGGGCGCCCGGGCGATCGTCGCCCATCTCGGCATCCCGCGCTGGAAGCTGCCGCTCATCGCCCGCCACATGCACGCGCTGGCCGCCCGCGACGCCGCGCAGATTGCCCTGTTTCCCGGCGTCCCGGCGATGCTGGCCGCGATTGCGGCGGCGGGCGTGCCGCTGGCGATCCTGTCGTCGAATCGCGCCGACACGGTGCGGCGGGTGCTCGGACCGGACAATGCCGCCCGCATCGGCAGATACGCCTGCGGGGCGTCGATCTTCGGGAAGGCGCGCCGGCTGCGGGCGTTGCTCGCGCGGACCGGGGTGCCGCCGCACCGGGCCCTCTGTGTCGGCGACGAGATCCGGGACCTCGAGGCGGCGCGGGCGCTGGGCTGCCCGTTCGGCGCCGTGGCCTGGGGCTACACCGACCCGCGGGCCCTCGCGTCCCATGGCCCCGAGCACCTCTTCCCGGAGCCCGGGGCGATCGCCCGCCTCGTGGCGGGCGAGGCCGGTCACATGCCGCGATTCGCGCCCGGCACGACGCTGGTGCCGCTGCCGCTGCCGAACGGCTCGTAGCGGGTCAGGCCGCGGAACAGCTGGCTGAGGAAGGCGCGGTCGGCGCCGCTCGTCGGCGTGGTGCGCTCGATGAAGTCGAAGATCCGGCCGTCCTGCAGGCCGTAGAGCGCCACGCGCTCGACCTTGAAGGCGGGGGTGAAGTACACGGCCGTGACCTTCTGGTCCTCGACCTGCTCGCCCAGGAACATGATTGTCCGGCGGGTGTTCTGCGAGATGTAGTACCAGGACTTGTTGCCGACCGTGGACACGGTCGAGGGCGTGCCCAGGATCTGCAGCACCTGCTCGGGGCCCATGCCGGGCTTGATCGTGGCGAGCGCCGCCTGATCGACCTGGTAGCCGTGGCGCAGCTCCTCGCCGATGCAGCCCGACAGACCGGTTGCCGCGAGGCCGAGCAGGGCGAGGCGCGCGAAGGACTGGACGAAACGGCGCCGCATCGGGCCCCCAGAGAGCGTGTTGACGGACGGGGCGCGACCGTCGCCGCCGGCACGGGGCTCCGACGGCGCTTGCGCCCTGGGCGTGGGTTGCCGTACCGCGGGGTTATGGCTTTGACAAGGCAAGCTTGGCCACAGAGGGCCGGGGTTCGACACCGATGATCGCCGGGCTGTTCCGCCGCGCGGGCGCGCGCCGCCGCGCCGTCGAGGGGCTGCACGTCGCCCTGAGCGAGGCCGCGCGCCGGCCAGGCCTCTACACGGATCTCGGCGTGCCCGACACCGTGGAGGGCCGGTTCGAATCCCTGTGCCTGCACGCGATCCTGGTCCTGCGCCGGCTGAACCGGCTGCCGCCGCCGGCCGCCGAGGTGGCGCAGGATCTGGTGAATTCCGTCTTCACCCAGCTCGACGCCTCCCTGCGCGAACTCGGCGTCGGCGACATGGGCGTGTCCAAGCGGATGAAGAAGCTCGGCGCCGCCTTCTACGGCCGGGCCGAGGGCTACGACGCGGCCCTGGAGGCCGGCGACGCCGCGGCCCTGGCGGCCGCCCTCGTCCGCAACGTGCTTGGCGGCGAGGGGGACGGGCGCGGTCTCGCCGCCTACGTGCGGGCGGCCGACGCCGCCCTCGCCGGGGCCGATCTCGACGGGCTGCTCGCGGCCGGGCCGCCCTTCCCGGAGCCCGACGGCTTCGCGCCGGTACCGGCCGGCCCTGACCACGGAGGACGCGCATGAGCCGCGATGCCAGCAGCCGCGATGCCGGCCAGGACGCTTTCCCGCTCGCGCGCTGGGTCAATGTCGAACGCCTGCCCCAGGGGCGCGGCGCCGTCACCGTGGAGGCGAGCCCGGCCGAGTGCGCGGCGCTGGCCGCCGATTTCGGCATCCCGGGGATCCGCGACCTCGTCGGGCGCTTCGCCATCGAGGGGGCGACCAGCCGCCTCACCGTGACCGGCACCGTGGAGGCCCTGGTGACCCAGGTCTGCACCGTCAGCCTCGAACCCTTCGAGGCGCCGGTCCGGGAGCCGGTCGAGGTGGTGTTCACCGACACCGACCGGCTCGCCGGCACCGATGCCGAGGACGCCGACATCCCCGACCCCCTGGTCGGCGGCCGCATCGATTTCGGCGCGCTCACCGCCGAGTTCCTGGCGCTGGGCCTCGACCCGTACCCGCGCAAGCCCGGCATCGCCTTCGAGCCGGTCGTGGCGGGCGACGAGGCCGGACCCCTCGACGGTCTGCGCAAGCTCCGCGACCGCGACGGCTGAGGCCGCCGCGTCCGGCCGGAACCGCCGGCCGCCCGATTTCATTTGCCCGCCGGGCCGGTATCGCTATGGTCCGCCGCGCCCGGCGGGCCCCGTCCCGCCGCCGTCCGACCCCTTTCCCGCCGAGACCCGCGACCCGCTACCGACATGTCCCAACGCGTGTGCATCTCGCTCGACGCCATGGGTGGCGACCACGGGCCCACCACGGTCGTGCCCGGCGCGGCGCTGGCCCGGGAGCGCCATCCCGGCACCACCTTCCTGATGTTCGGCGACGAGGCGGTGATCGCGCCGCTGGTCGCCAAGGAGCCCCGGCTCAAGGACTGCGTGGAGATCCGCCACACCAGCGTGGCCGTGGCCATGGACGACAAGCCGAGCCAGGCGGTGCGCCAGGGCCGGGGCAAGTCGTCCATGTGGCAGGCGATCCAGGCGGTCCGCGACGGGCAGGCCGATGCCTGCGTGTCGGCCGGCAACACCGGCGCGCTGATGGCGATGTCGAAGATCTGCCTGAAGACCATGTCGGGCATCGAGCGCCCGGCCATCGCCTGCCTGTGGCCGACCGTGCGCGGCGAGAGCGTCGTGCTCGACGTCGGCGCCACGATCGGCACGGATGCCGAGCACCTCGTCGAGATGGCCGTGATGGGCTCGGCCATGGCGCGCATCGTGTTCGACCTCGAGCGCCCCACCGTCGGCCTGCTCAACGTCGGCACCGAGGAGATGAAGGGCAACGAGGCGGTCAAGGAGGCTGCCCGGATCCTGCGCGAGATGGAGAGCCCCGGCCTGACCTATCACGGCTTCGTCGAGGGCACGGATCTCGGGCGCGGCACGGTCGACGTGGTGGTGACCGAGGGGTTCACCGGCAACATCGCCCTCAAGACCGCCGAGGGCACCGCCAAGCAGATCGGCACCTATCTCCGCTCCGCCATGACCCGGACGCTGGCCGCCAAGATCGGCGCCCTGTTCGCGCGGCAGGCCTTCAAGGCCCTCAAGGACAAGATGAACCCGAGCCGGGCCAACGGCGGGGTGTTCCTCGGCCTCGAGGGCATCGTCATCAAGAGCCACGGCTCGGAGAACGCGCAGGGCTTCGCCGCGGCGATCGATCTGGCGCACGACATGGCGCGCCACGACATGATCCGCACGATCCGCGAGATGCTCGACCAGACGGCGGCGCTGGCGCCGGCCTGACGCCGGCACCGGGCCTCCGTCGACGGACGGGATGGAAATCGGACGCCCGCGGCTTCACAACCGGCGATTGTGAAGCTGGATCGTCCGGGAAGGACAATGATGGCAACCCTCCGCACTGACCCCGAGCAGCACCGGCGCGTCCCCCCTCTGCGCTCGGTGGTGGTCGGGACCGGCTCGAGCCTGCCCGCGCGGGTGGTGACGAACGCCGACCTCGCCGAGCGGGTGGACACGTCCGACGAGTGGATCGTCCAGCGGACCGGGATCCGCCAGCGCCACCTCGCGGGACCCGACGAGACCACCTCGGTCCTCGGTACGCGCGCCGCCAGGGCGGCCCTCGACGATGCCGGGCTGAGCGCGGACGACATCGACCTCGTCATCTGCGCCACCTCGACGCCGGATCACACCTTCCCGGCGACCGCGACCCAGATCCAGGCGGCACTGGGCATCCATCAGGGCGCGGCCTTCGACCTGCAGGCGGTGTGCGCCGGCTTCGTCTTCGCGGTCTCGACCGCCGACAAGTTCCTGACCACGGGGGCCGCCCGCCGGGCCCTCGTGATCGGCGCCGAGACCTTCTCGCGGATCGTCGACTGGGAGGACCGCACCACCTGCGTGCTGTTCGGCGACGGGGCCGGCGCCGTCGTGCTGGAGGCGCAGGAGGGGGCCGGGGACCGCGGCGTCCTCAGCGCGAGCCTGCGGTCGGACGGACGCCACCGGGAGAAGCTCTACGTCGACGGCGGCCCCGGCTCCACCGGCACAACCGGCCACCTGCGCATGGAGGGCCGCGACGTGTTCCGATTCGCCGTCGGGCAGGTCACCGACGTGATCGTGGAAGCCTTCGCGCAGGCGGGCATCACCGCGGAGGAACTCGATTGGTTCGTGCCGCATCAGGCCAACCGCCGGATCATCGAGGCCTCGGCCGACAAGCTCGGTGTCGCTCGGGACAAGATCGTCCTGACGGTGGACCGCCACGGCAACACCTCGGCGGCCTCGATACCCCTGGCCCTCGACGTGGCGCGGCGGGACGGCCGCATCCGGGCGGGCGACCTCGTGATGATCGAGGCGATCGGCGGCGGGTTCAGCTGGGGCGCCGCGCTGATCCGCTGGTAGCGTTTCGGGCGGCGCGCCCGAAACGATTCGCTGTCCCGGCGCGGTTGACCGGGGGCGGAGCGCCGATTAGCGTGCCGGATCATAGGGATACGCCTTCAGCGTTCGGCGCGGCCAAGGGTGCCGCGCCGTGCGTCATGGGGCGAGCGACGCGGGCGAGGGGACACGGCATGGCAGGCAAGACGGTGACGCGCGCCGACTTGAGCGAGGCCGTCTACCACCAGGTGGGCCTGTCGCGGACCGAGTCGGCCGCCCTCGTCGAGACCGTGCTGTCCGAGATCTGCAGCTGCCTCGCGAGCGGCGAGACGGTGAAGCTGTCCTCGTTCGGCTCCTTCGTGGTCCGCAGCAAGGGCAAGCGCGTCGGCCGCAATCCCAAGACCGGGGTCGAGGTCGCGATCGAGCCGCGGCAGGTGATGGTGTTCAAGCCCTCCAACGTGCTCAAGGCCAAGATCAACGGCCTGAACGGCGCGGGCGACCACGACGACGAGTGAGCGCGCCGCGAATGCGGCCGCGTCGGCGAGCGCTTCGGGCAGGGTCTTCAGGCTTGAGTGCGGCCCCGCGAGCCGGCAAGATCGGGCCGCTTCGCCCACTCCGTAAGACGCCCATGCCGCCAGCCCTCGCCGCCTCGACCGACGAACCGCCGACCGGGATCGGCGAGAAGAGCGCCCACGCTTTCCGGACGATCAGCGAGGTGGCCGAGGAACTCGACGTGCCCCAGCACGTCCTGCGATTCTGGGAAACCCGCTTCGGCCAGATCCGCCCCGTGAAGCGGGCGGGGGGGCGCCGCTACTACCGGCCCCAGGACGTCGAGCTCGTCGCCGGCATCCGCCACCTCCTGCACGTGCAGCGCTACACCATCGCGGGGGCGCAGCGGGTCCTCAAGGAGAACGGCGTCCGCTTCGTGCAGGCCGTCGGCCGCGGCGAGGCCGTGGCGGCCGAGCCGCTGCTTCAGGAGGTCGAGACCGAGGCGGGAGCCCGGAGCGGGACCGGGGGCGCGACATTCGGCGCGTCGGACCGGGCGGCCCTGGCCGGGGCCCTGGACGAGCTGCGCGCCTGCCGCGCCCTGCTCGACGGGCTGCGCGACCTGCCCGACATGGAGGCCTGAGCGGGCCTGCCGGGCTCGACGACCCCGGCACCGCGCGCGGCGGGCGAACTTTCCGGCAACACGTCGCGTTGTCGCCCGCATGGCCGCGCCCAAACCCAAGTTGACGCCCAGCCAGGAACTGATGGCCCGCATCATGCGGATCGTCCGCTCCTGCCCGGAGGCGGCGTCCGAAGTCCTGGAGCTGATGTTCCTCGTCAGCCAGATCGAGGCGGCCACCGGGGTCGACCGGGACTATCGCGACGCCAAGCGGGTGATCAGCCGCCTGCGCAACCCGCTCTGGGAGATGGGTCCCACCGACCGGGAGAAACTCCTGGCGGCCGCTGAGACGATTCGCCGGGTCTGCCGGCTGGCCGAGGACGAGATTCCCCCCGTGCCGGTGGCCGATGCCGGGGAGCGGGCGCGGGTCGAGGGGCGGCTCGCCGCCGCCCTGGCCGGCGAGTTCGACGCGGCGCAGATCGCCCGCATCACCGGGATCGTCGCGGCGGCCCTCCAGAATTAACCCGCCGCCCGAGCCCTCGACGCCCGTGCGCGGCGTCCCCACATGGTCTCCACCGATGAACGGGACATCCGGACGCGTGTCCGGGGAGAGGTCCCGGGTCGGCACTGGAGAGACGCTGCCATGATTGCCCTACGTCCGCTCGCCGCGCTGCTCGCAGGGAGCATGGCACTGGCCGGGCCCGCCCTGGCCCAGACGCCGTCCAGCCGAACCAAGACGGTGGCGCCCGGCAAGACGGTCCGCATCGAGATCGCGCCGAACCTCAAGAAGGACTGTTCTCCTGGGCCGATGCCCGAGTTCAAGGTCTCGGGCCCGCCGAAGAACGGGTCGGTGATCACCAAGGTCGGCAAGCTGAAGACGCCGGCGAGCTACCGCTGCCCCAACAAGGAAGCGGCCGTCCAGGCGCTGTTCTATCAGCCCAACAACGGATTCACCGGTACCGACGAAGTGACGTTCGAGGTCAAGAGCTCCGACGGCCAAGTCCAGACGCAGACCGTCAAGATCACTGTCGGGGGGGCGGGGACCAAATCAGGAGACGACGGCAAGAAAGAGGGCACGGATTTGTGAGCAGGCTCCGGCCGAAACGGTATCTGGCTAGTCCTGCCGCTCGGTCAGCCGTCCGGGGGCGTCACGGAGTCTCGTCCGTGACGCCTTCAGCGCTCCGGAGTGTTGCATGCAATCGACATGCCGGGCGCCATGCTCGCCGCACTGCGACAAAAGCGGGCCTGTCGGTTGCATCCGAGCCGAGACAGGATGAAGCTGTCACGGTCTGAGAGGGTTATCGAATGCCGATGCATGCGACGAACGACCTTTTCCAGAGCTTCGCCCGAGGGTACGAGGCCCGCCGCGACACGGAGATGACGCTCTCCGAGTACCTGGAGGCCTGTCGCGACGAGCCCCTGATGTACGCCTCGGCCGCCGAGCGCATCCTCGCGGCGATCGGCGAGCCAGAATTCGTGGACACCGCCAGGGATTCGCGCCTCGGCCGGATCTTCATGAACCGGACGATCCGGACCTACCCGGCCTTCCGCGAATTCTACGGCATGGAGGAGACGATCGAGCGGATCGTCTCGTTCTTCCGCCACGCCGCGCAGGGGCTGGAGGAGCGCAAGCAGATCCTCTACCTGCTCGGGCCGGTGGGCGGCGGTAAGTCGTCGCTGGCCGAGCGGCTGAAGCTCCTGATGGAGGTTCACCCCGTCTACGTACTCAAGGCTGGGGACGAAGTGTCGCCGGTCTTCGAGAGCCCGCTGGGCCTGTTCGACCCCGAGACCATGGGCGAGGAGATCCAGCGCCGCTACGGCATCCCGCGCCGGCGGCTGACCGGCCTGATGAGCCCCTGGGCGCTGAAGCGCCTCGACGAGTTCAACGGCGACATCTCGCGCTTCAAGGTGATCAAGGTCCGGCCGTCGCGCCTGCGCCAGATCGCCATCGCCAAGACCGAGCCGGGTGACGAGAACAACCAAGACATCTCCTCGCTCGTCGGCAAGGTCGACATCCGCCGCCTGGAGACCCTGTCGCAGGCCGATCCCGACGCCTACTCGTACTCGGGCGGCCTGAACCGGGCGAACCAGGGCATCCTCGAGTTCGTCGAGATGTTCAAGGCGCCGATCAAGATGCTGCACCCGCTGCTCACCGCGACGCAGGAGGGTAACTACGTCGGCACCGAGAATATCGGCGCGATCCCGTTCACCGGCGTGATCCTGGCGCACTCGAACGAGGCCGAGTGGCAGACCTTCAAGACCAACAAGAACAACGAGGCCTTCATCGACCGGATCTACGTGATCAAGGTCCCGTACTGCCTGCGCGTCACCGAGGAGCAGCGGATCTACGAGAAGCTGATCTCCGGCTCGGAGCTGTCGGACGCGGCCTGCGCCCCCGGCACGCTGGAGATGCTGGCGCGGTTCTCGGTGCTGTCGCGGCTCCGCGAGCACGCCAATTCCAACGTCTTCTCCAAGATGCGGGTCTACGACGGCGAGTCCCTGCGCGAGGTCGATCCCCGCGCCCGCTCGATGCAGGAGTACAAGGACACGGCCGGCGTCGACGAGGGCATGGACGGGATCTCGACCCGTTTCGCCTTCAAGGTGCTGGCCGCGACCTTCAACCACGACACCACCGAGGTCTCGGCCGACCCGGTGCACCTGATGTACGTGCTGGAGCAGTCGCTGCGCCGCGAGCAGCTCCCGCCCGAGACCGAGAAGAAGTACCTGGAATTCATCAAGACCGAACTGGCCCCGCGCTACGCGGAGTTCATCGGCCACGAGATCCAGAAGGCCTACCTCGAATCGTACCACGATTACGGGCAGAACCTGTTCGACCGGTACATCGACTACGCCGACGCCTGGATCGAGGACCAGGACTTCAAGGACGCCGAGACCGGCCAGCTCATGAACCGGGAGCTCCTGAACCAGGAGCTGACCAAGATCGAGAAGCCCGCCGGGATCGCCAACCCGAAGGACTTCCGCAACGAGGTGGTGAAGTTCGCTCTGCGCTCCCGGGCGCAGCACGGTGGCCGGAATCCCAGCTGGACCAGCTACGAGAAGCTGCGCGAGGTGATCGAGCGGCGGATGTTCTCCCAGGTGGAGGAGCTGCTGCCGGTGATCTCCTTCGGCTCGAAGAAGGACGGCGAGACCGAGAAGAAGCACGGCGAGTTCGTCGAGCGCATGGTGGCGCGCGGCTACACCGAGCGGCAGGTCCGCCGCCTGGTGGAGTGGTACATGCGGGTGAAGCAGGCCGGCTGAGGGACGACGGGGCCCGGGCCCGTCCGATGGATCGGCCGGGCCCCGTACCGACCCTCCGCCGCCACAGTTTCGGACGACCGGCCGGCGAAGATCGCGGCCCTGCTGCCAAAGAGGGATCCTTCCCTCCGGTGACAGCATGGTACGACAAGGGTCCGGACCCGGCCGGAGCACGCGGACGAGGGTTTTCGCAGCGGATGCACATCGTCGACCGACGTTTGAACCCGGGCGGCAAGAGCCTCCCGAACCGCCAGCGCTTCCTGCGGCGCGTGAAGGACGTGGCCCAGCGCGCGGTGCGGGAATCCGCCCGCGAGAAGGACATCAAGGATCTCGGCAAGGACGGCCGCGTCACCGTGCCGGCGGACGGCGTCCGGGAGCCCCGCTTCTCGCGCCAGCCCGGCACCGGCCTGCAGGATCACATCCTGCCCGGCAACAAGACCTACGTGGAGGGCGACACGATCGAGCGCCCGCCGGGCAGCGGCGGCGGTCGCGGCTCCGGCGAGGGCGGGGAGGGCGGCGAGAACAGCGAGGACGCGTTCCGCTTCGTGCTCACCCGCGAGGAGTTCCTGGAACTCTTCCTCGAGGATCTGGAACTGCCGGACCTCGCCAAGCGTCGCCTCGCCATCGTCGAGACCGAGGGACTGCGCCGGGCGGGCTACACGGTCACCGGCTCGCCCGCGAACCTCGCGCTCACCCGAACCCTGCGCAACTCGATGTCGCGGCGGATCGCCCTCAAGCGCCCGAAGCCCGACGAGGTCGCGGCTCTGGAGGCCCGGCTCGACGCCCTCGCCGAGGGGCACCCGGAGCGGCCGGACTTGGAGCAGGCGCTGTTCCGGCTGCGCGAGCGCGCGAAGCGCATCCCCTACGTCGACCCGATCGACCTGCGCTTCCGCCGGTTCGAGCCCTATCCGCGGCCGATCGCGCAGGCGGTGATGTTCTGCCTGATGGACGTGTCCGGCTCGATGACCGAGCACATGAAGGACCTCGCCAAGCGATTCTACATCCTGCTGCACATCTTCCTGACGCGCCGCTACCGGCACGTCGAGATCGTGTTCATCCGCCACACCGACCGGGCGACCGAGGTGGACGAGGAGACCTTCTTCGGCTCCCGCGAGACCGGCGGCACCCTGGTCTCGTCGGCGCTCGTGGAGATGAAGCGCGTCATCGCCGAGCGCTACGACCCGAACGACTGGAACATCTACGCGGCCCAGGCCTCGGACGGCGACAACGTCTCCTCCGACGGGCCGACCTCCACGGAGCTGCTGCGGTCGCACATCCTGCCGGCCTGCCAGCACTTCGCCTATCTGGAGGTGGGCGACGAGAACGGTCCCCGCGCCGGCTTCGTCGAGCACCGCACCACCCTGTGGCGGACCTACGAGGCCATCGCCAAGGCCGGCGGCCCGATCGCCATGCGCAAGGTCAACCACCGCCGGGAGATCTACCCGGTCTTCCGCGAGCTGTTCGGCCGCAAGGAAGGCCGCGCCGAGGCGGAGGCGTGATGGCGGCGCGCGCATCAACCGATCGGGAGGCCGCATGACGCTCGTCAAGGCACGCACGCCCCAGATCATCGCGGGCAACCAGAAGCCGCTGTTCACCGGCAACGACTGGGATTTCGACACGATCCGGCGGATCCACGACGCCTGCGAGGCGGTGGCCGGGCCGCAGCTCGGACTGTCGTGGTACCCGAACCAGATCGAGATCATCACGGCCGAGCAGATGCTCGACGCCTACGCGTCGATCGGCATGCCGCTGTTCTACAAGCACTGGTCGTTCGGCAAGCACTTCGCCCAGCACGAGGCCGGCTACCGCCGCGGCCTGATGGGGCTCGCCTACGAGATCGTCATCAACTCGGACCCGTGCATCTCCTACGTCATGGAGGAGAACACGGCGACGATGCAGACTCTGGTCATCGCGCACGCCGCCTTCGGCCACAACCACTTCTTCAAGAACAATTACCTGTTCCGGCAGTGGACCGACGCCGAGGGCATCCTCGACTACCTCGACTTCGCCAAGGGCTTCATCGCCCGCTGCGAGGAGCGCTACGGCCACCAGGCGGTGGAGCAGGTGCTCGACGCCGCCCACGCGCTGATGAGCCAGGGCGTCCACCGCTACCCGCGCAAGAAGCGGCCGGACCTCGCCTCCGAGCAGCGGCGCGAGCGCGAGCGGATCGAGCACGGCGAGCAGATCTACAACGATCTCTGGCGCACCCTGCCGCAAAAGATCGGCACGGCGCGTCCGGACGCGGCCGCCGAGCGGCGCAAGGCGCTGCTCGAACTGCCGCAGGAGAACATCCTGTATTTCCTGGAGAAGGCCGCGCCCCGCCTGCGCCCCTGGCAGCGCGAGATCCTGCGCATCGTCCGCCTGGTGGCCCAGTACTTCTATCCGCAGCGCCAGACCAAGGTGATGAACGAGGGCTGCGCCACCTACTGCCACTACCGGATCATGAACGCCCTGTCGGAATCCGGGCAGATCACCGAGGCGGCCTATCTCGAGTTCCTGCAGTCGCACACCAACGTCATCCGGCAGCCGAACTACGACGACCGCTCCTACGGCGGCCACAATCCCTACGCGATCGGTTTCGCGATGATGCAGGACATCGCCCGCATCGCCGAGCAGCCGACCGAGGAGGACCGGGCGTGGTTCCCCGACATCGCGGGGGTCGGCGACGCCATGGCGGTCCTGCGCGATTGCTGGGAGAATTACCGGGACGAGAGCTTCATCCAGCAGTTCCTGTCGCCCAAGCTGATGCGCGATCTGCGCCTGTTCCACGTGGTCGACGATCCGGAGGAGCCGGAGCTGCGGGTGGAGGCGATCCACGACGAGCGCGGCTACCGCAAGCTGCGCCGCTCCTTCGCGCGGCAGTACGACGTGGCGTGGCTCGACCCCGACATCGAGGTGGTGGACGTGGATCTGGAGGGCGACCGGCGCCTGATCCTGCACCACAAGGCGATCAACAAGATCACCCTGCAGAAGGACGACGCCAAGCGCGTGCTGCAGCACCTCGCCGACCTCTGGGGCTACGACGTGGTGCTCAAGGAGGTCGAGCCGGCCACCGGTGCGGTGCTCGGCGAGATCACCGCCAGCGCGCGGCCGGTCTTCTTCTGAGCGGGACGGCGGGAGGGCACCTCCCGCCCGATTCCCCGTCCTGATGTGGCGTCCGGCCGAAATCCTCGATGGCGGCAGCCCTCTGTCATCACGAGCGCAGCGAAGTGACCCAGGGTCGCGCGACATCGGTGAATGTAGCGCCGACTGGATCGCTTCGCGCCGCTCGCCAAGACGGCACCGGCCGATCGACCGGGACCTTCCGATGAGGACGGCAGTTCCGAAAGCCTCGTGATTGCCTCGGCAGTACCGCCGTGCTGCATGGAGCGATGACCGCCACGATCCTCACCCTCGCCGAGACCGGCGACTTCCTCGACCGCGAATTCCCGCAGATGCAGGCGGGCGGGCGCGCCTACCACCTCGAGGCCGTGGGACCGCTCTCGGCGCGGATGCGGCTCGAAGCCCACGAGCGCTTCCTGCGTCCCGGCGCGACCGTGTCGGGGCCGGCCATGATGGCGCTCGCCGACTACGCCCTCTACGCGGCGATCCTGGCCAATATCGGTCCGGTGGCGCTCGCGGTGACGACGAGCCTCACCTTCAACTTCCTGCGCAAGCCCGCCACCGGGGATCTCGTGGCCGAATGCCGGCTGCTCAAGCTCGGCCGGCGCCTCGCCGTCGGCGAGGTGTCGATCACCGCCGCGGGCAACCCCGACCTCGTCTGCCACGCCACCGGCACCTACTCGATCCCGCCGCGCTGACGCGCCGTCTTCGCGAGCGCAGCGAAGCAACCCAGGGCAGCGCGCGATTGCCAGACGGGGCGTGTCGCTGGGTTGCTTCGCCGCGCTCGCAAGGACGGGAGGCTTGCTCAGCCGACACGCGCCTCGGCGAGCCGGGCGGCGTAGCGGGCGATCAGGTCGACCTCCAGGTTGAGCCGGTCCCCCTGCCGCCGCTCGCCCCAGGTGGTGACCTGGAGCGTGTGCGGGATCAGCAGCACCGAGAACAGGTCGTCCGCGACCGCATTCACGGTGAGCGAGGTGCCGTCGAGGCAGACCGAGCCCTTCTCGGCGATGAACTTCTTCACGGCGGCCGGGGCCCGCAGGGTGAAGCGCTCGCTGGCGCCCCAGGCATCGGCCGTCACGCTCACGCGCTCCACGATCTCGGCGAGGCCGTCGACGTGGCCGGTGACGAGATGGCCGCCGAGCTCGTCGCCGATCTTCAGGGAGCGTTCGAGGTTGATCCGCGTGCCCGCCGCCCAGGTGCCAACGGTGGTGCGCGCCAGCGTCTCGGCGGCGGCGTCGACCGCGAAGACGCAACCGCCCGCGGCGGGCTCCACCGACACGGCGGTGAGGCACGGTCCGGCGCAGGCGATCGAGGCGCCGAGCGCGATCGTCGCCGGATCGTAGGCGGCGCGGATCGCGATCCGGCGCAGGTCACCGTCGCCCGAGACCGAGACGACCGTGCCGATGGCGCTGACCAAGCCCGTGAACATCGCTTACGTCCTGTTGCGTTCGTAGGTCACGGCCGTGTCGGGCCCGAGCTGCAGCCGCTCGGCCTCCCGGAACCGCTCGCCCGCCAGGGCTTCCGCCAGGGCCGGGCCCAGGGCCGGCAGGCCGCCCGCTGCGCCCAGCTCCGCCGGCCCGGTGACCAGCGTGCAGGCATCGATCAGATCGGCCCGGGCCAGCGCCTCCGCAAGGCGGGGGCCGCCCTCGCTGCACAGGCGGGTCAGGCCGCGCTCGCCGAGACGCGCCAGGGCCGCCGGAAGGTCGATCCCGCCGGCCGCGTCCGCCGCTACGGTGGCGACCTCGACGCCGAGGGCCTCCAGGGCCCGCCGCGCGTGGGCCGGGGCCGAGCGGGTCGTGAGCACCAAAGTCGGTGTGTCGCGGGCGGTGCGGGCGAGGACGCTCGCCGGGGAGAGCCGCAGATGCGTGTCGAGCACGACCCGCAGGGGCGAGCGCGTGCCGAGGCCCGGCAGCCGCACGGTCAGCGACGGGTCGTCGGCCCGGGCGGTGCCGATGCCGATCAGGATCGCGTCGGCGTGGGCCCGCCACAGGTGGACCGCCCCGTCCGCCACCGGCCCGGTGATCCGCAGGCGCTCCGGCCCGGCGGAAGCGCAGAAGCCGTCGCGGGTGCGGGCGAGCTTGAGGTGCAGGGCCGGGCGGCCGCGGGTCACCCGGGTGACGTGGCCGACATGGTCGCGCGCCGCCTCCTCCCGCATCAGCCCGGTCTCGACCGCGACGCCGCCCCGCCGCAGGAGATCGTGGCCGCGCCCGGCCACCCGCGGGTCGGGATCCTCCAGGGCGCTGACCACCCGGGCTATCCCGGCGGCCAGGATGGCGTCGGTGCAGGGCGGCGTGCGGCCGTGATGGGAGCAGGGCTCCAGGGTGACGTAGAGGGTCGCGCCGCGGGCGGCCTCGCCGGCGGCGGCGAGCGCCACGGGCTCCCCGTGCGGGCGCCCGCCCGGCGCCGTGGCCGCCGTCCCGAGGATGCGGCCGGTTTCGGGCTCGACCACGACGGCGCCGACCGACGGGTTCGGCCAGGTGGTGCCGAGCCCGCGTCGGCCCAGCGCCAGGGCGAGGCGCATGAAGTTCGGGTCGCCGCTCATGGACGCCCGGCGCGGCGCCGCCCCGACTCCTCGGGCTCCGGGTCGCCCTCCGGACCCGGCGCGGCCGCCGGTACCGGCGTGCCGTCGCTCAGCGTGCCGAGCAGCTCCTCGAAGTCCCGGGCCTCGCGGAAGTTCTTGTAGACGGAGGCGAAGCGCACGTAGGCGACGTCGTCGAGGCCCTTCAGCCCCGCCATTACCAGCTCGCCGATCGCCTCGGAGGTCACCTCGGGCTCGCCGGCGCTCTCGAGCTGCCGGGTGATGCCGCTGACCAGCCGCTCGATCCGCTCCGGATCGACGGCGCGCTTGCGCAGCGCCACGTCGATGGAGCGCTGGAGCTTGTCGCGGTCGAACGGCACGCGCTTGCCCGAGCGCTTGAGCACCACGACCTCGCGGAGCTGCACGCGCTCGAAGGTGGTGAAGCGGCCGGCGCAGTCCGGGCAGACCCGGCGGCGCCGGATCGCGGCGCCGTCCTCGGAGGGCCGCGAGTCCTTCACCTGGGTCTCGGAGCCGCCGCAGTAGGGACAGCGCATGGATCTCGCTACTCGGGCATGGAAACGGCCGCGGACCGGTCGGATCCGCGGCCGTTTCCTAATCCACCGCGGGCCGGCCCGGAAGACCGGCCCCGGCTCAAGCGGCCCTCTTGCCTCAGCCGTAGATCGGGAACCGGTCCGTCAGCGCGTGGACGCGGGTCTTGACGTCGGCCTCGACCGCGCTGTCGCCGGCCTCCCCCTTGGCGGCGAGCCCGTCCAGCACCTCGACGATGAAGCCGCCGATCTGCTTGAACTCGGCGACGCCGAAGCCGCGCGAGGTGCCGGCCGGGGTGCCGAGCCGGATTCCCGAGGTGATGGTCGGCTTCTGCGTGTCGAAGGGAACGCCGTTCTTGTTGCAGGTGATGTGGGCCCGCGACAGGGCCGCCTCGGCGGCCTTGCCGGTGAGGCCCTTCCGCTGGAGGTCGACCAGCATCAGGTGGTTGTCGGTGCCGCCCGAGGTGATGTCGTAGCCGCCCGAGATCAGCGTGTCGGCGAGCGCCCGGGCGTTCTCCACCACCTGGCGGGCGTAGATCTTGAACTCGGGCTTCAGCGCCTCGCCGAAGGCCACCGCCTTGCCGGCGATGACGTGCATCAGCGGGCCGCCCTGGAGACCGGGGAAGATCGCCGAGTTGAACTTCTTGGCGAGCGCCTCGTCGTTCGTCAGGATCATGCCGCCGCGCGGGCCGCGGAGGGTCTTGTGGGTCGTCGTGGTGGCGACGTGGGCGTGCGGGAACGGCGACGGGTGGACGCCGGCCGCCACGAGGCCCGCGAAGTGGGCCATGTCGACCATGAAGTAGGCGCCGACCGAGTCGGCGATCTCGCGGAACTTGGCGAAGTCCCAGTGGCGCGGGTAGCCCGAGCCGCCGGCGATGATCACCTTCGGCTTGTGCTCCTGGGCGAGCTGGGCGACCTGCTCCATGTCGATCCGCTGGTCCTCGCGGCGCACCGTGTAGGAGACCGGCTTGAACCACTTGCCCGAGACGTTCGGCGGGGCGCCGTGCGTCAGGTGGCCACCGGCGGCGAGGTCGAGGCCCAGGAAGGTGTCGCCGGGCTGCATCAGCGCCAGGAACACGCCCTGATTGGCCTGCGAGCCGGAATTCGGCTGCACGTTGGCGAAGCCGCAATCGAACAGGCGCTTGGCGCGCTCGATGGCGAGATCCTCGGCGATGTCCACGAACTGGCAGCCGCCGTAGTAGCGCCGGCCCGGATAGCCCTCGGCGTACTTGTTGGTGAGCACCGAGCCCTGAGCCTCCAGCACGGCGCGGGAGACGATGTTCTCCGAGGCGATCAGCTCGATCTCGTGCTGCTGGCGGCCGAGCTCCTTGGCCACCGCCTCGGCGATCTCGGGGTCGGCTTCCGTCAGCGGGGCGGCGAAGAAGCTGTTGGAGAAGTGCTTGTCGGCGGCGGTACCGGCGCTCATGGTCTGCCTCTGTTCTGGTAGGGGCGATGCCCGGCCTTTCGTCGGCGTGCACGGGCGGGCGTTGAAGGTGGGATTCCTACACGCGCCGAGGGCTCAGGCCAAGCACAGGCATTTTGCTCGCGCGCCAAGAATAATTTGTCGCAGCCTGCCGCGGCGACCTCGGGAGTGCTGCCGGCATATTTTCCTTCTCTGCCACCAACTGCTCGATAAAAGGAAAAAAGTCATGGAATAAATCATGAACGTTTCGAGGATCAGAGACGCGATGCGGTACTGTGATCTGCCGGATGCCCTAGATTATTCCATCACTGAGCTTCGGCTCGGCCTAGCCTTCATCGCGCGACGGCAGGACCAACGCTGCCCCGGTTCGAGCGATCTGGGATATCAAGACCGGCAAGGCGCAGTAGACGCCGGCTCGCGCGCGCGAACTGCGCAGAGATGTCGGCGTGGATGACAGTTTTCCCGTCATAGAGGTTCACTTGAGACGAGGAAACTCGGTCAAGGGACTGTCAATATCCGCGATCCTACTCGGAGAGAGGTTGCCATGAGCATGGAAGCCTACGCGCTCTGCGCGGGCGCGATGCCTGGCGTGGCGGAATGGCAGGCGGCCATCCACGAAAACGGGTTCGATCTGAAACTCGACGCCGCGCGCATACCGCCGGCCACGCAAGGGCATCTGCCCGCGACCTGGCGGCGCCGCGAGGCCGGCTTCGAGTGCCAGATCATTCCGCTGTCGGATCTGACGGACACCTATACCGACATCGACTTCGGCGGGCCGTGGACGTGCGTCTATGCCTTCTACTTCGCCACGCTCCCGGCTTGCGTCGGGGCGTGGATGGCTGTCGCGGCCTGCGCGGCCCAGTCGGACGGTATCGTCTTCGATCCGCAAGAGGGGCAGCTGCTCACCGCCGAGGGCGCGATCCGCTACGCGCGCGACACGGTGGCGCGCATCGTCAGTCTGGAGGCGCAGTTCGACGCCTCGACGGGCGGCTGAGGCCGGACGGCGTGTCGCGCCGTCAGGCCCGCGGGGCGAGGTTCGTCTCGATCAGGACCGTCTCGGCCTCGAACGCGGCCGCGTGCCACGCCCCGGCCGGGAAGTGGAACACGCTGCCGGCCGAGAACGGCTCGCGGCCCCGCTCGGTCTCCAGGATCCCCGAGCCCGAGAGCACCTGCACGAACTGCTCGTGATCGTGGCTGTGCGCCGGCGCCGAGACGCCGGCCGGGACGACCACGCGCACGAGGCTGGCGCCCGAGCCCGGGATCGTGCGCTTGGCGACGCCGTTCCCGCCGAGGCTCTCGGCGCGGTCGTCCCAGGCGGTCAGGTAATCGCTCATCGACGGGTCTCCTCGCCGGCAGGGTGCCGCTCCGATCGGTCGGGTCAACGCTCGACCGGACCCTGTCCCTGCGTCAACCGGTCCCGCCGGGCTGGCGGCCGCGCCGGCCCTTGCCGGCGGCGGGGTCGGCCGGCGCCGGATCCGGTCGGGCCGGGTTGGTCGACGGCGCCGGAGGCACGGCGCTCGCGGACGGCGTGCCGGAGGTGGGCCAGAAGGTCTCGAACAGCTCCCGCATCGCCCGGATGTTGTTGCCCTGAACCTCAGCCCCGGTGCGCAGCATCTGCTGGAACATGTCGGAGCCGGCCTCGCCCGCGCTCGCCTGCGGATTGGCGGCGGGCCTGACGGTGGGCTTGGCGGTAGGCTTCGGCGGCGGAGCCGGCGGCTCGACCGCCGGCATCATCGCCCTGGCCATCTCGGCCCAGGCCGGGCCGAACGGGAACGGCACGGGCGGCGGCGGCGCGCTCGGTCGCGCCGGCTCGGCCTGCGGCTGGTTCAGCATGACGTGGACGATGCTCGCCACCACGGCGCCCGCCATCATCGGCAGCATCTGGCGCAGGACCTGCGCGCCGACGCCGCTCGTCGCCGAGGCCTGCCGCAGCACCGCCTGCATCAGCTGCGCCGAGCCGAACATCTGGCCGAGGGCCTCGAACCCCTGCGCCGGCGCCGGCTTGGCGGCCTCCAGACCGAACATCCGCGCGAAGCCGGTCGGGTCCAGGCCGACGCTGCGCTGGAGGCCGAGCGTCAGGGCCGGCATCAGCGCCTCGAAGGCGCGGGCCGTCTGCTCGGTCGTCAGGCCGAACGGCTGGCCCATGGCCTGAAGCCCGGCCTCGCCCTGGGCCTGGAACATCTCGAGCGGGTTGAACATGACGCCTCGATCCTGTCCCGGCCGGGACCGCCCGGGACAGGGCATCGTGACCCTTTGCGCGGGGAAATACCAGTTCCCACCCGCGGAACTTGTGCCTCCGCGCCGCCGTCTCAGCTCAGCGGCTCGGGATGAGCGTGCCCCGGCGGCAGCGGCGCCGCCCGGTGGGGCGCCTCGGCGGCGACGTCCGGCTCCGGCCGGCGCGGGCCGACCCCCTCCAGCCGGTCGACCGTGCGGCGGGCGAGCAGGATGCCGAGCGCGCCGAAGACCAGGGAGCCGACCCCCATCCCGGCCACCACGCCGCGGGGGCCGTAGAGCGACGCCCCGAGCATGGCCGGCGGGATCGTCCCGAGCGTCGCCCGGCCCCAGTTCAGCAGCGTCGAGCGCAGCGGGAAGCCGAGATTGTTGAAGGCGGCGTTGCCGAGGAACAGGAGCCCGTTGAAGAACCAGATCGCGCCGCCGACGAGGCAGAAGAAGCCGAACAGCTCGGCCGCGACCCCCTGCAGGCCGAACAGGCCGGCGAGCCATCCCCGAGCCAGCGCCAGGAGGAGCCAGACCGCGGCGCAGTAGGCCAGAGTCACCCGGATCGCCGCGCCGAGCACGCCGCGCATCCGTTCGAACAGGCCCGCGCCCCAGTTCTGCGCCAGGATCGGGCCGATCGCCCCCGACAGCGCGAACAGGCCGCCGAAGGCCACCGGCGTCAGCCGGTCGATCACCGACGCGGCCGCGACCGCGTCCGCTCCGTAGCCGGCGAACAGACGCGCCAGGAAGGCGCTCGCCACCGAGGGGGCGAGGTTCGTCAGCACGGCCGGGCCCGCGACACCTGCCAGGGCTGCCGCGTCGGCCGGCAGATCGGACAGGCGCGGCCGGCCCAGGAGGCCGTGCCGGGCGACGCCGCGGACGCCCACCGCCACGAAGGTCGCGCGCGCCGCGCAGACCGTGATCGCCGCGCCCGTGACGCCGAGGCCGGCCCCGAAGATCAGCAGCGGATCGAGGAGCGCGGTGATCACGGCGCCGGCCAGGGTGACCGACATCGCCTGCCGCGCCTCGCCGACCGCGCGCAGCAGCCCGGTGAACAGCATGCCGGCGGCGAGCAGAAGGTTCGACGGCAGGGTGATGTAGAGGAACAGGACGGCCACCCGCAGCGCCTCGCCCTGCGCGCCGATCAGGGCCAGGAGCGGGCCGGCCAGCAGCGCGATCAGCCCCGCGATGAGGGCGGCCACGAGGCTGCCGAGGACCAGCGCCGAGGTCGCGAGGCGCCGCGCCGCCGCGCGGTCGCGCGCGCCGACGGCCTTCCCGACCAGGGCGCCGGCGGCGATCATCAGGCCGATATTCACCGCCGTGGCGAAGAACTGGACGATGCCGGCGAAGCCGACCGCCGCCGTGAGGTTCGGGTCGCCCAGCGTCGAGACGTAGAGCAGCGACAGGAGATCGACGACGAAGATCGCCATCAGGCCCACCGAGCCGGTGGCCGCCATCACCACGACGTGGCGGAGGATCGAGCCGGTGACGAAGCGGCCCGCCTCCGCCGGGGGCGGCCCGTCGGACATGTCAGACATCCCGCCCGTCACGCATCCCGGGCGCTGCCTTCCGCCTCGAGCTCGGCCTCCGGATCGGGATCCTCGGCGGCTTCCGTCTCCTGCGGGGCCAGGGCGGGCTTCTCCAGGAGCCGCTCGGCGGCCTCGCGCCGGTCGCTGCCCACGAGGTCGCGGGTCTCGGTGCTGAGCGCCCGGGCCGGCCGGACCGGGGCGGTCAGCGGCTCGGGCTTCAGCCCGGCCGCGGCGCCGCGCATCCAGCTGGACCCGTCCGGCAGGGCGCCCGCCTGCTGCAGGACCAGCCGCGCGATGTCCCGCTTGCGCACGTCGTCGGTCCGGGCCGTGGCGGCCTCCGGCGACAGGCCGAGCCCCTCCAGAGCCGCCCGCCCGAAGGCGAGGGCGGATTCGGCGGTCTCGCGGATCTGGTAGTCGACGTCCCGGTTCATCAGCTCCACCGCGTGCAGGCGGTCGTAGGCCCGCACGAAGGTCCGCACGCTCGAGAATTCCTCGTGGACGATGTCGACGATCTTGAGGGCGCCCTCCCGGTCGTCGACGCAGATGCAGACCAGCTCGACCCGGCCGATCCCGGCGGCGCGGAGCACGTCGAGGCGCGTGCCGTCGCCGTAGTAGATGCGGAAGCCGAAGCGCGAGGCCGCGCGCAACTGCTCCACGTCCTTGTCGATCACCGTGACCGGGATGCCCTCGGCCATCAGCACGTGCGTCAGCACCTGCCCGAACCGGCCGAAGCCGATCACCAGCACCCGCGCGTCGCCGCTCTCGGACAGCTCGGTGGAGGGCTCCTCCAGCGCGAAGGTGCTGCGCGCGTTGCGCCGCTCGATCAGCTTGTCGAGACCCTTGGCGGCGATGGGGCCGATCAGCATGGTCAGCGCGGCGAGCGCCACCGCGAAGCGCGTCGCCGTGACGCCGGTGAGGCCGAGATCCTGGGCCTGCGGCAGCAGCACGAAGGCGAACTCGCCCGCGGGCGCCAGGACCGCGGCCCCCCGCAGGGCCCCGAGGGTATCCGAGCCGAACAGCCGGAACAGGCCGGCCACGATGGCGACCTTGACCAGGATCGCCGCCAGGGTCGCGCCGAACAGGGCCGGCCAGACCTCGCGCACGAGGGTACCGTCGATCGACATGCCGACGCTCATGAAGAACAGGCCGAGCAGCATGCCGCGGAACGGCTCGATGTCGGCCTCCAGCTGGTGGCGGAAGTTCGACTCGGCGAGCAGGATGCCGGCGAGGAACGCGCCCATCGCCATCGACAGGCCGACCTGCTCCATGAGCAGCGCGGTGCCGAGCACCACCAGGAGCGCCGCGGCGGTCATCACCTCCCGGGCGCCGCTCGCCGCGAGCAGCCGGAAGAACGGGTTCAGGCCGTAGCGGCCGACCAGCACCACCGCGAGGATCGCCGCGAGCGCCTTGCCGGTGGAGACCGCGGCCTCCCCGAGCCAGGAGACGTCGGTCGCCTCGCCGGCCGAGGCCAGCAGCGGCATCAGCGCCAGGATGCCGACCACCGACAGGTCCTGGAACAGCAGGACCGCGAAGGCGCGCGCGCCGTAGGCGCTGCCGAGATCGCCCCGCTCCTCCAGGAGCTGCAGGGCCACCGCGGTGGCCGAGAGGGCGAGCGCGAGGCCGATCACCGCGGCGGCGCCGAAGCTGAGGCCCGCCACGAGGCCGGCGCCGCCGAGCACGAGCGCGCAGACGACGAGTTGCGCGGCGCCGAGGCCGAAGATGTCGCGGCGCATCGAGACGAGCTGCGACAGGTGAAGCTCCAGCCCGACGATGAAGAGCAGGAGCACCACGCCGATCTCGGCGACGCTCGCGGCCGTGTCGGGCTCGGCGATCAGCGACAGGCCGGAGGGCCCGATCAGCACGCCGGCCACGAGGTAGCCGAGCACGGCGCTCTGCCCGATCAGCCGGAAGATCGGCACGCCGATCACGGCCGCCGTGAGGAAGGTCAGGACCGGCGGCAGGAAGCTCGCATGTTCGACGGGGCTCGCCATGGTGATCGTCCCGGCGGTTCTGCTGGATCGGCGCAGGTGGAGCCCCCGCTTAGCGCGCACGGGGCCGGGATGCGAGCCGTAAGCGGGTGCCGTTCGGCACCGACGGGCCCGCGCGGGGCGGTTCGGCCCCGGCTCGGCCCGAGAGGCGCGCTCAGCCCAGAGACGCGCTCAGCCCAGAGACGCGCTCAGCCCAAGAGGCGGGGGCGCGCCCGGTGCGATCCGTCGATGAACTCGAAGCCACCGGCGGCGCTCAGCATGTGCAGGCGCGTACCCGGCCAGGCCGCGCCCGGGCACAGGCGCGTCTCGACCTGCTGCGCGTAGGCCTCCTCGTCGAGGCGGAGGATCCGGGCGAGGCCGAGCGCCGCGCCGTAACCCTGGCGGCAATCCTGGACGGGCCGGATCAGGCCGCCGTCGCGCGCCACGATCGGGCCCGCGGCCCGGGCGGAGCCGATATCGATCAGCACCGGGTTGTGCCGGTGCGGCGTCCAGGGCCCGCGGAAATGCGGCGCGTGCCAGAGATGGAGCGTGTCGGAGTAGCTGCCGCCGCCGGCCCGGACCGTGGCGAACATCCACCAGTGGCCCCCGTGCTGCAGCAGGGTCGCGTCCCCGGCCACGACCCCGTCGAGGAGCACCGCCTCGTGGACCCAACCGCGCGGGAAGTCGGTGGCCCGGTAGAGGTCGATCGTCCCGGAGGCGTGGGATTCCGGGATCATCCAGACCTGCCCGTCCGCCTCGAACACGAACGGATAGGAGAGGTGGGTCTCGAGCTCGAGCACCGGCTCCGGGCGGCCGCGGGGGCCGTTCGCCCCGAAATCCACCGCGGCGATCACGCCCTTGCCGCGGCGGTAGTCGAACTCCTCCACGAACAGGGTCACGGCGCCGTCCCGAGCGATCGCGAAGGGGTCGGCGTAGAAGCGGCGCCCGTCGTCGGGAAGGACCTGCCAGCCACCCTCGGGATGCCGGCGCAGGTCGATCAGGTCGGGGCCGACGATCCGCCGCCAGCCCACCCGCCAGTGCGGGCCGTGGAAGCAGAGGGCGTAGAGCCGGCGGGCGATCTGCCGGGCGAGCCCCCCGGCGGCCCGGCGGCGGGCGCCCAGGCCGCCGAGGTCGTAGGCGGTCGCGGGCTGGAGGGGCGCCCCGGCTCCGTCGGGGAGCGCCGTCGAGGCGGCGCCGTCGAGGGCGGCGAGGATCAGCGTGATGGTCCGCGCGAGGTAACCCTCGAAGGCCGTGAGCATCACCGTGTGCGATTCCGTGCCGAGGCGGCCGATCGCCACCGGCGCACCGTCCGGACCGCGCAGGGCCGCCACCGGCGCCCCGTGGGCGAACAGGGCGGCGAGGAGGCCGGCCTCGCCCGGCATCCCGTCGTAATCGAGCCGCCAGGCCGGCGCCGGGCCCGGATCCGCGGGGCTGTCCGAGAGGTCGAGGACGAGGTCGGCGGCGCTCCCGCCGGGCTCCGCGCCGTCGGGGCTCGCCTCGTAGGGGGCGAGGGCCACCGGCTCCGCCGCGGTCGCCAGGCCCGGCCGCGGCAGGCCGTGGATGGCGGCCTCCAGGCGGAACAGGAGCTCCGCGTTCGGCGGCAGGCCCTCCGCGTGCTCGACCCAGGCGACGCGGATCCGATGGTCGGGCCGCTGCCCGAGCTGGTCGAGGAGCCGGATGTGCCAGCCGCGCAGGGACCGGCGGTCGAGCCGCACGACGATGGTCCGGGTGCGGGCGCGCGTCCCGGAGGGCGACGGCTCCGTCCGGGCGGGAGCCCGGCTACCGGTCGCCGACGGCCGGTCCGTGCCTCCGATCACCCGCTCCATCAGCCGGTCGGCCCCGCGCCCCGCGTGCCGGATTTCGTATCGACGCTCACGGCGGCCAGACCCAAGATGCGCCCGGCCTCGACCCTCGATACGGTCGAGCCAGGCTCGAATGCTGTTACGCCGCGCCACGATCAAGCACGGCCGCGTGGCTGTCTACAGGTTCAAGCTTAACGTGCGGGACGATTTCTGGACGATGAACCGGAAAAATCGAAACGCCGTCCTTCAAATAAACGCGTGTTGGCGGGTCGTGATACAATGTCGCGAGGCGGTGGCGGTTCGCCGAGGGGAACTCCACCTCCAGCTGGACCGTTCGCCAGTCAAGGACGTGGTGCGGAGACAGGACATGACGCGCAAGACGCTGACGATGCCCCTCGCGGCGATGCTCCTCGCCGCCATTCCGGGAACGGCCTTCGCCTGGGGCGGTGGCGGCGGTGGCGGCGGCGACAGCGGGAGCGGCCTCTCCCCCTACGCGGCGCTGAGCGGCAACGACCGCTCGGCCGGGGTCAACAACGGCAATTATCGCGACCCGGCCCTCGACCCCTACATCCGGACCTACGATCCGGAGGCCGCGGCCCGCTACGCGGCGCCGCCGGCCGCGCAGCCGCGCCTGCGCGTGCGGCCGTACTACGGCTACCCTTACTGAGGCGATCCGCGGAGGCCGTCGCGCGACGGCCTCGTCGTTCAGGAGCGTCCGAGGCCGCTCGCGGCCCGGACGCGCTTGAGCGTCCACGGTCCGCCCGAGAGCTTGCAGCCGGTGCCGCGGACGAAGCGGCTGCGGGTCGGCGCGATCACCGATGCCAGGAAGTTGCGGCAGATCAGCTCGTCCGAGACGTACGGGAGCCCGGTCGGATTGACCGACCCGTGGAGCCCGGTCTCCGGGTTGTCCCACTTGACCGGCCGCCCGTTGCCCTGCGGATCCAGGGCGACGCTCAGGGCGGCCCGCGCCCGGCGCCAATCCTCCTCGGCGAGGTCGTCCCCGAAGCTCACAGGCCGCTTCTCGATGCTGCCGGTGACGGTCGGCTCCTCGACGACGCGCGGCGGCGCCGCCGGCGGATCGCCCCGGAAGACCAGCAGGGGCTGGCTGCAGCCGCACAGGGCCATCGCCATCGCCATCGACACCACCGACACGGACGCGCAGATGCGCGACCGCCGGCTTGGCCCTTTACACGCGCATCCCCGCATTACACCTGACTCACGACGGGCTATTCGCTCGACCGAACATGCCGATGTCGGTGCCCCCTCAGGCCCTGGACGCGGCTGGCAGGAGTCTTGGCGTGGATCAGTTAAGGACCGATGACCCGAAGAGCGCGGACTTCACGCTGAGCGAGGACCCCGTCGGGCTGTTCGCGGCCTGGATGAAGGAGGCCGAGGCCTCCGAGCCCGAGGACGCGAACGCGATGGCGCTCGCCACCGCCGGATCGGACGGGCTGCCGGACGTGCGAATGGTCCTGCTGAAGGACTTCGACGCCCGAGGCTTCGTCTTCTACACCAACACGCAGTCCACCAAGGGGGAGGAGCTGGCGCAGAACCCCCAGGCGGCCCTGGTGCTGCACTGGAAGAGCCTGCGCCGGCAGGTGCGGGCCCGCGGGCCGATCACGCCGGTCACGGCCGCGGAGGCCGACGCGTATTTCCAGAGCCGCCGCCGCGAGAGCCGGCTCGGGGCGATCGCCAGCCAGCAATCCCGCCCGCTGGCCGACCGCGCCACGCTGATGAACGCGGTGGCGGAGCTGTCCGAGCGGTACGGCGACGGGCCGATCCCCCGGCCGGAGCACTGGACCGGATTCCGGATCGCGCCGGTGAGCGTCGAGTTCTGGCAGAACGGCGATTTCCGCCTGCACGACCGGGTCCGCTTCACCCGGACGGGCGCGGGCTGGAGCCGGGCGCGGCTCTATCCCTGACATCAAGCCGAAACGCAGAGAGCCCCGGCAGGGCCGGGGCTCTCGCGTCGCGTGACGGGTGGCGCTGAGGCTCAGGCCTCCTCGCCGTCCTTCTTCTCGTCCTCGGCGGACTCCTCGGCCTTCTCCTCGGCGGCCTCGGCCGACTGCGCCTCGGCGATGGCGGCCTCCTCGGCCTCCACCTCGGCACCCAGCACGGTCGGCGGCACGATGTTGGCCACCGGGTCGGTCTGCTCGCCGGTGTAGGTGCCGGCCGGGATCTTGATGTCGGAGACGTGGATGACGTCGCCGATCGCGCGGCCGGTCAGGTCGACCTCGATCGCGTCCGGGATCTGGTCGGGGGCGACGTCGAGGCTCAGCGTGTGGGCCACGATGTTGAGGGTGCCGCCGAGCTTCTTGATGCCGGGGGCCGCGTCCTCGTTGACGAAGTGCACCGGCACCTCGACCGTGACGGTCTGGCCCGAGACGACGCGCAGGAAGTCGACGTGCAGCGGCACGCCGGTCACCGGGTCCAGCTGGAAGTCGCGCGGGATCGCGCGGACCTTCTTGCCGCCGGCGTTGATCTCGAACAGCGTGGTCTTGAAGCCGCCGGCGTAGATCAGGGTGCGGGTGCGGATGAGGTCGACCGCGATGGATTGCGGCGGCTGGCCACCCCCGTAGATGACGGCGGGAACTTGGCCCTGGCGACGAACGGCCCGGGCGGCCCCCTTGCCGACCCGGTCGCGTGCCACGGCCTCAAGCGTCTTCACAGCGCTCATGGCGTGATCCTTTACGATTGCTGGAGCCGGAAAACGAAAAGGCCGCCCCTGGCGGACGGCCACATCCTTCCCGGCGCGCCCCTGCCTCCAAGGGTGTCTCGGGGGCGCGCCGTGCGCATACACGGGCGGGGGCGGATTGGCAATGCGGCGGCGCCGCCGACCCGCGGCGGCCCGGCCGTCCGGCATCGATCACAGGCCCGCCAGCGCCCGCCGCGCCCGGCGCTTCTGCAGCCACAGGGTCAGGCCGAGCGCGGTCCCGATCACCAGCGCCGAGACGGCCGTGGTGACCGTGCCGAGGGCGTAGATCTCCGGCGTCGTCACCGTCGTGGTCAGGCCCTGCAGCTCCAGCGGCAGGGTGTTGCGGCCGCCGATCGCCTGGCTGGTGCGGGCAAGCTCGTCGAACGACAGGGTGAAGCCGAACAGCGCGACGCCGACGAGCGCGGGCGCGAGGATCGGCACCACCACGTGGCGGAGCGTCTGCGGGCCGCTGGCGCCCAGGTCGCGGGCGGCCTCCTCGTAGGCCGGGTCGAACCGGTTGAACACCGCGAACATGATCAGCAGGCCGAAGGGCAGGGTCCAGGTGAGATGCGCGCCCAGCGCCGAGCTGTAGAGGCCCATCAGCGTGCCGTGATCCTGCAGGAAACCCCAGCCGGTGGCGGCGGCGAACGCCTTCACGGCGTCGTCGAGGAGCCGGAATTCCAGGCCGATGCCCAGCGAGACCACGATCGAAGGCACGATCAGGCTCGAGACCGCCAGGGCGAAGACGAGGCCGGCCCCGCGAAACCCCTTCCGGAAGGCGAGGCCCGCGTAGAATGCGATTCCCACGGTGAGCGCCATGACCACGAGACCGAGGGCCAGCGAGCGCCGCAGCGCCGCCCAGATGTCGATCACGCCGACGCCTTCCCACAGCTTGGCGAACCAGTGGGTCGAGACGCCGTTCATCGGGAAGGTCAGGCCGCCGGACGGGCCCTGGAAGCTCAGCGCCAGGATCGTCAGCGTCGGCCCGTAGAGGAACAGGACGTAGAGAGCGAAGACCGCCGCCAGCAGGTAGAAGGCGCGGCCGCGGGGCTGGTCCATCGCTACAATTCCCGCCGGAGGTCGATCATCCGGGTGAGCCCGAGGATCATCAGCAGCACGGCGGCGAGCAGCACCACGGCGTTGGCGGCGGCGGCCGGGAACTGCAGGTAGGACATCTGCACCTGGATCACCTTGCCGACGCTGGCGATCTGCTGGCCGCCCATCACGCCCACGGTGACGAAGTCGCCCATCACCAGGGTCGTCACGAAGATCGTCCCGATGGCGATGCCGGGCTTGGCGAGCGGCAGGATCACGTTCCAGAGGATCTGCGCGCCCGACGCGCCGCCGTCGCGCGCCGCCTCGATCAGCCGCCGGTCGATGCGCGCGAGGCTGTTGAAGATCGGCACGATCATGAACACCGTGTCGAGGTGCACGAAGGCCAGGACCACCGCGAAGTCGGAGTAGAGCAGGCCCTCGATTGGCTCGCGGATCAGCCCGAGGGTGCGCAGCGTGTCGTTGACGAGGCCGTTGCGGCCGAGCAGCGGGATCCACGAGATCATGCGGATCACGTTCGAGGTCCAGAACGGGATCGTGCAGAGCAGGAACAGGCCCATCCGCACCGTGCCGGAGCGGATGTGGAAGGCCAGGAAGTACGCGATGGCGAAGCCCAGCGGCAGCGTGATCGCCAGCGTCAGCGCGACGAACTTCACCGTCGACAGGTAGGTGCGCACGGTCGTGCAGAGGTCGGCCGACAGGCAGCCGTCGAACACGTCGGCGTAGTTCTGCAGGGTGAGCGCCGGGATGATCTCGTACTCGTTGTACTCCCAGAGCGAGACGATCCCGGTGAGCACCAGCGGCACCACCAGGAAGACGAGGAAGACGAGGGCCAGTGGCGCGGCCTGGAGATAGGCGAGGGCGCGGCCGCGCGGGCGCGCCGCGACGGTGGGCGCTGCGGTGTTCGCAGCGGCCGCGGCGGGCAGGGCGAGATCGCTCATCGGGCTCGCCCCACGCGTGCTGATGCGTCCCATCTCCTCAGTGGGGTGCGATGCGCACGCATCGGTTCCCGCAAGGCGCGACGCGCCCCCTCTCCCGTGCGGGAGAGGGGACCCGCGTTCCATCCAGCCGCCGCGTGGCCGCGCAGGATGGGACTCTTCGGTCGCTTGCAGCGGGCGCCCACCGCCCTCACGCCGCGATGAACTCGTTCCACTTGCGCACCATGTAGGTGTTCTCGTCCATCACGGCGTTCCAGCAGGCGACCGCGCCCATCCGCGCGTCGAAGGAGCCGCCGTCGCGGGTGGCGCCGCCCTTCTCGATCAGGGTGCCGTCGGGGCCGAGGATGTCCTTCTCGGCGGGCCTCCCCTCCATCCAGAAGGCCCACTCGTAGGGCTGCATGTTCGCCTGGGCGGTCTCCAGCACGGCGGAGTAGTAGCCTTGCCGGTTGAGGTACGCCCCGGCCCAGCCGGACAGGAACCAGTTGATGAAGTCGTAGGCCGCGTCGAGCTTCCGGCCGCTCAGCGTCTTGGGGATGCCGAAGCCCGAGGCCCAGGCCCGGTAGCCCTCCTTCAGCGGCTGGTAGGTGCAGGGCACGCCCTGCGCCCGCACCTTGGTGACGGCGGGCGACCACATCGACTGGATCACCGTCTCGCCCGAGGCCATCAGGTTCACGGATTCGTTGAAGTCCTGCCAGAAGGCGCGGAACTGGCCGGCGCGCTTGGCCTCGATCAGCACCTTGATGGTGCGGTCGATCTCGGGCTTCGTCATGTTGCCCTTGTCGCCGTAGGTGTAGTCGCCGGTCGCCTCCACCACCATGGCGGCGTCCATGATGCCGATCGACGGGATGTTGAGGATCGAGGCCTTGCCCTTGAAGGCCGGGTTCAGGAGCTCCTTCCAGCTCGTGACGGGCATCTTGATCAGGTCCGGCCGGATGCCCAGCGTGTCGGCGTTGTAGACGGTGGGGATCAGCGAGATCCACTGAGTCTGTTCGCCGGCAAATTTTTTGGAGTCGATGCCCTCCAGGTAGAAGACCTTCTTGGGCGCCGTGCCCTGGTCGCCGATCTTCTTGCCCGCGACCTCGCCCTTGGTGAAGACCGAAGAGATCTTGTCGGCGAGCTTGATCCGCTTGGCGTCCATGCCCTGCAGGTTGCCAGAGGGCAGGATCTTCTTGAGGCTGAAATACTCGGTGTCGATCAGGTCGAAGGAGTTCGGCTGGGTGACCGCCCGCTTGGTCACCTCGTCGGTCACCACCGGAATGTATTCGAGGGTGATGCCCAGATCCTCCTTCACCTTCTTGGCGATGTCGGCGGACTGGTTCACGGCGGTGCCGAGATAGCGAAGGGTCACGGGCTCGGCGGCGTGCACCGCCGGGAAGCCGGTCACCGGCGTCGCGGCGAGCGCGGCGGCCCCCTTCAGGAGCGTGCGCCGGCTCGGCTTCTGGGGCAGGTCCATGGTGGTCTCCGTTAGGCGTCGAGGCGGTGGGCGGCTGAAGCGTCCCAGCCGACCGGGATCATGTCGCCGGGGCGGAGCGGGCGGGCCGCGAACTCCGCGTCGCTGAGGATCGCCGTGAGGGCGGCGGGGCTCTCGGGCGCGCGCTCCAGCCCCTCGGCGTCGAGGCCGACATGGACGCTGGTGCCCTGGTACTCGACGGCCACCACCCGGGCCGGCCGCGCGGCGGGGCCGGCCTCGGCGCCGAGCCGCATCCGGTCCGCCCGAACGGCGACGAGCCCCTCCGGCAGCCGGATCACGTTGTGGCCGCCGATGAACCGGGCCACAAAGGCGGTGACCGGGCGCTCGAACACGGTGCGCGGGTCGGCAGCCTGCTCGATCCGGCCGGCATTCATCACCACCACGAGGTCGGAGAGCGCCATCGCCTCCTCCTGGCTGTGGGTGACGTGGATGAAGGTGAGCCCGAGCTCGGTCTGGATCCGCTTCAGCTCGACCCGCATCCGCACCCGCAGGAACGGGTCGAGGGCGGAGAGCGGCTCGTCGAGGAGCAGCACCTTCGGGCCGGTGACGAGGGCGCGGGCGAGGGCCACGCGCTGCTGCTGGCCGCCCGAGAGCTGGGCCGGCAGGCGCCCGGCGAGGTGGCCCATCTGCACGAGGTCGAGCATGGCCATCGCCTTGGTCCGGCGCTCCGCCTTGCCGATCCCGCGCATCTTGAGGCTGAAGGCGACGTTGTCGCGCGCGTCGAGATGCGGGAACAGCGCGTAGCTCTGGAACATCATGGCGGTGCCGCGCTCGGCCGGGGCGGCGTCGCCCACCGCCTTCGGGCCGATCACCACGTCGCCCGCGCTGGCGCGCTCGTGCCCGCCGATCATCCGGAGCGTCGTGGTCTTGCCGCAGCCGGAGGGGCCGAGCAGGCAGCAATAGGCGCCGGACGGCACCTTCAGGTCGATGCGGTCGACCGCAATGGCCGCGCCGTAGCGCTTGGTCAGGCCGATCAGCTCGACGTCCATGCGGTTCTCCCCCGGGAGCTGCAGGCAAGCGGCGGGCCAGCGCGGCCGTCAGGCGTCCCGCCGCTCGGCCGGATCGACGGCCCGGTCGAGCACCCGCCCGCGCCCCGGCTCGGACAGGACCCGGCCGTCCTCGGCGATGACCTGCCCGCCCGCGATGGTCATGACCGGCCAGCCGGTGACGTCGAAGCCTTCCCAGGGCGTGTAGTCGGAGCCGTGGTGCAGGTTCGCTTGGCGGATGGTCTCGCGCCGGTTCGGGTCCCACAGGGTCAGGTCGGCGTCGAAGCCCGGGGCGATCGAGCCTTTGCGCGGGTAGAGCCCGTAGAGCTTCGCGTGGTTCGTGGCGGTGAGCGCGACGAACTGGTTGAGGCTGATCCGCCCCTTCGAGACCCCCTCCGAGAAGAACACCGGCAGCCGCGTCTCGATGCCGGGAATGCCGTTCGGGATCCAGCGGAAGGAGGTCTTCCCCCGCGGGTTCAGCTTGCCCTGCGGGTCGTCGTAGCGGAACGGGCAATGGTCGGACGAGACCACGTCGAAGATCCCGCGGCGGATCCCCGACCACACCGCCTCCTGGCTCTCGACGTCCCGCGTCGGCGGCGAGCAGACGTACTTCGCCCCCGCCATGAGATCCTCCTGGCCGAGACCCTTCATGTCCTCGGCCGTGAGGGTGAGGTATTGCGGGCAGGTCTCGGCCCGGATCTTCAGGCCGCGCGCCTGCGCCCAGGCGATCTGCTCGGTGGCCTCGCGGCCCGAGACGTGGACGATGACGATCGGCAGGTCGATCAGCTCGGCGTGGCTGATCGCCCGGTGGGCCGCCTCCCGCTCGACGATCTCCGGGCGCGACAGGGCGTGGCCGTAGGGCCGGGTCTCGCCCGCGCGCTCCAGCCGCTCGCTCAGGTAGCGGATCGCGTCGTAGCCCTCGGCGTGGACCATGACCCGGGCGCCCTGCCGCCGCGCGACGTGGAACACGTCGAGGAGCTGGCGGTCGTTCAGCACGAGGTCGTCGTAGGTCATGAAGACCTTGAACGAGGTGTAGCCGTCGGCGACCAGGGCCGGCAGCTCCTGGCCGAGCACCGCCTCGGTCGGGTCCGAGATGATCATGTGGATCGCCACGTCGACGTGGCACTGGCCCTCGGCGCTGGCCCGGTAGGCGTCGACGGCGCCGCGCAGCGAGGCACCCCGGGGCTGGAGCGCGAAGGGCATCACGCAGGTGGTGCCGCCGGCCGCCGCCGCCCGGGTGGCGCTGGCGAAATCGTCGGCCATGACGATGCCGGGGCCAGAATCCTGGGCGATGTGGACGTGGCTGTCGATGCCGCCCGGCAGGACCAGCAGGCCGGAGGCGTCGATCACCCGGGCGGCGTCGGCGATACCCTCGGCCACCGCGACGATCCGCCCGCCGCGCACGCCGATATCGGCCCGGACCGTGTCGCTCGCCGTGACCACCGTGCCGCCCCGGATGGCAAGGTCGAATTCAGGCATGCCGCTCACTCCTCCGCGCCAGCGGGCGCGCCGGGCCGATGCACGGTCCGCGCCGATTCGGGCGGACGCGGTCGGCACCGCAGGAGGTCACAGGCGGCCGTTCGGGTCCAGCGGGCAGCGCCATACGCGGAACCACGGTTCCGGCCGAGATCTTCGGCCGTCGTCGCTCTCCCGTCATCACGAGCGCAGCGACGTGACCCAGGGGCGCGCGACGCCGGAAAGCGGAGCGCTACCCTGGATTGCTTCGCTCCGCTCGCAAGGACAGGTGTCTCGCGGGGTGCCTCGGGCGGACCGGCGCGGACGCCCCGTCCGCGGGTCCGGCACGCAGGCGCGATGGCGCCGCTGCGTGGAACTGCCGCCAGACGCGGCGCATGTGCCGGGCGGAGCCGAAGCCGGCGCGCTCGGCGACCTGCTCCAGGCCGAGGTCGCTCTGCGCGATCAGCTCCCGGGCTAGCGCGACGCGGGACCGGTTGACCGCGTCCGTCACGGTCATGCCGGCGTGGAGCCGGAACAGCCGCGCGAGGTTGCGCGGGCTCGCGCCCGCGACCTGGCCGAGCAGCGCCGGCGACCAGTCCCGGGCCGGGTCGGCGGCGATCGCGTCCTGGGCCCGGTGGACCGCCGGGTGCAGATGGCTGCGCCCCTCGAGCCAGGGCGAGAGCTGGGGATCGTCGGGCCCGCGCCGCATGTACACGACGAGCGTCCGCGCGACGGCGACCGCCGTCGCCGGGCCCGCCCACTCCGCCACGAGGTGCAGCATCAGGTCGATGCCGGCCGTGACGCCGGCGCTGCTGAACCGGTCGCGGTCCTGCACGAACAGGCGGTTGTCCACGACTCGGGCCTCGGGGGCCGCCGCCCTCAGCCGGTCGCAGCTGGCATGGTGGGTGGTGCAGGCGTAGCCGTCGAGGAGCCCGGCCCGCGCCGCGAGCAGCGCGCCCTCGCAGACGGTCGCCACGGTGTGGCCCGGCCGGATGACGCCGCGCAGCCACGCGACGATCTCGGCCTCCGCGTCGGCGTCGGCCGCCGGGTCCGGCGCGTCGCCGAGCACCTGCGTCGCGGAGCCCGGCAGGAGCACGACCGTCCCGTCCGCCACCGTCTCCGGCAGCGGTCCGGCACCGCCCAGGTCGAGCCCGATCGAGCAGCGGGTGAGCGCCCGCGGTGCCGCGTACGCCACCGCGAAGCCGATCCGGTCCTGGACGGTGCCGGCGATCCGCAGCACCTCCAGCGGGCCGGCGAGGTCGAGCAGCAGCGCGCGCGGCGGCAGGACCACGAGGACCGGGATGTGCCGCGCCGCCCCGCTCACGCGGCGACCGGCAGGTCCGGGCCGGCCAGCGCCTGGTCCACGGTGGCGATCCGGGCGAACCGGTCGGTCAGCACCAGCTCGGTGCGGGCCTTGATCTCGTCCGCGCCGAAGCGGCGGCCGTCCGGGTGGGTCATGGCGAAGGTCAGGGTGGCCTCGGTCACGTAGTCGACCTGCCAGCCGCTGTCGGAGGCGTGGCGGGCCGTGGTCTCGCAGCACTGCTCGGTCCGGATGCCCGACACGATCAGCCGGCGGATGCCGTGCTGCGTCAGCCAGCCCGACAGGCCGCTATCGACCAGGGCGCTGTGCCGGCGCTTGTGGAAGGTGGCCGTCGGCGCGATCACGACCGGCGCGAGGGTACGGACGTGGCCGGAGGCGATGGCGAACGGGCCGCTCTCGGCCACGTGGAACACCTGCAGGACCGGGATCCGCCGCGCGGCGGCGCCGTCGATGAGCGCCTGCAGGCGCGCGGTGAAGGGCGGGACATCGGCGTCGTTCCAGAAGGGCCTGTGCCGGAAGGATTCCTGGACATCGATGACCAGCAGCGCAACATCGGACATTTCGTGTCTCCCGCTCAGTGAAGCGAGCCGCAGCATTCACCGGTGGGACGCAGCGGGAAAGAAACCGCACCGCCAACCAGCGGACATATCCGGCCATTCTCAGGCGAACAGGAGCCGCGCGTGAGCGACCATCCCAAGACGATCTTCGTGCTGACCGGGGCCGGCGTCTCGGCCGAGAGCGGGCTCGGCACGTTCCGCGACCGCGGCGGGATCTGGGCGCGGTTCGACCCGATGAAGCTCGCCACACCGGAGGCCTACGCGGCCGATCCCGACACGGTGCTCGACTTCTACGACCATCGCCGCCGCGGCGTGGTCGCGGCCGAGCCGAACGCCGCGCACTTCGCTCTGGCGCGGGCCGAGGCGCGGATCGCCGACCGGGGCGGGCGGCTGTTCCTGTGCACCCAGAACGTCGACGACCTGCACGAGCGGGCCGGCTCGCGGGCGGTCACCCACATGCACGGCGAGCTGCTCAAGGCGCGCTGCTGCGCCTGCGGCGCGGTCACCCCGTGGCGCGCCGATCTGAGCCGGGCGGACAGCTGCCCCACCTGCAGCACTCCGGGCCGGATGCGGCCGGACGTGGTCTGGTTCGGCGAGATGCCGATGCACCGCGACGCGATCGAGGCGGCGCTCTCCGAGGCCGACCTGTTCGTGGCCGTGGGCACGTCGGGGGCCGTCTACCCGGCGGCCGGCTACGTGCGGCAGGCCCAGGCCCTCGGCATCCCGACCTGCGAGGTCAACCTGGAGCCGTCCGACAACGCCGACGCCTTCGACGCGACCCGCTACGGGCCGGCGAGCGTCGCGCTGCCGTGCTACCTCGACGAACTCGGCCTCTAGCGGGGCGACCGGCCGACGGCGGGGATTCGGGACCGGCCGCAGACGGGGCCCACCACGCGGCGTTCGCCGTCGGGCTCGCCAACCTGTTGTGCGAACGGGGTTTCTCGGCCCGTGATCTGCCGGACCGGGCCAGGATCAAAATCTTAAATGACGCGAATCACATCGGCGCGAGCTGTCAAGAACTGGTCGGGCAGTTGCCCACGGGTTACAACAGTCAAGCTCGGGATCGGCGTCGCGGCCTACCCGAGCGTTCGTTGAAGCCACAAGGGGAAGCAACTACCCATGCAGCACTTCACCGTAACCGACCGCGAGCGTGACACCGTCCTGGCGGCACTGCGCTATTACCAGTTCTACCGGATGCAGGGTCATCCGTTCGACCCCCGTCAGGATCACCTGATCGACACCATCGCCGGCCGGGCCGGCGAGGCGTTGGACCTCGCAGAGATCGACGATCTCTGCGCCGGCCTGAACGGCAACCCGCACGCCCTCGCCGCCGCGGCGGCCTGAGGCAGCTTCCGGGGCGGCCGAGGCCGCCCTCGACGACCCCGCGGCCGGCCCAGGGACGGGGCCGGAGGACGGGCAACCTCCGAGATGAGCGGGCCACCGCCGCCGGAGCGAACCTTCCTCACCGGGGCCGGGCTTCGCGCCCGAACCACACCCTGCCGACGCGCATCCGGGCCTGCCCCGCGGCGCGTCGGTCCGACGGGTGGGTCCGCGCGGCGGGCCCCCCGAAAGGCCGGTTTCGCGCGACGCCGAAACGTGGCCTAACGGATGCGCGACGGCCGCAGGGCCGCGCCTTCCGGTAGCGCCGAGGTCGATGATGCGGACGGGTTCGCGACGGATCCGCCGCGGCGTCCTGCGGGGCGCCGTCCTGCTGCTCCTCGGGCTCGCGCCCGCCACACCCGAGCCCGTTCAGGCCGCGCCCGAGAGCGTCGCCACCGCGCTGGTCGTCTCCGTGGACGTGTCGCAATCCGTCGACGAGGCGCGCTTCCGGCTGCAGATGGAGGGCATCGCCGAGGCCCTGGAGGACCCGTCGGTCCTCGGCGCGATCACCGGCAACCCGGGCGGGATCCTGTTCGCGATGGTGACCTGGGCCGACCGGGCGACCCTCGCGGTCGGCTGGCGGCGGATCGCCGGCCAGGCCGACGCCGCGGCGGCCGCGGCCCTGGTGCGGGCGACGCCGCGCCAGGCGGGCGAGTTCACCTGCCTCGGCCAGATGTTCCGCACCGTGACCGCCGCCGTGCTCCCGGCGCTCCCGGTCCCGGCCGAGCGCGTGGTGGTCGACGTCTCCGGCGACGGGATCGACAACTGCACCGACGCCGCCAGTCTCGCGGAGGCGCACCGGTCACTGCTCGACACCGGCGCGACGATCAACGGCCTGCCGATCCTGGTGCCGGGCGAGAACGACGTGGTCGGGGCCGGGGCCTACCGGGCGCCCGGCTACGGCCTGCTCCCGACGCCGCTGCCGCAGGAGCGCACGGGCCTGGAGCAGTGGTACCGCGCGCACGTCATCGGAGGCCCGGGCGCCTTCCTGCTGGCGGCTGCCGGCTACAGCGATTTCTCCAGGGCGCTGCGGCGGAAATTCGTGATCGAGATCAGCGCGCTGGGGCGGTGACGGGGCTCTCCCCGGACGTACGTCACGCGGATCGAATTGCGCTCGCGGCCGGCCCTGAGCCAACCGTGACGGGCCGGCTCGGACCTGACGGAGGCTGGGGTATTACGCGCTCCGTCATCATGAGCGAAGCGACGCAGGGCAGCGCGACCTCGGAAGGCTTGGCGTGACCCTGGGTTGCTTCGCTCCCCTCGCAAAGCCGGTGGGGCAGAAACGGATAACCGGGAAGCGTTTCAGCCCCTCAGGGTGCCTTCTTCAGCTGCTGCTCAGCGCGGGTGAGCGCCGCCTCGCACGCCTGCGCGTCGCCCTTCTGATCCGCCGTGCGCGCCTCTTCCAGGGCGACCTTCGCCTGCTGGGCGGCGTCCGCGCCCTGGCCGGCCTGGGCCGACTTCTCCGGCGGCGCCTGCGGCGACTCGTTTGCCCGCTGGCCCTCCGTCCCGGTGACACCCTCGCCGCCGCGCTTGGCGGCGTTACCCTGGCCGCTGGTCGAGGCGGAGATCGACTGGGTCAGCTCGGACTGGACCCGCTTGGAGACGCCCTCGATCCGGTCGCCGCAGGGCGAGGCGAGGGCGGGGGCCGCCGTCAGGATCAGGGTCAGGCAGGCCGTCAGGGCGGGACGCATCATCGGGTCGAGTACTTTCCAAGAGAATGGGGCCGCGGGTTTCCCCACGGCCCCAACGCCTCGCGACGGGTGACGGTTCAGGCGCTCAGCTGATCGCGGATCGGCAATTGCCGGACCCGCCGGCCGGTGGCCGCGAAGATCGCGTTGGCGATGGCCGGCGCCACCGGCGGCACGCCGGGCTCGCCGACGCCGCCGAGCGGACCGTCCCAGCGGCCGGTCGGCACCAAGTGCACGCGGACCGCCTTCGGGGCGGCGTCGATCCGGAGGACCTCGTAGCCGTCGAAGTTGTTCTGGACCGCCCGGCCCTGCTTGAAGGTGATCTCGGAGGTGAGGGCGAGCCCCATCCCCATGACCACGGCGCCCTCCATCTGCGAGCGGATGCGCTCCGGGTTCACCTGCGGGCCGCAATCGACCGCGATGTCGATCGCCTTCACCTGGACCTGGCCCTTGTCGTCGACCTCCACCTCGGCCGCCACCGCCGTGTAGGTGACGAAGCTGTAGTGGCCGGCGATGCCGAGGCCGGTGCCCTTCGGCATCTGGCGACCCCAGCCCGCGCCCTTGGCGGCCGCCTCGATCACGCCGCGCAGGCGGCCGGTCTCGATCGGGTAGCGCTTCGGGTCCTCGCCGTAGTTCCAGACGTCGCCGATCTCGGTCGGGCTGATCTTGCGATCCGGTCCGATGAGCGCGAGCAGGTACTCCTTCGGCTCGCGGCCGGCGGCGTGCGCCAGCTCTGACACGAAGGACTGGATCGCGAAGGCGTGCGGGATGTTCGACACCGAGCGGAACCAGCCGATGCGGGCATGCGCGGCGGCCTCGGGGTTCTCCAGCCGCATGTTCGGGATGTCGAGCGGCGTGTTGACCAACCCCATCCCGAGCTCGAACGGCAGCTCGTGCTTCGGGTCGGGCGCGAAGATCGAGCCGATCGTCGGCGCCACCGAGCGGTGCAGCCACGCCACCGGCATGCCCTTGTCGTCGAGGCCGGCCTCCAGCCGCTCCACCGAGATCGTGTGGTAGAAGCCGTGGTGGAGGTCGTCCTCACGGGTCCAGGCGAGCTTCACCGGCGCGCCGTCGACGGCCTGCGAGCAGAGCGCCGCCTCGACCACGTAATCGGGCTTCGACTTGCGCCCGAACCCGCCGCCGAGCAGCGTGACGTTCACCTTGACCTTGTCGTCGGGCAGCTTGAGCGCCTTCATCAGGCGGTCGTTGGCGGCCTGCGGACCCTGGACGCAGGCCCAGGCCTCGCAGAACCCATCCTTCACCCGGGCTACCGCCGCCGGGGGCTCCATGGGGGCCTGGGCGAGGTGCGGCACGAAGTACTCGGCCTGGACCTTGGTCTTGGCCTTGGCCATGGCGCCGTCGACGTCGCCCTGCGTGCGCACGACCTTGCCGGGCTTGCGCGCGGCGGCCTCCAGCTCCTTGCGGAACGCGTCGGTATCGTAGCCGGCGTTCGGGCCGTCGTCCCAGGTGATCTTGAGCGCGTCCCGGGCCTTCAGGGCTGCCCAGGTGTTCTTGGCCACCACGGCGACGCCGCCGAGCGGCATGAACTCCGAGGGGATCGGGGTGGCGTCGATCTTGAAGATCTTCACGACGCCCGGGACCTTCTTGGCCTCGCTGTCGTCGAAGGACTTCACCGTGCCGCCGTAGACGGCCGGGCGAGCGACGACCGCGTACAGCATCCCGTCGAGCTTGGTGTCGAGGCCGTAGACCGCCTTGCCGGTGGTGATGTCGAAATTGTCGATCAGACCGATCTTGCCGGTGCCGATGTAGCGGAAGTCCTTGGGATCCTTCAGCTTGACGTCGGTGGGCACCGGCAGCTCGGCGGCGGCCTTGGCGACCGCGCCGTAGCCGAGGGTGCGGCCCGACTTGGCGTGGGTCAGCGTGTGGTTGACGGCCGTCACCTCGGAGGCCGGCACGCCCCACTGCTTGGCCGCCGCCTGGATCAGCATCAGCCGCGCGGCGGCGCCGGCGTGGCGGAAGTGCTGGAAGAAGTGGCGGGTCGAGCGCGAGCCGTCCGTGTCCTGGTTGCCGAAGCGGGTCTCGTCGCCCCAGGCCTGGACGACCTTCACCTTCGCCCAGTCGGCCTCCAGCTCGTCGGCGACCGTGAAGGCCACAGAGGTGCGGATGCCCTGGCCCATGTCGGAGCGGTGATTGGTCACCGTGACGGTGCCGTCCGGCGCGATGGCGACGAAGACCTTCGGGTCGTCGCGCCAGCCGTGCGGCATGCCGTCGGCGCCGAACTTCTGCTCCTTCTGCTCCTTGGTCTGGGTCTCGTCGGCCCGGGCCGGGCGCAGCGAGAGGGCCAGAACCAGGGCGCCGGCGCCGCCGAGGATGCCGCGGCGGCTGACGTTGTCGAGGGCCGGCGTGGTGCCGGCGGCGCGCTCAGCGGTGAGCTTGGCGTCGTGGATCACAGGCGCTCTCCCTTGCTGGCGGGCGCCGTCTGGCCGGCGGCCTGATGGATCGCGGCGCGGATGCGCGGGTAGGTGCCGCAGCGGCAGATGTTGCCGCTCATCGTGGTGTCGATGTCGTCGTCGGTGGGCTTCGGCGTGTCCTTGAGGAGGGCGGCCGCCTGCATGATCTGGCCGCACTGGCAGAAGCCGCACTGGGCGACGTTCTGGTCGCGCCACGCCACCTGCACGGGATGGTTGCCGTCCGGCGACAGACCCTCGATGGTCACGACCTCCTGGCCGGCGGCCGCCGAGACCGGCGTGATGCAGGCGCGGGTCGCCGCGCCGCCGAGATGGATGGTGCAGGCCCCGCAGAGCGACACGCCGCAGCCGAACTTGGTGCCGGTGAGCCCGAGCTCGTCCCGCAGGTACCACAGCAGCGGCATGTCGGGGTCGCCGTCGAAGCTGCGCGCAGCCCCGTTCACGGTGAGTTTGATCATCGTTGCGTCCTGTCTGGCGGCGCCGGAGCGGCGATCAGTCGGGTCCGAGCCGGGCCGGGGGCCTCGGCCGGCTTAGCCGGCTCACGTTCCCCGGTGCGGACAGGCCGCGGGGCGAACGCTCAAGCTCAGAATAATAAATATTCTAAGGCACGCGGCGGGGTGGGCGCAACGCGGGGACGCGGCCGGTCATCCCCGAGCCTCTGCGCCCGAGGCATGCCGCGTGCGGCGGCGCACATGGGTGACCATCGACACGGGGACGCGGGCGGGTCGATTCGGTCAGGCGGTCCGGTTCGCCGCGCGCCGTGGCCGCGGGCGGAGCGACGCACATCGCTCCGCTTGGCGCCCCAGCGCTGCACCTCGGGTTGGGACGCTTCGCTGCGCGCGATGACAGGCGCCCGCTGTCGAGCTCCGTCGGGCCGGCAGCTCAGCCCTCGAAAGTCGTGTCGGCGCCGACCAGAAGATCGCGGCCGTTCTTCGGGATAGGGAAGCCGTACCCGTCACCGGGCTTCTCCCATATCAGGACGCCGGCCTTATTGGCCGCGCTGACGTACAGATCGAGACCGATCTTCTGCATCGCCAGATGGAGCGCCTGCAGCGCGTCCGCGCCGGCTCCGAAACTTGTCTCGCGGCTGCTCGGGCCAACCGATCGTGTAGCGACAGATCCAGTTCCCGTCCGCGTATTCCGGCGCGCGGAGCCGGACCGGGACAGGGACATCGCCGTCCGGAGCCCGGATCATCAGGACGCGCGCGCCGATGACCATGGCGGCGCGGCCCTCAGACCGTCACCTGCGTCCCGACCTCCACCACGCGCCCGGTCGGGATCTGGAAGAAGTCCGTCGCGTCGTTGGCGTTCTTGGCGAGGGTGATGAAGATCCGGTCCTGCCAGAGCGGCATGCCCGAATGCGCCGCCGGCCGGATCGAGCGGCGCGACAGGAAGAACGACGTCGCCATGATGTCGAACTTGAAGCCCTGGCGGCGCAGCAGCACCAGCGTCTTCGGGATGTTCGGCGTCTCCATGTAGCCGAACTTCATCACGACCTTGTAGAAATGCGGGCCCACCGGCTCGATCCGCACCTTGTCGGCCTCGTTCGAGCGCGGCGTGTCCACCGTCTCGACGGTGAGGATCACGTTCTTCTCGTGTAGCACCTTGTTGTGCTTGAGGTTGTGCAGGAGCGCCGCCGGGGCGATCTCGGGATCGCTCGTCAGGAACACCGCAGTGCCGCGCACGTGGTGGGGCGGGCTCTTCTCCAGCATGCCGACCAGCTCGACCAGCGGCACGTCGGTCTTGCGGGTCTTGTTGAACAGGATCGTCACCCCGCGCACCCAGGTCCACATCAGGATGATGAGGCCGCCCGCGAGCAGCAGGGGTACGTAGCCGCCCTCCACGACCTTGATCAGGTTGGAGAGCAGGAACAGGAACTCGAGGACGATGAAGGGCAGCATCACGGCCGCAGCCGCCACGGGCGACCACTTCCACATGCGCCACATCACTAGGAAGGTCAGCGAGGCGGTGAGCAGCATCGTGCCGGTCACCGCGATGCCGTAGGCCGAGGCGAGCGACGACGAGGTCTTGAACAGCACGGCGAGCAGCACCACGCCGAACATCAGGAGGGCGTTGATCTGCGGCAGGTAGATCTGGCCGGCATGCGACTCGGAGGTGTGGCGGATCTCCAGCCGCGGCAGCAGGCCGAGCTGGATCGCCTGCCGGGACAGCGAGAAGGCGCCGGTGATCACCGCCTGGCTCGCCACCACGGTGGCGATCGTGGCGAGCACCACCATCGGCAGCAGTCCCCAGGCGGGCACGAGCTGGAAGAACGGATCGGCCGTGTCTGGCTTCTCCAGCACCAGGGCCGCCTGCCCGAGATAGTTGAGGGCGAGCGCCGGGAAGACGAGGCAGATCCAGGCCACCTGGATCGGCTTGCGGCCGAAATGGCCGAGATCGGCGAACAGGGCCTCGGCCCCGGTCACCGCCAGGAACACCGCCCCCAGGGCGATCAGCGCGCCGCTGCCGTGGCCGAGCAGGTAGTGCACGGCGTGCCAGGGATTGAGCGCGCGGAACACCTCCGGGTGCAGGGTGATGTGCGGCAGCGCCGCGAGCGCCATGGCGAGGAACCACACGACGGTCACCGGCCCGAAGAAGGCCGCCACCTTCCCGGTCCCGCGGTTCTGCACGAGGAACAGCGCGACGATGATCACCACGGTGATCGGCAGGACGTACTCGTCGAGGGCGGGCGTGACGAGCTTCAGGCCCTCCACCGCCGAGAGGACCGAGATCGCCGGCGTGATCACCGCGTCGCCGTAGAACAGCGAGGCGCCGAGGAGCCCCAGCATGAACACGATGCGCGAGCCGCCGAGCGCCTTCCGGGCCAGCGCCATCAGCGAGAGGATGCCGCCCTCGCCGTTGTTGTCCATGCGCAGCAGGATCGCGACGTACTTGACCGTCACGATCATGAAGAGGGCCCAGAGGATCAGCGACACGGTGCCGATCACCTCCTCGGGCAGCAGGATGCCGTCGGTCCGGGCCGGGACCAGGGCCTCGCGGAACGCGTAGAGCGGGCTGGTGCCGATATCGCCGTAGACGACGCCGACGGAGCCGACCAGCAGCGTCCAGAACCCGGCATGGCCGTGCTGGGTCTCGGTCTTCTCGGGGGCGTCGAGGCTGCCGGCGGTGGCCGGCCCGTGCGTCGGCGCCGGGGCGCCGGTCTCGTCGGCGGCCTGGGCGGCCGCGCGCGCGGCGTCGGGGGCTGCGGGCGCGGGCTGGGGGGCTGCGCCGGGTGCGAAGGTTTGGCTCATGCGGATGTCGGAAGCTCGGGCGTGGCCGGCGCTTCGCGGTTCGGCTCAGGGGCCAGTCGGGGCCGGGCAGAAAACGCGAAGACTCCGCCGAACCGTGCGGGCCGGCCACCGGGCCGACCGCTCGCGGGATCGTGCGGCCTTGCTATCATGCCCTCGTGCGCCCGGAAACCGTGTGCACCCGCGAAGAACGCGGAGCTGGGTCTCGGCACGGCGGGCCACGCCGCCAACGTTAACCGGACACGCGGCGCCCCGGAGCGACGGCGGGAGGCGACGCGGTCTCCGTCTCGCGGGACCTGCGCGTCGGCCCGCCCGTCACTCGGCGGCGGTGCGGTTCCCGCCCTGGCCGAATCGGCGCTCGATGTAGTCGATCACGATCGTCTCGAAGTCCTTGGCCAGCGTCGGGCCGCGGAGCGTCATCGCCTTCTTGCCGTCGATGAAGACCGGCGCGGTCGGGGTCTCGCCGGTGCCGGGCAGCGAGATGCCGATATCGGCGTGCTTCGATTCGCCCGGGCCGTTCACGATGCAGCCCATCACGGCCACGTTCAGCCCCTCGACGCCCGGATAGGTCTTCTTCCACTCCGGCATGGAGGTGACGATCCAGTTCTGGATGTCGCGGGCGAGTTCCTGGAACGTGGTCGAGGTCGTGCGGCCGCAACCCGGGCAGGCCGCCACCATCGGCACGAAGGTGCGGAACCCCATGGTCTGCAGGAGTTCCTGGCTGGCCTTGACCTCGACGGTCCGGTCGCCGCCGGGCTCGGGGGTCAGCGAGTACCGGATCGTGTCGCCGATCCCCTCCTGGAGCAGCACGCCGATGGCGGCCGAGGCGGCCACGAGACCCTTCGAGCCCATGCCGGCCTCGGTGAGGCCGAGATGGATGGCGTAGTCCGAGCGGCGCGCCACCTCGCGGTAGACGGCGATCAGGTCCTGCACCGCCGAGACCTTGGCCGAGAGGATGATCTTGTTCTGCGGCAGGCCGAGCTCCACGGCGCGGTCGGCCGAGCTGATCGCCGAGCGGACCATCGCCTCGCGCATCACCGCCCGGGCGTCGATCGGCCGCGGCGCCTTGGCGTTCTCGTCCATCAGGTGAGTGAGCAGCTCGCCGTCCAGCGAGCCCCAGTTGGCGCCGATCCGCACGGTCTTGTTGTGCTTGATCGCCTGCTCGATGATCGCCGAGAACTGCGTGTCCTTCTTGTCCTTGAAGCCGACGTTGCCGGGGTTGATCCGGTACTTGGCCAGCGCCTCCGCGCAGGCCGGATGGTCGGCGAGCAGCTTGTGGCCGATGTAGTGAAAGTCGCCCACCAGCGGCACGTGGACGCCGATCCGGTCGAGGCGCTCGCGGATCTTCGGCACCGCGGCCGCCGCCTCGTCGCGGTCGACCGTGATGCGCACGAGCTCCGAGCCGACCCGGGCGAGCTGGGCGACCTGCGCCACGGTGGCGTCGATGTCGGCCGTGTCGGTGTTGGTCATCGACTGGACGACGATCGGGGCGCCGCCGCCGACGGTGACCGCGCCCTCGCCCTCACCGACCGTGACGCCGACGGTGCGGTGGCGCGGGGCGGGGCCGGCGATCTCCGGTCCGCCGCCGGCCAGCGGGTTGTCGGCGGGGTTCTCGGAACGGGTGGCTTCCATGACTTCCATCGTGGACTTTCGCGGGCGCGCCTCGCGGGTGCCGGAGCCGTGACGGCTGCCGGGCCGGTCCCGGGGACACGCCTCGCCGGAACTTCGGGGCTGCCGCGGGTTAGCTGCGGACGACCCGGCGCCGCGTCAACCCGGCGCCGCGCGGGGCAGCATCGCGCAGGACAGCATCGCGGCTGTCATGTCGTATCCGGGCGCGGATGTCGAGTTTCCTGCACGTCCCGGAGGCACCCGCCGCCGTCGCCGGCCGGTTTTCGTCGGACTCTGTTGCCGATTCGCTCAGGCCGGGACAGGTGCCGGCGCGGGGCGGGCACCCCGCCGCGATCCCGCCGCACGGTTGATGCTGCATCGCAGCATCCCATCTGTGTGGTGGATCAGGAGGCCGACATGAGCGAGCAATTCGGTGGCGCCGAGCCGCACAACCCCGCCACCGCCGTTCCCGAATCGCCCGTCACCGACGCGATCGAGGCGCAGCCGGCGCAGGCGCCGGGCCCCGCGCTCGCCGGGCCCAAGTTCGAGAAGCCGGTGGCGCTCGCTCTCCAGGGCGGCGGCGCGCACGGCGCCTTCACCTGGGGCGTGCTCGACGCGCTCATCGAGGACGGCCGCCTCGGCTTCGAGGCGGTGACGGGGGCGAGCGCCGGGGCGATGAACGCCGTCGTTCTGGTGGATGGCTGGCTGAAGGGCGGCCCGGACGGGGCCCGCGAGGGTCTGGAGCGGTTCTGGCGCGAGGTCAGCCTCGACGGCGACCTGGGGCCGGCCCAGCGCAACCTCGTGAGCGGCCTGTTCAGCCTGTGGAAAGGCAACCCGGTGGCCGAGTTCTGGGCCAAGATGCTGGCGCCGAGCCCCTACGTGTCGAACCCGCTCAACATCAATCCGCTGCGCAAGGCGCTCGCCGAGCAGGTCGATTTCGACCGCCTCCGCGAGGCCGACACGGCGGGCCTGTTCGTCTCGGCGACCAACGTCTGGACCGGCAAGCTCGCGGTGTTCGAGCGCGAGCGCCTGACCGTCGACCACCTGATGGCCTCGGCCTGCCTACCCACGGTCTTCCAGGCGGTGGAGATCGACGGCGTGCCCTACTGGGACGGCGGCTACCTCGGCAACCCGCCGCTCTACCCCCTGCACCGCGGCGCCCAGACCCGCGACATCCTGCTCGTGCAGATCAACCCCGTGGAGCGGCGCGAGACCCCGCGCACGGAGGCCGAGATCCGCGACCGGCTCAACGAGATCACGTTCAACGCGAATCTGATGCGCGAATTGCGGGCGATCGACTTCCTGGACGGGCTGATCGAGGAGGGCACCCTCGGCCAGGGCCAGTACCGCCGGGTCCTCGTGCACCGGATCGACGGCACCGACGCCCTCGAAGACTATAACGCCGCCTCCAAGCTCGACGCGCGCTGGACCGTGTTCAAGCGCCTGCGCGACAAGGGCCGCGCCGCCGCGCAGGCCTGGCTCGCCGAGAACTACGAGCGGATCGGCCGGGATTGCACGGTCGACCTTCAGCAGACGTATCAGTGATGGGCCCTTCGGGCCGTGTACGAATAATTGATATCAAGACAATTTTCTGTCGAGATCTGTCAAATATTGTCGGATCTGGCAGATTATCGGCCTGATGTTCGGTGGAATGAAGGGAGTTTGCGTATATGTATTTTGGTCTGACTTCGAGTTAATAAAAATTTTTCTTCATAAGCGACGATGAAGCGTCTACGGGCAGAGCGCGGTTGATGAGGCGGCGACTCACTCACCGCGGGGAGAGCCCGAGACATGTCATTTCGTATGTCTGACTACAGGATCAGCATCAAGATCGCTCTTGTCATGGGCGCGATGCTCATCGTTACATTGGTCGTGGCCGGCATAACCTTGCGGAACATCGGTGACATCCGGGAAGCTCAGGACCGGATCGAGCATACGCAGGCGGTGCTGGAACAGGTCGAGCGGATGAGCCTCGCGATGGTGAATCGGGAGACCGGCCTGCGCGGCTACCTGATCGCCGCGGAGCCGCGCTTCCTCGAGCCCGAGACGGCCGGACGTGAGGCCTTCGCGGCGGCCTGGTCGGAGATGCGGCGGCTGGTGGCGGACAACCCCGCGCAGCAGGCACGCTTGACGGACCTGAAGTCGCTGGCTGATCGCTGGGGCAGCGCGTTCGCGGATCGCGAGATCGCCCTGATGCGCGATGCCGCGACGCGGGAAGAGGCGCGCCGGATCATGATCTCGGGCGTCGGCAAGGCGATCATGGACGAGATCCGCGCCAAGACGGCCGAGATCGCCGACACGGAGCGCGCGCTGATGAACGGCCGGGCTCAGGCCGCGGCGACGGCCATCGCGGCGACGCGTTCAGCGAGCCTGATCGGCCTCGGCCTGATGGCCGGCATCGGGCTGATCGGTCTGGCGCTCCTGCAGATCGGCATCGCCAAGCCGGTCCGCGCCATCACGGCCGCGATGACCCGGATGGCGGCGAACGATCTCCGGACCGAAGTGCCCGGAGTCGGCCGCGGTGACGAGATCGGCGCCATGGCCGATGCGGTCCGAGTCTTCCGCGACGGCCTCGTCCGAGCCGCGACCCTCGAAGCCGAGGCTGCGCAGGCCCGTGCCGCCCTCGATGCGCAACGCAAGGCCGCGATGGTCGAGATGGCCGACGGCTTCCAGGCGGCGGTCGGCGGTGTGGTGCGGGCCGTCTCGTCGGCGGCGAGCGAACTCGAATCCACGGCCGCGCGCATGAGCTTCGCTGCGGCCGAGACGGCCGACCAGTCGACGACGGTCGCGGCGGCGGCCGAGCAGGCGGCCACGAATGTCAGCACGGTGGCTGCCGCCGCCGAGGAACTCGGCACGACCATTCACGAGATCGGCCGTCAGGTGCAGACGGCGGCCGACTTCGCCGACACGGCCGTCGCGGAGGCCGGACGATCCGCGGACCTGATGCGCAGCCTGCGGGAGAGCGCGACGCGGATCGGCGACGTGGTCGGCCTCATCTCGGGCATCGCCGGCCAGACCAACCTGCTGGCCCTCAACGCCACGATCGAGGCGGCCCGCGCCGGCGCGGCGGGTCGCGGCTTCGCGGTGGTCGCGAGCGAGGTCAAGGAACTGGCCGAGCAGACCGCCAAGGCGACCGAGGAGGTCGCCCGACAGGTCGGCGAGATCCAGTCCTGGACCGGGGACGCCTCCGACGCGATCACGCGGGTCGTCAGCCGCATCAACGAGATCAGTGCAGTGTCGAGCGGGATTGCCGCGGCGGTCGAGGAGCAGGGTTCGGCGACCCAGGAGATCGTCCGGAACGTCGGGCAGGCGGCACTCGGGACCGGAGCCGTCACCAACAACATCACGGCCGTGGCCCGCTCGGCGGAGGGGGCTGGGAGCGCCGCCGCACAGGTGCTCGAGGCGGCGTCCGGGCTGCTGGGGCAGGCTCAACAGCTCGACGTGGAAGTGGGCCGCTTCCTCGACACGGTCCGGACCGGTTGAGGCCGCCCGCCGGCCTTCCGATCCGCGGCGGTCGAGCCTGCGTCGAAACGACCGTCGCGGCGCATGAAACCGTGGCGGGTCGGGCGCGTTGCCGCGCGGAAAATCGCGCGCTCAGTGGCGCGACGAGGTCGCGAAGAGGTCACCGCCATGACGCTGCTGCGCCGCGAGGCCCTGATCCTGATCGGTGCCGGTCTCGCCGGCGGCGCCCGCGCCGCGGAGCAGCCCGCCGGCACCGCGCGGGCCACGGATTTCGCCTTCGAGACCCCGGAGGCCGCGCCGATGCCGCTCTCCGCCTACGCGGGGAAGCCGATTCTCGTGGTCAACACCGCGACAGCTTGCGGCTATGCCGGGCAGCTCACCGGGCTGCAGACGATCTGGACGCGGTTCGGCGATCGCGGGCTCATCGTGCTGGGCGTCCCGTCGCCGGATTTCGGCAACCAGGAACCCCTGGACGGCCAGGCCATCGCGGAGGCGGCGCGGAGGAATCACGGCGTCACCTTCCCGCTCACGGCCAAGACCCGGGTGAAGATGCCGGGCGCCCACCCGTTCTACCGCTGGGCGGCGGCCGAGCGCCCCGCCGAGACGCCGCGCTGGAACTTCCACAAGTACCTGATCGCCCGCGACGGCAGCCTCGCGGCGGCCTTCGCCACGCAGGTCGAGCCGACCGATCCGCGGGTGATCTCGGGGATCGCCGCCACCCTCGACCAGGCCTGACCGCGACGCCGGGCCGGCAGGCGGGATTAAACGTGCGGCCCCCGCGTTCACACATCATGGCATCGGACAAGAACAAGCGCGCGGACCTCCTCGACCTGCTGGTGCCCCTGCGGCGCTACGCGCGGTCGCTCACCCGCGACACGCTGCGGGCCGACGACCTCGTGCACGACACGCTGGTGCGGGCCCTGGAGATGCAGGGCTCGCTGCGGCCGAACACCAATCTGCGCACCTGGATGATGACGGTGCTGCACAACGCCTTCATCGACGAGCAGCGCCGCCGGCAGGTCGAGGCGCGGCACGCCGACACACTGGTCCGGATGACCGAGGACATGGCGCCGCCGGCCCAGGAGGGTCAGGTGCGCCTCGCCCAGATCCGGCAGGCCTTCCTCAAGCTGCCGGAGGAGCAGCGCGCGGCGCTCCACCTCGTCACCCTGGAAGGCATGGCCTACGCCGACGCGGCGGCCGTCCTCGGCATCCCGATCGGCACGCTGATGTCCCGTCTCGGCCGCGGCCGGGCGGCTCTGCGGGCCTTCGAGGAGGGGACGCGGACCGACCGCAGCTCCGACGAGGCGGAGCCCGCCAAGACACCCGAGACGCGGCGCGGACCGCCCTCCACCCTCCGGCTCGTCGTGTCCGACGAGCCGCGGGAAAGGTCCGCCTGGCCTCTGCGACGCGCCGTCGGAGAGAGCTGAGCGCGGAGCTGATGAAGGACCGGCACCCGCGGGCGCCGGTGCCGACTGACGATTGCGACCGGCGGATCGCCTCCGGGCACGCTGGATTCGAGGACTTCACGATGATCGATCCGATCACAGACGACGATCTCATCGCCTTCGTCGACGGCCAGATCGACCCGATGCGCCGTCTCGACGTCGAGGCGCACCTCGCGGCCAATCCCGAGGCCGCGGCCCGGGTGATGGCCGAGATGCACGATCGCGACGCCCTCAGGGCCTGCTTCGAGCGCGTTCCGGGGCCCGGGCCGGACCGGAACATGGTCCTGGCGCGCCGCTTCGACCGGAACCTGCGCTGGCGCCGCGTCGCCTCGCGCCTGAAGCGGGCCGCCGCGATCGCGGTGCTCGTGGGCGCGGGCTGGCTGGCCCACGACGAGATCGGCCGCTTCGGCGTTCCCGACACCCTGGCGGCGACCCCGGATCCGGCCCTGATCGCCGACGCGCGGCAGGCCCGGGTCGTGGCGCAGCTGCGCAAGAGCATCGGTGGCCAGGCCGACGATCCGGTCTACGACCGGGCGCGGCTCCGCTCGGCGACCGGCATCGACCTGCCGGCCCTGCCGGACGGCTGGCGGGTGCGCGACATCCAGGTCTTCCCCGCCCGGCACGGCACCGGGATCGAGGTCGCCTTGGAGACCGAGCGCTTCGGCGAGGCGTCGCTGTTCGCCACCCGCGGCATCCGCGGCGGACCGACGACGCTCATCACCGGCTCGGACGACGGCGACGTCGTCTCGTGGAACGCGGGCGACACCGCCTACGCCCTGAGCGGCCCGCGCAGCGACGCGGACCTGCGTCAGGCGGCGAGCCTCCTCGGCGCCGGTCCGGCGACCCGCTGAGCGCCGCGCCGGACTCCCGCCCGGGGCCTCGACAGAGCGCCCCGGCGGGTGCCAAAGATCGGCCATGCAGGCCGCGGATCCAGCACGGGACCCAGCACGGGACGATGACGGGCTCGCAGCCCTGTTCGAGGCGGCGCGCGCGGTGCGCGCGCACGCGCACGCGCCCTATTCCCGCTTCCCCGTCGGGGCCGCGCTGCGCGACGAGCGCGGCGCGATCCACGCCGGGTGCAACGTCGAGAACGCCGCATACCCGGTCGGGACCTGCGCGGAGGCCGGGGCGATCGCCGCCATGGTGGCGGCCGGCGGCCGGCGCATCGCGGCGATCCTGGTCTGCGGCGACGGCAACGGCCTGGTGACGCCCTGCGGCGCCTGCCGCCAGCGCATCCGCGAGTTCGCCCGGCCGGACACCCCGATCCACGCCGCCGGTCCGGGCGGGGTCGCCCGCACCTTCACGCTGGCGGAGCTGCTGCCGGAATCCTTCGGCCCGGAGACGCTCGGTGAGTGAGGCGGCCGCCCGCGACGCCCTGCGCGCCGCCGGCTTCGCGGGTCCCTACGCCTGCGCGGTGGTGACCGGCACCGGCCTCGGCGGGATCGCGGCGGCCCTCACGGACGCGCGCGCCGTCGACTACGCGGCGATCCCCGGATTTCCGGGGCCCGGTGTCAGCGGCCACGGCGGCCGGCTGCATCGCGGCCGCCTCGCCGGGCGGCCGGTCCTGATCTTCGAGGGGCGGGCCCACGCCTACGAGCGCGGTGACCCGGCGGCGATGCGGGTGCCGCTCGCTTGCGCCCGGCACCTCGGCGCCCGCCGCCTGCTCCTCACCAACGCCTCCGGATCGCTGCGGCCCGCGACCGGGCCCGGCTGCCTCGTGCTGCTCGCCGACCACATCAACCTCTCCGGCCTGAGCCCGCTGATCGGCGAGGCCAGCGACGCCCGGTTCGTGCCGATGACCGAGGCCTACGACCCGGACCTGCGGGCGCGGCTCCGCGCGGCGGCCGGGGCCTGCGGCGTGCCCCTGGGGGAGGGAGTCTACGCGTGGTTCTCGGGCCCGAGCTTCGAGACGCCCGCGGAGGTGCGGATGGCCGGCATCCTGGGCGCCGACCTCGTGGGCATGTCCACCGTGCCGGAGGTGATCCTCGCCCGGTTCCTCGACCTGCCGGTGGCGGCGGTCTCGGTGGTGACGAACCTCGCGGCCGGCATTGCCGGCGGCGCGCCGCACCACGCGGAGACGAAGGAAGTCGCGGCCCGGGCCGCGGAGGATCTCGGCCGCTTGGTCCGGGCGTTCGTGGCCGGCCTGCCCGACGGAGAGACAGCCGATGACTGACCCCGAAGCCGGCGCGGTCGCACGCCGGGCCCTGCCGCTCCTCGACCTCACCGATCTCGGCGAGACCTGCACCGAGACCCGGATCGACGTCCTCTGCCGGGACGCGAAGCGCGGCGGCGTCGCGGCGATCTGCGTCTGGCCGCGCTTCGTCGCGCAGGGCGCGCGGGCGCTCGCGGGCACCGCGATCCGGATCGCCACGGTGATCAACTTCCCCGCGGGCGGCGAGGACTGCGCCCGCGCCACCGACGACACCGCCGAGGCGCTGCGCGACGGCGCCGACGAGATCGACCTCGTCCTGCCCTACGGCGCGCTGCTGCGGGGCGAGGCGGCGGTGGCCCGCGACATGGTCGAGGCCGTGCGCGACACCTGCGGATCCGCGACCCTGAAGGTGATCCTGGAGACGGGTGCGCTCGCCGAGCCGGAGCGGATCCGGGAGGCCAGCCGGATCGCCCTGGAGGCGGGCGCCGACTTCCTGAAGACCTCCACGGGCAAGAGCCCGGTCTCGGCGACCCCGGAAGCCGCCGAGGCGATGCTGGCCGAGATCCGCGCCGGCGGCCGCCCCGCGGGCCTGAAGGTCTCCGGCGGCCTGCGCAGCGTCGCCGACGCCGCCACCTACCTCGACCTCGCCGACCGGCTGATGGGTCCCGGCTGGGTGAGCCCGAGAACCTTCCGGCTCGGGGCGAGCAGCCTGTTCGAGACCCTGATGCGGGCGCGGACGCTGTGAGCGTGCGGCTGCCTCAGGAGACGATCCGGGCCAAGCGCGACGGCCAGCCCCTCGATCCGGACGAGATCGGGGCCTTCATCCGCGGCCTCACCGACGGCACGGTCGGGGAGGGGCAGGCGGCGGCCTTCGCCATGGCGGTGTTCTTCCGCGGCCTGTCGCTGCCGGAGCGGGTGGCGCTCACCCGCGCAATGGCGGAATCGGGCCGGATCCTCGCCTGGGACCTGCCCGGGCCCGTCCTCGACAAGCACTCCACCGGCGGCATCGGCGACGCGGTGAGCCTGCCGCTCGCCCCGATGGTCGCGGCCTGCGGCGGCTACGTTCCGATGATCTCGGGGCGCGGCCTCGGCCATACCGGCGGGACGCTGGACAAGCTCGGCAGCATCCCGGGCTACGACGCCACGCCCGGGCTCGACGCGTTCCGCCGGGTCGTCGCGGAGGTCGGCTGCGCCATCATCGGCCAGACCGCCGAACTCGCGCCCGCGGACCGGCGCCTCTACGCGATCCGCGACGTCACCGGCACGGTCGAGTCCCGCGACCTGATCACCGCCTCGATCCTGTCGAAGAAGCTCGCCGCCGGGCTCGACGGGCTCGTGATGGACGTGAAGCAGGGCTCCGGCGCCTTCATGGCGGGCGTGCCTGAGGCGCGGGCGCTGGCCCAGAGCATCGTCACGGTTGCGGAGGGGGCCGGCCTGCACACCGCCGCGCTGATCACCGACATGGACGCGCCGCTCGCCAGCGCGGCCGGCAACGCCGTCGAGGTCGCCTACGCGCTCGACTACCTGACGGGCGCGCGCCGCGAGCCGCGCTTCCACGCGGTCACGGTGGCGCTGGGCGCCGAGATGCTGGTCGTCGGCGGCCTGGCGCCGGACCGCGATAGCGCCGCGGAGCGGCTGGAGCAGGCCCTCGCCTCGGGCCGGGCGGCCGAGGGCTTCGGCCGCATGATCGCGGCGCTCGGCGGACCGGGCGATCTCCTGGAGCGGCCGGAGGCGCATCTGCCCGCCGCGCCGGTGCGCCGGGCGGTCCGTCAGGACGGGACCGTCGCGGGGATCGCGACGCGGGCGCTGGGCCTGGCGGTGATCGGGCTCGGCGGCGGCCGCACCCGGCCGGAGGATCCGGTCGACCCGCGGGTCGGCTTCACGGATCTCGCCGGTCCCGGATCGTCCGGCGGGCTGCTCGGGATCGTCCACGCGGCCGACGAGGCCGCCGCGGACCGGGCGGAGGCCGCGCTGCGGGCGGCCTACCGAATGGGCAACGCGCCGCCGGAGCGCCCGCCCGTCCTCGAGCGGGTGGGCGCCGGCTAGCGGGCGCGCCCGGCCATCACGGAGCCGTGGCCGGGCGCGGCGGGCTCGGAGCCCTTACCAGCGGCCGTAGCCGTGGCGATGGCCCCAGCCGCCGTGGTGATGGTGACGCGGGCCGAAGCCGCGGTGCCCCCAGCCGTGATGGTGGCCCCGGCCCCAGCCGTGGTGGTGATGGCGCGGGCCGTAGCCGCGGTGACCCCAGCCGCCGTGGCGGTGCCCGTAGCCGTAGCCGTACTGGACGGTCTGGACGTCGCCGGCTTCCGCCTGCAGGCCGGCATCGCGGCCGAGGGGCGCGGCCATGGCCGGCGCCGCGAAGGCGAGTCCGCCGAAGGCCAGGGCGGCGGCCAAACGGGTCCGTGCGGTCTTGGTGAACATCGGCGTTCTCCTGATCCACGCCGGTCGCCCTGTGGCGTCCGGCCGTGTCCCAGGTGTGCGCCTTTCCAGTTGACGCAAACGTGACCTGTTCGCTCAGGCGGTGTTCAGGTCAGGGTCGGCGGTAGACCCAGACCCGCGCCGGCGGCAGGTTCAGCCAGACCCGGTTGGAGCGGTCGGCGGTGTAGCTGCCGGCCTCGCAGCGGGCCGGGATCGGCGGAACGACCGCGTAGGTGAACTGCACGAAGGGCGCGCCCGGCCGCATCAGGTCGTGGGCGGTGTTGAGCAGGTCGAGCCGCTGCTCCAGCGGCTTGGTGAACAGCGGCAGGCTCGAGATCGTCGCGGCGGCGGGCTCCGTCAGCACGTCCTGGAGGCTCGCGCGCATGTTGTAGGCGTCGCCCTGGATGACCCGCACGCCCGGGAAGCGATGGGTCAGGAGGCGGCAGAAATCGGGGTTGAACTCCACGAGGATCAGCCGCTCCGGCGCGACGCCGCGCCGGATCAGCGCCTCGGTCACAGGACCGGTGCCGGGGCCCAGCTCGACCACGGGCCCTTCGAGGCGCGGGTCGACGTAGGCGGCCATGGTCCGGGCGAGCATCTTGCCCGAGGGCGTCACGGCCCCCGTGACCAGGGGGCGCTCAAGCCAGGACCGCAGGAATCGGGCCTCGTCCTCGAGGGGGTCGCGCCGCGGCCCGAAAATCGCGCTCCTGCCCGCAGGAGCCTTCGCGTTGGGACGGCGGAGCGGCGGCAAGTCCTGGATTCCTTGATGCCGGATGAGAATGAATGGCTAGGGACGGCGCTGTCTTACAGTCAAGCCGGCGCCGCGCCTAGGGGATGCAAGCCACGCCGGCCGCTTGCATAACGGGTCTTCCCGGGATTCGGATCCGGCCTCACGGCCGGACCGCGCCCCCGAAGAAGTCCCGCACCTTCGAGAAGAAGCCCGCGGACTCCGGATGGTTCTCCGGGGAGGCCGACTGGTCGAACTCCTGGAGCAGCTCGCGCTGGCGCTTGGTCAGGTTCTGCGGGGTCTCGACGAAGACCTGGATGTAGAGGTCGCCGACCTCCCGCGAGCGCAGCACCGGCATGCCCTTGCCCTTGATGCGGAACTGCTTGGCGGTCTGCGTCCCCGCCGGGATGCGCACCTGCGTCTGCGAGCCGTCGATCACCGGCACGGTGATCTCGCCCGAGAGCGCGGCCGTGACCATCGAGATCGGCACCCGGCAGAACAGGTCAGCGCCGTCGCGCTGGAAGAACTCGTGCTGCTTGATCGACAGGAAGACGTAGAGGTCGCCCGCCGGCCCGCCGCGCAGCCCGCTCTCGCCCTCGCCGGCGAGCCGGATCCGAAGCCCGTCATCGACGCCCGCCGGCACGTTGATCGAGAGGGTGCGCTCGCGGTTGACGCGCCCGGCGCCCTGGCAGGCGGTGCAGGGGTCGTCGACGATCTCGCCGCGGCCGTGGCAGTTGGGGCAGGTCCGCTCGATGGCGAAGAAGCCCTGCGCCGCCCGGACCCGTCCGTAGCCCGCGCAGGTCGGGCAAGTCCGCGGCTTCGAGCCGGGCTTCGCGCCGGACCCGTCGCAGACCTCGCAGGTGATCGAGGTCGGGATCTTGATGGTCTCGGCCTTGCCGGTGAAGGCCTCCTCCAGAGTGATCTCGAGGTTGTAGCGCAGGTCGGCCCCGCGCTCGCGGCCCGGCGTGCCGCCGCGTCCGCGGCCACCGCCGGCGGCCCCGCGGCCGTCGCCGAAGAAATTGTCGAAGATGTCCGACATGAAGTCGCCGAACTCGTTGCCGAATCCGGGACCGCCGGCCCCGCCCTGGCTGAAGGCCGCGTGGCCGAACCGGTCGTAGGCGGCGCGCTTCTGGCCGTCGGAGAGGCACTGATAGGCCTCGTTGATTTCCTTGAACTTGATCTCGGCGTCCTTGTCGCCGGGATTCCGGTCGGGATGATAGGTCATCGCGAGCTTGCGGAAGGCGACCTTCATCTCGCCTTCCGTGGCGGTCTTGGTGACCCCCAGGATCTCGTAGTAGTCCCGCTTCGACATCCCGCCCTCAGGTGCCTTCCCGTCCCGTCCCGTACCCCGGGCCGCGACGCTTCTCTACCACCGCGCCGCCGTTCCGGGAGGCCGCGACGAGCCCGGAAACCGGAGGCGCCGACGACGCGGATCCGCGATCGGCCGGCGGCTCCCGGTTCCGGGCCCCGCAGGCCCGGCATGACGGAGCTTCTGAATACGCTTCTCACGCAAAGGCGGGGCCGGATCGCTCCGGCCCCGCGCGGTCGTATCAGATCCGCGCCTCAGGCGCGCTTCTTCTGGTCCTTCTCGTCGACCTCCTGGAAGTCGGCGTCGATGACGTCGTCCTTCTTCTCGGAGGCCGCCGCCTCGGCACCCGCATCCGGGCCGGCCGCCTGGTTGGCGGCGTACATGGCCTCGCCGAGCTTCATCGAGGCCTGCATCAGTTCCGTGGTCCGGGCCTTGATGGTCTCGACGTCGTCGCCCTCCAGCGCGGTCTTGAGCGCGGTCATCGCGGTCTCGATCGCGCCCTTGTCGGCGGCCGGGACCTTGTCGCCGTACTCGGTCACCGACTTCTCGGTGGCGTGGATCAGGCTCTCGCCCTGGTTCTTCACCTCGACGAGCTCGCGCCGCTTCTTGTCGGCCTCGGCGTTCGCCTCGGCGTCCTTCACCATCCGGTCGATGTCGGCGTCCGACAGGCCACCCGAGGCCTGGATGCGGATCTGGTGCTCCTTGTTGGTCGCCTTGTCCTTGGCCGTCACGTTAACGATGCCGTTGGCGTCGATGTCGAAGGTCACCTCGATCTGCGGCATGCCGCGGGGCGCCGGCGGGATGCCGACGAGGTCGAACTGGCCGAGCAGCTTGTTGTCGGCCGCCATCTCGCGCTCGCCCTGGAAGACCCGGATCGTGACCGCGTTCTGGTTGTCTTCCGCCGTCGAGAAGGTTTGGGACTTCTTGGTCGGGATCGTGGTGTTGCGGTCGATGAGCCGGGTGAACACGCCGCCCAGCGTCTCGATGCCCAGCGACAGCGGGGTCACGTCCAGCAGCAGCACGTCCTTGACGTCGCCCTGGAGCACGCCGGCCTGCACGGCGGCGCCGATGGCCACGACCTCGTCGGGGTTCACGCCCTTGTGGGGCTCCTTGCCGAAGAAGGACTTCACCACCTCCTGGATCTTCGGCATGCGGATCATGCCGCCGACCAGCACCACCTCGTCGATCTCGGAGGCCGACACGCCGGCATCCTTGAGCGCCTTGCGGCAGGGCTCGATCGTGCGCTGCACCAGATCGTCGACGAGCGACTCGAACTTCGCGCGGCTGAGCTTCAGCGCGAGGTGCTTCGGGCCGGTGTTGTCGGCGGTGATGTAGGGCAGGTTGATCTCGGTCTGGGTGGCCGAGGACAGCTCGATCTTCGCCTTCTCGGCGGCCTCCTTGAGGCGCTGGAGGGCGAGCTTGTCCTTGGTCAGGTCGATGCCCTGTTCCTTCTTGAACTCGGCCGTCAGGTACTCGACGATCCGGTTGTCGAAGTCTTCGCCGCCCAGGAAGGTGTCGCCGTTCGTCGACTTCACCTCGAAGACGCCGTCGCCGATCTCCAGGATGGAGACGTCGAAGGTGCCGCCGCCGAGGTCGTAGACCGCGATCGTGCCGGACTTCTTCTTGTCGAGGCCGTAGGCGAGCGCCGCCGCGGTCGGCTCGTTGATGATGCGCAACACCTCGAGGCCCGCGATCTTGCCGGCGTCCTTGGTGGCCTGACGCTGGGCGTCGTTGAAGTAGGCCGGGACCGTGATGACCGCTTGCGTGACCGGCTGGCCGAGATGCGACTCGGCAGTCTCCTTCATCTTCTGCAGGGTGAAGGCGGAGATCTGCGAGGGCGAGTACTTCTTGCCGTCCGCCTCGACCCAGGCGTCGCCGTTGTCGCCGCGGGCGATCTTGTAGGGCACGAGGCCCTTGTCCTTCTGGGTCATCGGGTCGTCGTAGGTCCGGCCGATGAGCCGCTTGATGGCGAAGAACGTGCGCTCGGGGTTCGTGACCGCCTGGCGCTTGGCCGGCTGGCCGACGAGCCGCTCGCCGTCGTCCGTGAAGGCGACGATGGACGGCGTGGTGCGCGCGCCTTCCGAATTCTCGATGACCTTGGGCTGCGTGCCTTCCATCACGGCCACGCAGGAATTGGTGGTGCCGAGGTCGATGCCGATAACTTTACCCATGGTGGGATCCCTCTTTGTGTCGCGTTCAAGCAGACCGCCGAGCCCCGAAGCAGCTCGGCCCATGGCGGTGTCGGGGGTGATGTGAGTATGGGACCCGGGCCGGATCAAGGGCCGTGAACGGCTGAAACCCAGCGCGCAATCCCGCGTCGAGGGCGATATAAGAAGCCCGTTCCGGGCCCGCAAGGCGAAGCCTGCGCGGCGGGATCGGCCCCGCGGATCCGCGCCATCCCCTTGGCATTCCGGCAGGATCTCGCCGCACCGCCGGCGCCGGCCCGGTGGCGTGGCTGCATTTTGTTGCTCCGCTGCCACGTCGGCGCCATCGACGGCGTGTTAACGTTTCGACAAGGGGTTGCGCGTGGCCCCGCCACTTCGTGTCCCCGTCGTAGAGTCCGATGCGCCCGACCCGCAGCCTCCTGCTCCCGATCCTGGCGGTCGCCGTCGCGGCGCCCGGGATGCTCGCCGCGCCCCCCGCGCGGGCCCAGAACTTCTTCGAGCGCCTGTTCGGCATCAAGCCGGAACGGCCGCCGGTGCCGCCGCGCGGCCTGCCGGAGCCGGCGCCCGTCCCGGGGGCCCCGGGCGAGCCGGGCCCGCCCGCGGCGGCTCCCGAGGCGCCCCGGCCTGCCCCAGTCCCGGCCCGCCCGGTCGTGCTGAAGACGCCCTCTGAGGACGGCGTGATCGGCCAGGAGCTGCAGCTCAACGGCCTCTCCGGATCCCTGAAGCTGGAGCGTTCCGGCACCGCCGTCACGGCGCGGATCAAGCTGCCGGGGACCAAGATCTCGCAGCCGGCGGATTCGTGCACGGTGCCGCTCGCGGGCGGCAATCCGGTGGCGCTCACCGCCGAGGGCAAGCCCGAGGGCGTGCCCCGCTTCGAGGCCGCCGGGGCCGAGTGCCCGCTGCGCTTCGACGTGACCGACGGCGGCGTCCTGGTCTCGAGCCTGGGTTCGGGCCCGGTCTGCACCTTCTCGGCGGCGGATTGCGCGACCACGCCGGTCGGCCTCTGGGGGCCGGGCGCCGCCACCCTGATCCCGCGGGCCGGCGAGTTCGACACCGCCCGCGGCGTGGCCGACAAGGCCGTCCGGGACAATTACAAGCTGATGACCCAGCGGGCCCGGCGCGAGGATGTCCGGCCGATCGTCAGCGAACAGGCGGCGTTCTCGTCGGACCGGGAGCAGCTCTGCCGCACCTACGCGCGCGAGGGCACGCACGGGTTCTGCCATCTGCGGGTGACGGAGAACCGCGCCCTGGCCCTGGCCACCCGGCTCGGCGCCAACACGGCGACGCCTACCGCCTCCGTGGCGCCCCGCCGGCCGCGGCCCAAGCCCGCGGTCGAGGGCATGAACCCGGACGCGGTCGGCGGCGGCGACGCCGTTCCGGAGTAAGGCCGCCCGGTGACGGCCAGCGGCCCGGCGCAACCGTCGTTGCGAGCGGAGCGAAGCAATCCAGGAACGCTACGCCGGCCAGCATCGCGCTGCCCTGGACTGCTTCGCTGCGCTCGCGAAGACGCCGTGCCGCCCTGGCGAGCGCGCCCGGCTCAGGCCCGGCCGGCGGTCATCGACAGCATCGCCGGGTCGATGCCGTTCGCCCGCAGGGCGAGGTCGTACTTGGCGTCGAGGTCGGCGTTGAAGATCAGGGCCGGGTCGGCCGGGCAGTTGAGCCAGCCGTTGGCCATGATCTCGCTCTCCAGCTGCCCCGCCTGCCAGCCGGCGTAGCCGAGCGCCAGCACGGCGCTGGCCGGGCCCTCGCCGCTGGCGATGGCGCGGAGGATCTCCACGGTCGCGGTCAGGCAGATGCCGTCGTCGATGATCAGCGTCGACTGCTGGATGTGGAAATCGTCGCTGTGGAGCACGAAGCCGCGCCGTCCCTCGACCGGGCCGCCCATCAGGACCGGCATGTGGCCGACCCGCTCGCGCAGGCGGATCGCGTCCGCCTCGGGCGCGACGTCGAGCTGGACCAGGAGGTCCGGCATGCTGATGTCGGTCGCCGCCTTGTTGACGATGATGCCCATGGCCCCGTCGGCGGAATGGGCGCAGATGTAGATCACCGAGCGGGCGAAGCGCTCGTCGGCCATGCCGGGCATGGCGACGAGGAACTGCCCGTCGAGGAATTGCGGGCCCGACAGCTCCGTCCGGAGCGGCGCCGCCTTCCCGGCCTGGGACGACGCTGCCGACATGGGATCGGGCCTGCGGTGCGGAGGGTGCGCCATGCGTCCATGCTACGCCGCGCCCCTCCGTTGTCCAGCGGGCAAAAGGGACGCAGCAAGCCTCCCCCAAGCTTGTGCGGGTCTCAATCCCTGTCCCACAATACCCGGGTCGGTCCGCGTCGCGGCCGGCGCGGTCACCGTTGAGGCTCGCTGGTCATGGCGGATGTCGCACCCGCTCCCACCTTCGACATCGAGGAGCAGCGGGCGCGGATCGAGCGGTCCCAGGAGGAGACCCGCAAGTTCGTCGCTGAGCAGCACAAGCTGATCGCCGAGCAGGCGAAGCTGCTGGCCGAGCAGGCCAAGCTCGGCCGTGACCGGGCCCTGGCGCCCTGGCAGGTGGCCCTCTCGGGCATGGCGGCGGGAGCGGCCTTCTTCGGGGCCGGGGCGGCCTTCATCAAGCTGATCGGCCCGTGAGGGCGGTGCAAGCCGGAGCTGGCCGCATCCTCGACAGGCACCCCCTGCCACGCTAGGTCAGGCGCGCTGCTCACGCGCGCCATCCCAGCGCGCGACAACGAGGGACCCGCGATGATCCAGGTCGGCGACCACCTGCCCCAGGCCACCTTCCGGGTGATCGGCCCCGAGGGCCCGATCGCGCGCACCACCGACGACGTGTTCAAGGGCCGGCGCGTGGTCCTGATCGGCGTGCCGGGGGCGTTCACCCCCAGCTGCCACCGCAACCACCTGCCGGGCTTCGTCACCCACCGGGACGAGATCCTCGGGCGCGGTATCGACGCCATCGCGGTGACGAGCGTCAACGACGTGTTCGTGCTCGACGCGTGGTCGAAGGCGAGCGGCGCCGAGGGGCTGGAATTCCTCGCCGACGGCAACGCCGATTTCGCCAAGGCCCTCGGCCTGGAGATGGACGGCACCGGCTTCGGCCTCGGGATGCGCTCGAAGCGCTACTCGATGCTGGTCGAGGACGGCGTCGTCCGGATCCTCAACGTCGAGGAGACGCCCTCGAAGGCCGAGGCGTCCGGCGCCGAAGCACTGCTGAAGGTCCTCTGAGGACGCCGCCGGCCGCAGATCGGCCCTCTTAAGGCCACGTTCCGTCCGCTTGTGTCGCCGGGCTCTGCCCGGAGACCGGCCCGAGGACCGCATGGCCTTCCTGAACGACCTGCCCATCGCCGACCTGATCGCGAATTACGGATACATCGCGATCTTCGTGATCATCACCCTCGAGAGCGCCGGCGTGCCCTGCCCCGGCGAGACGGTGCTGATCTCGGCCGCCGTCTACGCCGGCAGCACCGGGAACCTGAACATCGGCCTGGTCATCGCCGCGGCGGCGACGGCGGCGATCCTGGGCGACAATGTCGGCTACTGGGCGGGGCGGCGCTGGGGCATGCCGCTGCTGCTCCGCTACGGCCATCTCATCGCCCTCGACCACGGGCGGCTCAAGCTCGGCCAGTACCTGTTCCGCCAGCACGGCGGGAAGATCGTGTTCTTCGGCCGCTTCACCGCGATGCTGCGCGCCTACGCGGCCCTGCTCGCCGGGGTCAACCGCCTGGACGCGCGCCGCTTCTTCGCCTTCAACGCCCTCGGCGGCATCGTCTGGGCCGGCAGCATGGGCATCGGCTCGTACTATTGCGGGCGCCAGATCGAGCACATCGTCGGCCCGGTGGGCCTGACCCTGCTCGCCCTGGTGGTGTTCGGCGGCCTGGCCCTGTGGCTGTTCGTGCGCCGCCACGAGGCGCGCCTGCTCAACGAGGCGGAGATCGCCATCCCCGGCCCGCTCGCCTGACGGGCATCACGTCTCCGCGAGGTCGAACGCCTCGATCGCCTCGAGGGCGTCGTGGTGCAGGAGGAGGACGCCGGTGGCCGTGGCGAGCCGGCGCGCCGCCGGCGTGAAGCCGGCGTTCGACACCACGGCGGCCCGGTCCCCGTCCCAGTAGCGCAGGGCCGCGGCGGCTTCCTGCACGGCGGCGTTGCCCACGGGCTTGCTCAGCCGCTTGCACTGCACGACGAGGCGCAGCCCGTCCCGCACCGCCACGATATCGGCGCCCTGGTCGCCGCTCGCCGGCGTCCGGTGCGCCCGCCAGCCCGCCCGGACCAGGCGCTCGGCGCAGTAGCGCTCGTAGTCCAGCCCGTCCCCGGGCGCCTCGTCCTCCTCCGGGAGCGCGACGGCGGCGGCCTCGGCCTCGACGATCGCCAGCATCCGCGCGTGCTCCGCCTCGGCGAGGTCGGCGAAGCGCGGGCCGAGCTGCGGCAGGACGGTCCGCTCGAGGAAATAATCGCGCTCGCGCAGCCAGCCGTCCTCGATCCGGTTGCCGTAGGGGTCGGTGTAGCTCTCCTGCCGCCGCCGCAGCGCCAGCGTCTCGGCATGGGCGCGGGCGATCCGGCGCACCCGGGCCCGGAACCGGCGCGGGCGCCCGAGATGCCGCAGCAGGACGAGCGCGAGGGCGAGTCCCGTCGCGGCGAGCGCCGGCCGGCCGTACCAGAGCCCGAAGGGAAGGCCGATCACGGCCGTCCAGAACAGGCGGGCGACGAGGCTGGGCTTGCCGGGCATCGGGTCTCGGGGGCGCTGACGGGCCCCCGACCCTCGCAAGCGCGGCTTGCCCGATGCCTAACCCGCCTGCGAAAGCTGTGGACGCGGGCGCGGATGAGAGCGCCGCGCCGTCAGCCCTTCCGGCGCTGGTGGCCGAGGCCCATGCTCTTGGCGAGGCTGGACCGCGCCGCGGCGTAGTTCGGCGCCACCATCGGGTAGTCGGGCGGCAGGCCCCACTTTCCCCGATACTCCTCGGGCGTCAGGTTGTAGTGCGTCCGCAGGTGGCGCTTCAGCGACTTGAACTTCTTGCCGTCCTCCAGGCAGACGATGAAGTCGGGCTGGACCGAGCGCCGGACCGGCACGGCCGGCCGCAGCTGCTCCGCCGGCGGGGCGGACGGCTCGCCGAGCCCGTGCAGCGTCGCGTGGATGGCCGCGATCAGCCCCGGCAGTTCCGGCGCGGGGACCGGATTGTTGCTCACGAAGGCCGACACGATGTCGACGGACAGCGTGAGATAGTCCGGTTGCCCTTCACCCGTGGCGTCCATCCCGTAACCTCCAATCGATCCCAGCCGGCCACCGACGCCGGCCGGGATCTGTCTCTGCTCGACCCGATACAGGGTAGTTAATGGGCAGTTACTATGGTGGTGTGAATTCAATAGCAAGTCCAATCCACACATGCCCACAAGTGCCGTCTTAGAGTGGATAAATGGCGCCCGATATTGAACAAAAGGAGGTCTGGAGACCGCGCTCGCGTCGACCAAGCGATTTCCGGCCGGCGCGTGCCGACCGGGCGTTGCAGGCGCGCCGGATCGCGCCATCTGGGAGGGCGGCGGGCGCCCCGGCGCCTCGTCCGTTCGGACGTGAGCGAGAGGCCAGATGCGTGCCGCCAGGAATGGCCTGCGGGACCGCGTCCCGTGACGATGTCGTGAGCCGCCGGTCGTGAGCACCTACCGGTTCGACAAACTGCTGGCGCCCCGCTCGATCGCCCTGGTCGGGGCGGTGGGGCGCGAGGGCTCGCTGGGGCGCAGCGTGCTCGACAGCCTGCGCGCCGCGGGCTTTCCCGGCGCGATCATGCCGGTCCAGCCCGATCAGGCCGCCGTCGAGGGGCTGGCCTGCGTGCCGCGGGTCGCGGATCTGCCCGCCGCCCCCGACCTCGTCCTGATCGCGGTGCCGCCGCCGAGCGTGCCCGAGGTCGTCGCGCAGGCCGCCGCGATCGGCGCCGGGGCGGCCGTGATCCTCACGGCGCGGCTCGGATCCGGGCCGGAGGATCCCGGTCCGGTCGCCCACGGGATCGCCCGCGCCCACGGCCTGCGCCTGCTCGGGCCCGACAGCGCCGGCTTGGCGGTTCCGGGCGCCAGGCTCAACGCCAGCCTGTTCGCCCAAGCGCCCGAGGCCGGCGACCTCGCCCTCGTCTCGCAATCCGGCACGGTCGCGGCCGCCATCGTCGCCTGGGGCGCCCGCCACGGCACGGGCTTCTCGGCGGTGCTGTCGCTCGGCAGCGTCCTCGACATCGGCGTGGCCGACTGCCTCGACCACTTCGCCGCCGATTTCCGCACCCGCGCGATCCTGCTCTGCCTCGACCGGGTCGCGGATGCCCGCCGGTTCATGTCGGCCGCCCGCGCCGCGGCCCGGGCCAAGCCCGTCGTGGTCCTGCGGGCCGGCCGGCACCGGCCCGACACCCGCGCCGCCGTCACCCATACCGGCGCCCTGGCCCGCCCGGACGCGGTCTACGCCGCGGCCTTCCGGCGGGCCGGCCTGCTGGCCGTGCCGGACCTCGACGCGATGTTCTCCGCCGTGGAGACCCTGGGGCGGCAGCGGCCGTTCCCCGGTCACCGGCTGGCGATCGTGTCCAACGGCCGCGGCATCGGCCTCCTCGCGGCGGACCGGCTGATCGAGCGGGCCGGGACCCTGGCGGCGCCCGCCGAGGCGGAGGGCCGCGCGCCGGGAAACCCCCTCGACCTCGGCGTCGACGCCGCCGGTCCGGCCTTCGCGTCCGCGCTGACGCCGCTGCTGACGGATCGGACGAGCGACGCCGTGCTGGCGATCCACGTGCCGACGATCCGCTCGGAGGCCGGCGCGGTGGCCGAGGCCGTCGCCGCGACGGTCAAGGCCGCCCGCGCCGGCCAGACCCGCAAGAAGCCGGTCTTCGCGGTCACGCTGGGCGACGCGGAGGCGGCGCGCGAGACCTTCGCGCAGGCCGGGATCCCGCATTTCACCACCGATTCCGAGGCGATCGAGGGCTTCCTGCACCTCGTGCGCTACCGCGAGGCCCAGGACGACCTGATGCGCACGCCGGACTCGCTGCCGCGGGACTTCTCCCCCGACACGGCGCGGGCCCGCTCGATCGTCGCCGGCGCCCTGCGCCAGGGCGCCGCGTGGCTCGACCCGGTGGCGGTGAACGGCCTCCTGCAGGCCTACGGGATCCCGACCGTCCCGATCACGCTCGCCCCCGACACGGACGCGGCCGCGGCGGCCGCGTGGCCGATCATCGCGGCGGGCGGGACGGTGGCGCTGAAGGTCGTCTCGCCGGACATCGTGCACAAATCCGACATCGGCGGCGTCCACCTCGACCTGACCAGCGAGGCCGACGTCGCGGAGGCCGCCCGCAGCATCCTGGCCCGCGCGCGCCGGGAGCGGCCCGACGCCCGGGTCACCGGCTTCGCCGTGCAGCCGATGGTCCGCCGCGGCCAGCGCCGGGAGCTGATCGCCGGGCTCGCGGAGGACGCGGTGTTCGGCCCGGTGGTGGTGTTCGGCCGGGGCGGGACCGCCGTGGAGGTGATCGACGACCGCGCCCTCGGCCTGCCGCCGCTCGACCTGACCCTGGCGCGCGATCTCATTGCCCGCACCCGGGTCGCGCGCCGCCTGGAGGCCTACCGCGACGTGCCGGCGGCCGATCTCGGGGCGATCGCGCTGACGCTGGTGAAGCTGTCCCAGCTCGCCGCCGACCTGCCGCAGGTGCGCGAGCTCGACATCAACCCGCTCCTGGCCGACGAGACCGGCGTGCTGGCCCTCGACGCCCGGGTCCGGATCGGGCGCGCCGAGCGTGGCGACTACGGCAGCGCCCACGGCCGCGGCCACCCGCGCTTCGCGATCCGGCCCTATCCGGCCGAGTGGATCCGCACGCTCAACCTCAAGGACCGGACCGTGCGGGTGCGGCCCGTGCGCCCGGAGGACGAGGGCCTCTTCCTGGCCTTCTTCAAGGGTCTTGATCCGGAGGACCTGCGGCTGCGGTTCTTCGGGCCGGTGCGCGAGTTCAGCCACGCCTTCCTGGCCCGCCTGACGCAGCTCGACTACGCCCGCGCCATCGCGTTCGTGGCCACGGAGATCGGGCCGGGCGGCGGCGAGCGCATGCTCGGTGCGGTCCGGCTCCACGCCGACGCCAACCACGAGAGCGGCGAGTACGCGATCGCGGTGGGCCGCGACGCCCGCGGGACGGGCCTCGCCTTCGCGCTGATGCGCCTGATGATCGACTGGGCGCGCTCCGAGGGGATCGGCCGGGTCGAGGGCACGGTGCTGGCCGAGAACCGACCGATGCTGGCGGTGTGCCGCCGCCTCGGGTTCACGCAGGGGCGCGACCCGGACGATCCGGGCCTCGTGAAGGTGCACCTCGATCTCGCAACCGGCTAGCGGCGCGGCGAGGCCCGACCCGGCGCCGGCCGCGCCGGTGCCGGGGCGCGCGGCTCAGTGGCCGCTGTCGGTCGCGTTGCGGGTGGTCTCGTAGAGGAACCACGTCCGCTCCTCGGACTGGTCGATCCACTCCTCGAGCTGCGAGGTGGTCGCCACGTCGCCGGCCTCGTCGGTGACCCCGTGGAGCGTCCGCATGTTGGCGGTGAGGGCCTTGTTGTCGTCGCGCAGCTCCTTGAGCATGTCGAGGGGCGAGACGTACTCGGCATCGTTGTCGGCCACGCGGGTCAGGCTCTTGGCCTGGCCGAGCGAGCGCAGGACCGTGCCGCCGATCTTGCGGGCGCGCTCGTTCACCGCGTCGATGATCTCGAAGATCTGGGCCGACTGCTCGTCCAGCAGCAGGTGGTAGTCGCGGAAATGGGGCCCGCTCATGTGCCAGTGGAAGTTCTTGGTCTTGATGTAGAGGGCGAACAGGTCCGAGCTCAGGACGGTCAGGCCCTCGGCGATCGTCCGGACGTCGCTCGGATCGAGGTCGGTCGGGGTGTTGAGGCGCGCACTCTCGATGCGGCTGCTCGGCTTGGCCTTGGCCATGGTCGTCTCCAATGCGATTCGCTGGCTCGGCGCGCCGCTCCGTCACTCCGCGGAGGGGCGGACGCGCTTTCTGCAGGCCAATGGCCGGCCCGCCGGGATGTTCCGGCGTGCCGAGAATCGCATGGCTGGGTTGGCTTTAGCGGATAGGTTCGACGGATTCCAAACTGCGGTGCTCGGTGGCGGGCCGCTCCGGCGACGGCTTCGCCGGTGCGGGCCTGACCGGCGGAGGTCCGACCGTCGCGGGCTTGGCCGCGGCAGCCCGCGCGGGAGCCGGCTTCGCGTCGTGGGCCGCACCGGGCCGGGGCGGGACCGGCGCGGGGGCGGGGGCCGGCTTCGCGGCGTCCGCGCCCGCCGCGGGCGGGATCGCGCCGGTGGCGGCGGGCTCGGGCGCCGGCGTGTCGAGGTTGTAGATGTCGTCGCGGAAATGCGCCTTCCCGTCCGGCGTGGCGAAGCCGGTGAGGTACACGAAGGTGACCGGGATCGGCTTGGTGAGCTTGATGTCGCGGCGCTCGCCGTCGGCGATGCCGGTCTCGATCTCGATCGGCCCCCAGTTCGTGCCGGGCCCGTTGGGGCCGTCCGTACCCTGCAGCAGCCAGCCGACCAGCTCCTTCACCTGTCCGACCCGGACGCAGCCGTGGCTGTGGAAGCGCACGCTCGCGGCGAAGAGCGACTTCGCCGGCGTATCGTGCATGTAGACGGCAAAGCGGTTCGGCATGTCGATCCGCACCTGGCCCAGCGAATTGTCGAGGCCGGAATCCTGGCGCAGCGTGTAGTTGACGGCCTTCTGGCCCGCCCAGTCGATCCGGGTCGGGTCGACCTCGCCCGCCGGGCCCAGGATCCGGATGCGGTTCTTGGCGAGGTAGCCCGGGTTCTTGCGCATCGCCGGGATGATCTCGTTCTTCACCACCGAGGCGGGGACGGTCCAGGTCGGGTTGAAGTTGATGTCGGTGATCCGCGTCTCGACGGACGGCGTCGCCTTGTCGGGGGAGCCGACCACCGCGACGTAGCGGCGCGTCACGGCGCCGTTCTCCACCGCCTCCACGGCGGCGGACGGGATGTTGACCACCACGTAGCGCTCGCCGAACGGGAATTTCGAGCCCATCAGCCGGGCCGCGGAGGCGGCGAGCTGACGCTGGCGCACCGCGGCCGGCACGTTGAGCGCGTTGATCGTGAGCCGGCCAAGGATACCGCTGTCGGGCAGGCCGTGACGGGCCTGGAACGCCGCGATCGCCGCCACCAGGGGCGGGTCGAGGCGGTCGTTCGGGGGGGCATCCGCCGGCAGGTCGCCGGTCAGCGTCAGGTGGTGGCGCAAGGCGGGGATCGCCGGGTGGCGCTCGCCGGGCTTGAGGCGCGCGAGATCGTCTGGCAGCCGCTCCCAGCCCCCGGCCTCCGCGAAGGCCGCGTAGCGCTCGGCCGCCCGGAGCGTGTCGAGGAACGTCCGCGGCGTCAGCGTCGGGTTCGGGTCGGCGGAGACCTTGGCGTAGACCAGCGGCGCCGGCTCGCGGGACCTCTTCGCCGCTTCCTGAGGCTTGGCCGGCTGGGACTTGGTCTCGGCCGATCGGGCGTCGGACGCCTTGCTCTCCGACGCCTTGCTGTCCTGGGCCTTCGCGTCCTGTGCCTTCGCGTCCTGCGCCCTGGCATCCTGCGCCTTGCCCTGCGCCGGGACTGACTCCGGCGCGGCCTCGGTCGCCCGGGGCTCGGCCGGCCTGGTCTCGGCCGGCCTGGTGTCGGCCCGCTTGGCCTCCGCCGGCTTGCCGGCCGCGCCCTTCGCCTCACCCTTCGCCTCCGGTGCGCGGGGCTCCTGGCTCCTCGCGGTCTCGCCCGCGGCGGGCGGCACCGCGACCGGCGCGGCGAGCGGCGGCACCGGCGCGGGGCCGCCCTGCGCCGCGCCGGTCCCCTGCGCCAGGGCGACGCCGGGCGCTCCGAGCAGGGCCAGCAGGGACAGGCCCGCACCCAGCGCGGCGTGCGGGCGGGCGTGACGGCGGGGCTGGACCGGGACCATACGCAACACTCCCGACGCGCTCAGGCGGCGCGACCGGGCCGGATGATGGGCCGGCGTGGTTACCAATCTCCTCCGACCCTGAAAGCTGGCAGGATCGGGATTCACGATCCCGCAATTGACTCATCCGCGCGTGACGGCGCGGATGTCGGTCGGCGTGAACGTCGCGCTCATACATTCATGCGTTGCTGGCTCCGGCGCCCACGTCTTTGCGCGCGGAGCGAAGCGATCCAGACGGCGCGACGCCGCCCGTCGTCGCGCTGCCCCGGGTCACTTCGCTCCGCCCGCGATGACGGAGTAGGACACCTTCATCGAAGCGTTCCGTCGGACACCGCGTGGCCGGGCCGCCACGGCTGCCCAGGCCCGGACAGGAGATCGGTCCCCAGCATGCCGGATTCCGGTGATCCGATCCCGAGGACGATGCCCTACCTGCCGCAGCTCGACGGGGTGCGGGCGCTCGCCATCCTGATCGTGTTCGCGGCCCATTGCGGCTACGGCCACGTGGTGCCGGGCGGCTTCGGCGTGACCGTCTTCTTCTTCCTCAGCGGCTACCTGATCACCACGCTCCTGCGGATCGAGCGGGCGCGGACCGGAACGGTGTCGCTTCCCGCCTTCTACCTCCGGCGGAGCCTGCGCATCCTGCCGCCCATGTACCTGACCCTGCTCGCCTCCGGCGCGCTCTACGCGGCGGGGTGGCTCGACTGGATGCCGGTCGCGCCGGCGGCGGTCCTCGGGCAGGCGACCTTCCTGACGAACTATCCCGGCCTGTTCGGCACCGAGGCGGTGCTGCCGGTGCCGCTCTGGAGCCTCGCCATCGAGGAGCACTTCTACCTCGTCTTCCCGCTGGTCTTCCTGCTCTGGCTCGGGCGCCTGCGGCCGCGCCGCGCGGCCCTGGCCTGCCTGGGGCTCTGCGCGGCCGTGCTGGCGATCCGGTGTGTCAACGTCTGGCGGCTGCCGGATTACAGCCTGAACTACAGCTGGACCCACACCCGGATCGACGCGATCCTGTTCGGGTGCTGCCTCGGGCTGTGGAACAACCCGGTGATCCCGGCCGACCGCGCGTGGCGCCCCGCGCCCTGGCACGTCGCGGCGAGCCTCGCGGTGATCCTCGGGACCCTGGCGGTCCGCGATCCCGCCTTCCGGGAGAGTCTGCGCTACACGCTCCAGAGCGCCGCCCTGTTCGTGCCCTTCGCGTACCTGCTGCACGGCGAGGGACCTCTGGTGCGGCTGCTGGCCAGCCGGCCGATGCGCCGGCTCGGTCTCTGGTCCTACAGCTTCTACCTCGCGCACATGACCGTGGTGGCCCTGGTGCTGCACCTGCGGCCCGGGCTGCACGGCGTCGGCCTGATGCTGGCGGCCTTCCCGGTGACCCTGCTGTGGTGCTGGGGGATTTACGGCCTCGTCGAGCGCCCCTGCGCGCGCCTCCGCCGCCGGCTCCTGGCGGACCGGCCGCCGGAGCCGAGCCTGGCCGAGGACGGCCGCCGGGCCGGCGTCACGCCCGCCTGAGCTTCTCGCGGGCGGCCCTGTGATCGGGCGCGGCCTCGAAGGCCGCCTTCATCGCGTGCCACAGGGGCTTGCGCCGGAACTGCGCGTCGAGCGGCAGCGCCCGCTGCGGCAGGCCGTCGGGCCGCTTGCGGTAGGGGTGGTCGTTCAGCCACGTGTCCGGGTCGTAGATGTCCCAGGTCAGGACGTCGAGGCAGGCGGGCTCGTCCAGCACCACGTCGAGGTAGCGGCGGGCGTAATCGGCCACCATCCGGTCGCGGGGCGCCACGTCGGACGGGAAGGCGCGGTCGTCGATGTCGAGCTCGGTGATCTCGATGCCGAGGCCCATCTGGCCGATCTCCCGCAGGAAGCGCCGCAGCTGGCCCTGGTCGATCGGGATCGTGCTGGTGAGGTGCGATTGCAGCCCGAAGCGCCGGATCGGCACGCCCCGGGACCGCATCGCCTCCAGGCGGCGCAGGACCTTGGTGCGCTTGGCCTCCATCCAGGGCGCGCCCTGCTCCACCGCGTCCTCGTTCCACGTGCCGGCCGCCGCGGGGTCGGTCTCGTGCAGGATCCGGAAGGCGAGGTCGACGTAGCCGGGCCCGATCGCGGCGAGCCAGGGCGAGTCGCGCAGGCCGCCGCCGCGGTCTGGGTCGGACTCGTTGCCGAGGATCTCGTTGACCACGTCCCAGGCGACGATCTGGCCGCGGTAATGGCCCGCCACCGTCTCGATCCAGCGCCGCATGAAGTCCTCGGCCTGGACGGCGCTCGCCCGGCCGAGCAGCGGTCCGACCCAGGGCGGCAGCGCCGCGTGCCAGACGAGCGTGTGGCCGCGCATGCGCTGGCCGTTTCCCCTCGCGAAGCGCAGGATGGCGTCGCCGCGGGCGAAGTCGGTCTTGCCCGGCGCCGGCAGGACCTCCTCCATCTTCATCTCGGTGCCGCAGACGAGGATGCCGCATTCCCGCGCCACCGCCTGCCGGTAGGCGGGCGTCGCGTCGAAGCGGTGGAACGGCACCTCGCAGCCGTATGTCAGGCCCTTGGCGGCCGCGGCGGCCTGGAGGCTGTCGGCTGACCAGGACGGCCGGCCGAGGGGACCGAACCCCGCCGGGCCGGCCGCGCGCGCCGCGCCGGCGAGGCCGAGGGCGGCCGCGCCGGCGAGGATCGACCGGCGGTGCGGGAGAGGGGGCATCCGGGTGCTTCGTTCCGTGACGTGCCCGCCACCCTAGCAGAAGCCGCCGCGGCGGCGATCCGCTGGTTCTGCCGGGGCGGCGCGGGACTGCGGCGCGAACTCGCCTTCCGCCCGAGGCGCCCCATCTGATGGGCGCCCGTCAGCCGAGGATCCGTCATGAGCCAGCACCCCGCGATCAGCCCCGGTCGCAGCGCGGTCGTCACCGGGGCTGCGAGCGGCATCGGGCTCGCCGCCGCGCAGGCCTTCGCCCGGGCCGGCATGAACGTCTGGCTCGCCGACCTGCCGGGGCCGGCCCTGGACGCGGCCCGGGCCGCCGTCGCCGAACTCGCCGCCGTCGAGGTGCGCGCCGTGCCCACCGACGTGTCGGACCGGGGCGCCGTCGAGGCCCTGGCGACCGCCGTCTCCAAGGGCGGGCCGCCCGCCCTGGTGATGCTGAATGCCGGGATCGAGGCCGGCGGAAAACTGTTCTCCGACGCCGACACCTGGACGCGGATCCTGGGCACCAATCTCGGCGGCGTGGTCAACGGCATCCACGCCTTCGCGCCCGGCATGATCGAGGGCGGCAAGCCCGGGGCGATCATCGTCACGGGTTCGAAGCAGGGCATCACCACCCCGCCGGGCAACGCGCCCTACAACGTCTCGAAGGCGGGCGTGAAGGCGGTCACCGAGGCGCTCGCCCACGAGCTGCGCAACCGGGAGGGCTGCCACACCACGGCCCACCTGCTGATCCCGGGCTTCGTCTACACGGGCCTCACGAAGGCCCGCGGCGTCGCGGAGAAGCCCGCCGGGGCCTGGACGCCCGACGAGACCGTGGCCTTCCTGCTGGACCGGCTCGCCGCCGGCGATTTCTACATCCTCTGCCCGGACAACGAGACCACCCGCGCCCAGGACGCGAAGCGGATCGCCTGGGCGTCCGGCGACATCGTCGAGAACCGGCCCGCCCTCTCGCGCTGGCATCCGGACTACGCCGAGGCGTTCAAGCGGTACATGGCGGGGTGACCCGCGCGGCCTCGCGCTGCCCTGGGTCACTTCGCTCCGCTCGTGATGACGGAGTGTGTGAAGGCGGCCTGGGGGGCCGCGATGAGCCAGACAACGCCGTCTTTGCGAGCGCAGCGAAGCAATCCAGGGATCCGCGACGCCGGACCCGTTCACGCGAGATCGGGATACAGGTCGTTCCAGTCCGGATTCATCGCCTCGATCAGGGCGAGCTTCTTCTTCCGTGAGCCCGCCTTGATCTGCTTCTCGCGGGTGATGGCCTCATTCATCGTGGGATAGCGCTCGTACCAGACGAGGCGTTGGCAAGCGTAGCGGCTCGTGAAACCGGGAAGCAGCCCCTCCCGGTGCTCGTGGACCCGCCGTGCGAGGTCCGAGGTCACGCCGGTGTAGAGCGTGCCGTTGCGGCGGCTCGCCATAATGTAGACGGCCGGCTCGCGCATCGTGCTGTCCTTCGGCGCCGCCGCGCTGCCCTGGGTTGCTTCGCTGCGCTCGCAAGGACGGAGCGTGGCAGCGTGGACTTGCCCGGATCTGTCCCGGCCGCCCCCTGAACCGGACAGCGCTGGCCTGCGCCCCTCGTCTGGCGAAGCCCTTGCACACGGGCTAGGTCAGTGCGACGCAGCCGCCGCACGAGACCAGCGCACGACACCCGGGAGCCGCACTTGGCCACGATCATCCCCGTCGCTTCCTTCGACTGCGTCGTGTTCGGCGCTACCGGCGATCTGACCGCGCGCAAGCTCCTGCCGGCCCTGTTCTACCGATTCCGCGACGGCCAGATCCCCGAGACCAGCCGGATCATCGGCGCCTCGCGCTCGGAACTGTCCCTCGACGCCTTCCGCGAGCACGCCCGCGACGCGCTCAAGCGCTTCGTGCCGGCGGCCGACCTGTCCGACGACATGCTCCACCGCTTCCTCGACCACGTCGACTACGTCGCGGTGGACGGGGCCGGCGACAGCGGCTGGACCGACCTCGTCGCCAAGCTCGACGAGCGGCCCGACCAGGTCCGGCCCTACTACCTCGCCACCTCGCCCGACCTCTACGGCTCGATCTGCCGCAACCTCGCCGCCCACGGGCTCGTCGGCGAGAAGTCCCGCGTCGTGCTGGAGAAGCCGATCGGCAAGGACCTGAAATCGGCCCGGGCGATCAACGACGCGGTCGGCGAGGTCTTCCCCGAATCGCAGATCTTCCGGATCGACCACTATCTCGGCAAGGAGACGGTCCAGAACCTGCTCTCGCTCCGCTTCGCCAACACGATCTTCGAGCGGCTCTGGACCTCCGACGTGATCGACCACGTCCAGATCACGGTCGCCGAGACGGTGGGGGTCGAGGGCCGGGCCGGCTACTACGACACGTCGGGCGCGATGCGCGACATGCTGCAGAACCACATCCTGCAGCTCCTCTGCCTCACCGCCATGGAGAGCCCGCTCAATCTCGAGGCGAACTCCGTCCGCGACGAGAAGCTCAAGGTGCTGCGCGCCCTGAAGCCGATCACCAGCCAGGACATCCCGCTGGTGACGGTGCGCGGCCAGTACGTGGCGGGCGCCGTCGACGGCAAACCGGTCGAGGGCTACCTCGCCGAGCTCGGCCACGAGAGCCGGACCGAGACCTTCGTGGCCATGAAGGTCGAGATCCAGTCCGGGCGGTGGGCCGGGGTGCCGTTCTACCTGCGCACCGGCAAGCGCCTGCCCCAGAAGCTCTCCGAGATCGTGGTGCAGTTCCGCGCCTCGCCGTTCTCGATCTTCCCCGAGGAGGCCTTCGGCCGCGAGCCCAACCGCCTCGTGATCCGCCTGCAGCCGCAGGAGGGCATGAAGCTCGAGGTGATGACCAAGGATCCGGGGCCCGGCGGCCTGCGGCTGCGCCCGACCGACCTCGACATCTCCTTCGAGGAGACCTTCAAGCAGCGCTACCCCGACGCCTACGAGCGCCTGCTGATGGACGTGGTCCGCGGCAACGCGACGCTGTTCATGCGCCGCGACGAGGTCGAGGCGGCCTGGGCCTGGGCGGACGGCGTGCTCAAGGCCTGGGCCGACCGGCCCGAGGCGCCGCGGCCCTACCCGGCCGGGAGCTGGGGCCCGACCGCCGCCATCGCGCTGATCGAGCGCGACGGCCGGACGTGGCACGAGGAGCTGCGGTAAGGACGTTCGGCGGCCCACGGCCAAGCTGCCTTGATACCGTCAAGCCGGATGTGAAATCTGTCGGCGCTGCCGGCGACCGCCCCGCCAGAGGGTGGAGACGGCGCAGCACGAGGGATCATCACATGCTGGACCATCATCGGGACGCGGCCGTCCAGGCCGAGCGTCGCCTGGAGCGTTCGGTCGCCGCCGCCCTGCGCGTCATCGCGGCCGCCCACGACGAGCGGCAGGCCCCGCCGGTCAGCGCGGCCCGCCGCCGCCTGAGCGAGGTCTACGGCGCCACCCGCCTGGCCCGGCGCCTGGAGCAGGAGCGCCGGACCGCCTGAGACACGCCGTCTTCGCGAGCGCGGCGACGCGATGACGGAGCCTAGACGGCGGCGTCCCAGGTCTCGCTGAGGGGGACGGTTCCGCGGACCAGCCGGGCGCGCAGCACGACGTCGCCCGGCGGCACCGGCTCCGGCGGGCGCCACTCGACGTAGATCCGCCAGCCTCCGGTCTGCGGCACGAAGTTGGCCACCGGATCGTGCAGCGTGCCGGCGCTGGCCGAGACCTCCGCGGCGACCGCGTCGTCGGGACCCTTCGGCAGGCCCGGACCCTCGAAGTCGATGACGCAGAGCCGCCGCCGCGGGTCGGGCGGGTTCGACGGGCGCAGGCGCTCCGCCGAGCCGAGCCGCGTCGACGTCACCCGGGCGAGGGCGGTCTCCGGGATCGCCGGCACGGGCTCGGCCCCCACCGTGGTCAGCCCGTAGCTGACGTGCAGCGGCGCGCCGGGCTGCGCCGGGGCCGCCGGCACGAAGGCCGCCACGATGTTGTCCATGTACTCCTCGCCCGACGGGATCTCGAAGAGCTGCACGGCGCCGTCCGCGAAGGCGCCCCCGGCGGAATCCGGCGCCACCCACAGGCCCGGCCGCGCCTCGTGGCGCGCCTCCACGTCGAGGTAGGCCGCGAAGCTCCGCTCCCGCTGCAGCAGCCCGAAGCCGGCGAGCGGCCGGGCCGCGAAGGCGGAGATCTGCGGCTGCGCCCGCCCGTTGACCAGGGGGCGCCAGATCCGGTCGATCCGCGCCGGGTCGGCCCCGGCCGCGACGCAGAGCCCGTCGGAATCGTGCACCTGCGGCCGGAAATCGTCGAACGGCTTGGCGCCCCGGGCCCCGGGCCCATTCTGGCCGTACAGGAACATGCTGGTGAGCGGCGCCAGCCCGAGCTTCGGGAGCGCCCGGCGCGGGTGGAGCGCTGCCGTGACGGCGATCCGGGCCGGGTCGCCGGGCGCGATCTCGAACCGGTAGGCGCCGGCCACGCTCGGGCTGTCGAGGAGGGAGAGCACCGTGAGGGTGCGCGCCTCCGGCTCCGGCTCGCAGATCCAGTGGGCCACGAAGTCGGGAAATTCCTCACCCTCCGGCGCGCCGGTGCCGATGGCGAGGCCCCGGGCCGAGAGCCCGTATTCCTGGTTGGCCGCGCGCAGGCGGAAGTAGGAGGCGCCCAGGAAGACGAGGAACTCCTCCTGGAAACCCTTCGGCCGCCAGGCGGGCGTGTCCGGGAAGGCGTAGTGCAGGCGGAAGCCCGCGAAGCCGAGATCCGCCGGGAAGCCCTGGCCGGCGAGCCGCGTGCCCAGGTCGAACAGCCCCGTGTCGTAGGGGATCGGCCGCGCGGGCCCCCGGAGCGGCTGGAGGTGCAGCGCCACGCGCCGGCGCTGCAGGAAGCCGCGGTGGAACAGCTGGGCGCTGAAATGCGCGCCGAGCCGCAGGCCCGCGTCCGGCCGGAAGGTGATCGCCCGGTAGCCGTCGTAGTCGAGGGCGGCGAGCGCCGGCGGCAGGTCCTCGGGCGGCGGGGCGTAGGGCGCTGCGGCGCGCCGCGCCGCCTCGGCCGAGAGGGTCTCGAAGGTCATCGCGTCGCCCTGCGGCGGAAGCGCCGGCCCGGCCCACGTTCTGGACCCATTCAGATCCGTCGCGCTAGGTAGAACCGTGCCGGCAGCCGCGGCCAGGACTGTTCGAAGAACGCGGCGCCGGGAGGGGGGATTGATCCGTTCGGCTTCCGGCGGCCTGGGCTGCCGGGTCGGCTCCGTATCCTCACCCCGCACATCGGTATCCACGGTCATCGGTTCCCGGCCCCGCACGGCCGGGCGGCCGGCAGCCTTCCACGGTCGAGTTCCTCGCGCCATGTCGTCACGCGTCACCTCCTCCGCCGAGCGGTCGCACCGGAACGCGGCTCCCGCCATACCCGATCCGTCGGAGAACGCAGCCTGCCGCGAGGTCTGGACCGACGCGCCGCGCGGCGCCCTGCGCGCCCGCCGCCTCGCCCTGGCCGTCCCGAGCCTCGCCACCGCCGGCGGCCTCGTCTGGCTCGCCGCGCTCGCCTACCCGGCGGGTGTCAGCCCGCTGGCCTGGGCGGTCCTGGTGCTGTTCGGCCTCGTGATGGGCTGGCAGGCCTTCGTCGCCTGCCAGTACGTCTACGGGTTCGTCGCGGCCCTCCTGGGCGACCGGGCGAAGTCCGCGCTGGAGCGCCGCTCCGAGCAGGCGGGCGCCGTGCCGGCCGGGGCCGGACGCACCGCCGCCGTGGTGGCGATCCACGCCGAGGACGCGGTCGCGGTCTTCGCCCGCCTGCGGGTGATGGCCCGGTCGCTCGCCCGCGCCGAGGCGCGGGGCATCGACATCTTCGTCCTCTCCGACACACGGGACGGCGCGATCGCCGCCGTGGAGGAGCACGAGTACGCCCGCATCCAGGCCTGGGCGGCCTCCGACCCGGCGCTGCCGCGGATCCGCTACCGGCGCCGGACGGAGAATGTCGGCCGCAAGGCCGGCAATATCGGCGAGTTCTGCCGCACCTACGGCGGCGAGTACGCCTTCATGATCGTGCTGGACGCCGACAGCCTGATGACCGGCGCGGCCATGGGCCGGCTCGTCGGGCTGATGCAGGCGAGCCCGCGCACCGGCCTGATCCAGACCGTCTCGTACGCGGCCGGCCGGGACACGCTCTTCGCGCGCATCCAGCAATTCGCCGTCCGGCTCTACGCGCCGCTGGCCCTGCGCTGCCTGGAGACCTGGCAGGGCCCGGAGGGCAGCTACTGGGGCCACAACGCGATCCTGCGGGTCGAGGCCTTCGCGGAGAACGCGCAGCTCCCGAAGCTCCCGGGCCGGGAGCCGCTCGGCGGCGAGATCCTGTGCCACGACATCGTCGAGGGCGCGCTGATGGTGCGCGCCGGCTGGGAGGTGCGGCTGCTGCCCGAGATGGGCGGCACCTGGGAGGAGATGCCCACCAACCTCGTCGACCTGCTCGGCCGCGAGCGCCGCTGGTGCCAGGGCAACCTCCAGCACCTGCGGGTGCTGCCCTGGGCGGGCCTTCACGGCGCGAGCCGCTGGCACCTCCTCGTCGGCATCCTCTCGTACGGGGTGCTGCCGCTCTGGATCGCCTTCCTGGGCCTCGCCGCGTGGCAGGCCGCCCGGACCGGCGATCTCGGCCTCCTGGCCTACGGTCTGACCGGGCAGGGCGCCGCCGCCCACGCGCTCGCCGCCCTCAGCGTCGCCGTGCTGGCCCTGCCGAAGCTCCTGAGCCTCGGCCACGTCCTCGCCTCCGCGGAGCGCCGGGCGGCCTTCGGCGGCGCGCGGGCGCTGCTCGCGAGCGCCGCCCTGGAGCAGGCGGTGTGGGTGATCCTGTGGCCGGTCCTGACCCTGTTCACCGCCGGCGCCGTGGTCTCGACCTTCTTCGGCCGGGTGGTCCGCTGGGAGACGCAGGACCGGGACGACCGGCAGGTCTCCTGGGCGGAGGCGTTCCGGCTCCAGGCCGACGCCGTGGTGGTCGGCGCGCTGATGGTGCTCGCCCTGGTCCTCGTCGGGAACCCGTGGCTCGCCCTCTGGCTGGCGCCGATCGCCCTGGCGCTGCTCACGAGCCCGGCCCAGAGCGTCTGGACCAGCCGGGCCGATCTCGGCCGCGCCGCCCGGGCGCGGGGCCTGTTCCTGAACGCCGACGACACCGCGCAGGCGCCGGAGCTCGCCGAACTCGCCCAGCTGCGCGGCCTGCCCGCCGCGCCGGCCCCCCTCCGCCCGGCCGCGCGCGAGCCGGCGATCTGGCTCGCCGCCGACGAGGCCTGACGGGGAGCGCGAACGCGCGGATCCGCGCCCGTCATCCTGGCTCTTACGGCCAAGCTGCCACAGTGTTGCCATCGAGTCACGGGCAGGCGGAACCGCCCCGGCCGGGCGGTTTCAGGCTTGGATTTGAGGCGCGAGCGTTTACCCCTTGGCGAGGATCGGCACGGCATCGTGCCGCGGTCTTCGCCGCGTTCCCGCCATAGTCCGCGCCTGCCCCGAGAGGCTTTGATGCGTCGTTTTCTCCCCGCCCTGATCGGGCTTCTCGGCGCGGCCGCCTGCGCCGCGCCGGCACTGGCCTACGAGATCGACCCGCTGACCCGCCAGCCGCTGAACGACGCGCTCACCGTGCGCGTCCGCCCGCAGGCCGTCGAGACCGTCGCGGTGCCGGTGGCCAACGCCTCCCTGAACCCCGCCGACCCGCTGAACGCCGACGCGGCGGTCCCGCAGATGTCGGCGATCCCGCGCGAGACGGTGGCCTATAACGGCCCCTACGGCGCCGGCACGATCGTCGTCTCCACCGCCGAGCGGCGGCTCTACTACGTGCTCGGCGGCGGCCAGGCCCTGCGCTACGGCGTCGGCGTCGGCCGGCCGGGCTTCACCTGGGGCGGTGTGCAGACCATCACGATGAAGCGCGAGTGGCCGGATTGGCGCCCGCCGTCGACCATGCTGAAGCGCCGGCCCGACCTGCCGCGCTACATGAAGGGCGGCCTCGAGAACCCGCTCGGCGCCCGCGCCATGTATCTCGGCGGCTCGATCTACCGCATTCACGGCTCCAACGAGCCGGAGACGATCGGCACGGCCGTCTCGTCGGGCTGCATCCGCATGACCAACGACGACGTGACGGACCTCTACACCCGCGCCAAGGTCGGCACGAAGGTCATCGTCCAGCGCTGATTCCTTTTCGGAGCTTCGACGAGGGGGCCGGCCGCGAGGTCGGCCCTGTTCGCGTTTCGTAGGGTTTCCGGTTGATGGCTTCGGCGCGGCCGTCTTTGCGAGCGGAGCGAAGCAATCCAGCGGCGCCACGCCTGCAGAGGTCGCGCTGCCCTGGGTCACTTCGCTTCGCTCGTGATGACGGGATAGGCACATCAACCGAAGCGTTCAAACGGAAACCGGATCAGGGCAGGGTCACCAGCGCGTCCGGACGCTTCACCTCGATCTCGACGAACGCGATCGGGTGGTCGGACCCGTTCATCACGTCGTGCCGAATGCCCGCCGGGCGCATGTAGGATTGCCCGGCCGCGAGGGCCGTCTCGCTGACCGCCGCGCCGTCGTGGACGCGCAGGATCCCGTCCACCAGCATCACCACGAAGTAGGGCCAGCCGTGCTCGTGCCAGCCGGTCACGCCGCCGGGCGGGAAGTCCCAGCGGGTGATGCGCACGGCGGCGTCGTCCTGCTGGATCGTGGGCGTCGCGGGGATGGTGCAGGCGAAGGCCATGGCGGCTCCGAAGGTGGTGGGCTGACGGGTGCGCGATGCAAGCCGCCGGCCCACTCAGCGGCTCGACGCCGTCATCGCGAGCGCAGCGAAGCGACCCAGGGGTGCGCGACGCCGAAAATCGTGGCGCCACTCTGGATTGCTTCGCTCCGCTCGCAAAGACGAGGCTCGGGGCCGGGGTAAGCGGGAGCAGCTGCCCTCAGTGGCAGCCGCACGAGCCCGACCCGCAGCCCCCGCCCTGCTTCACCGGGGCGGTGCGCGCGGTCTCGCGGTCCAGGCCGCGCTCGGCGAGCTCGCCGAGATAGGTGTTCCAGCGCGTCTCGTACTCGCGGCCCAGGGTGTGGAGGTAGCCCCAGCCGTAGATGCCGGTGTCGTGCATGTCGTCGAAGCCGAGCTTCACCGCGTAGTTGCCGACCGGCTCCACCGCCAGGATCGCCACGGCGCGCTTGCCGCCGATCACCTTCCGCTCCTGCGGCGAGTGGCCCTGCACCTCGGCCGAGGGGCTCGACACGCGCAGGTACTCGGCCGGCAGGGCGTAGCGCGCACCGTCCTCGAAGGCGACGCTGAGCACCCGCCGGTCGGCCGACAGGCGGATCTCGGTCGGCCACAGATCCTCGGTCACGGGTCACACTCCTCACGCAATCTGGGGCTGCGGCGCGGGATCGGCTTGCCCGCGACCGCCGGTGGCATCATATGCCGGACGATGCTCGATGACAGCTCCCTGACGCCGCAGACGTCCGCTCTCGGCGCGACCGCCGGGCCGGCGCCGCTGATCGACCCGTTCCAGCGGGCGATCTCGTACCTGCGCATCTCGGTGACGGATCGCTGCGACCTGCGCTGCGCCTACTGCATGTCCGAGCACATGGAGTTCCTGCCCAAGCGCGACCTGCTGACCCTGGAGGAGCTGGACCGGCTCTGCGGCGTGTTCATCGCCCGCGGCGTGCGCAAGCTCCGGATCACGGGCGGCGAGCCGCTCGTGCGCCGGGACATCATGCACCTGTTCCGCCGGCTCTCGCGCCACCTCGATTCGGGGGCGCTGGAGGAGCTGACGCTCACCACCAACGGCACGCAGCTCACGCGCTACGCCGACGAGCTGGCGAGCCTCGGCGTGCGCCGGATCAACGTCTCCCTCGACACCCTCGACCCGGACAAGTTCCGGGCGATCACCCGCCGCGGCGACCTCAAGGTGGTGCTCGACGGCATCGCGGCGGCGCGGGCCGCCGGGATGAAGGTGAAGATCAACGCGGTGGCGCTGCGCGACGTCAACGCCGACGAGATCCCCGGCATGATCGCCTGGGCCCACGGCCTCGGCATGGACATGACGCTGATCGAGGTCATGCCGCTCGGCGAGATCGAGGCCGACCGGACCGACCAGTTCCTGCCCCTGTCGGTGGCCCGGCAGCGCCTGGAGACCCGCTACACCCTCACGCCGCTGCCCGACCGCACCGGCGGCCCGGCGCGCTACGTGCGGGTCGAGGAAACCGGCGGGAAGCTCGGCTTCATCACGCCGCTGACCCACAATTTCTGCGAGAGCTGCAACCGGGTTCGCCTGACCTGCACGGGCCAGCTCTACATGTGCCTCGGCCAGGAGGATTCGGCCGACCTGCGCGCGGTCCTGCGCGCCTCCCAGGACGACGCGGTGCTGGCCGCGGCGGTGGTAGAGGCGATCACCCGCAAGCCCAAGGGCCACGACTTCGTCATCGAGCGCCAGCGCCCGGCCGCCGTGCCGCGGCACATGAGCGTGACGGGGGGCTGACCGCCTCCGTCCTAGCGAGCGCAGCGAAGCAACCCAGGGCAACGGGCCCTTCCCGACCGTAGCGCATCCCTGGATTGCTTCGCTCCGCTCGCAAGGACGGACGCGCTCACATCTCCTCGTCGGCGTAGCGGGCCGGCTGCCGCCCGCGCTGGCCGGATCCCCGCCGCGGCGCGCCCGCGCTGATGCCCGCCACCAGGTCGGCGATGTGGCGCAGCGTCTCCACGGAGAGCGCCTTCTCGCCCTCGCCGCGGCCCTGCGGGATCAGCGCCTTGGCGAAGCCGAGCTTCTGCGCCTCCTTCAGCCGGGAGCCGGCCTGCGCTACGGGCCGGATCGCCCCCGACAGGCCGATCTCGCCGAAATAGACCGTCTCGGGCGGCAGCACGGCCCCCGACAGCGACGAGACCAGCGCTGCCGCCACCGCCAGATCCGCTGCCGGCTCGGTGATGCGCAAGCCTCCGGCAACATTCAAATAGACGTCGTGGCTGCCGAGCCGGATGCCGCCGTGGGCTTCCAGCACGGCGAGCACCATCGACAGCCGGTTCGGGTCCCAGCCGACCACGGCGCGCCGGGGCATGCCGAGCGACGAGGGCGCCACCAGCGCCTGGATCTCCACCAGCAGCGGCCGCGTGCCCTCCATGCCGGCGAAGACCGCGGTGCCCGCCGCCTGGTGGTCGCGGCCGGCCAGGAACAGCGCCGACGGGTTCGGCACCTCGCTGAGGCCGGCGTCGGTCATCTCGAACACGCCGATCTCGTCGGTCGGCCCGAACCGATTCTTCACGGCGCGCAGGATGCGGAAATGGTGGCCCTGGTCGCCCTCGAAGGAGGCGACCGCGTCGACCATGTGCTCCACCACCCGCGGGCCGGCGATCTGCCCGTCCTTGGTGACGTGGCCGACCAGGATCACCGCCGTGCCGGTGGTCTTGGCGAAGCGAATCAGCGCCTGGGCCGAGGAGCGGACCTGCGTGACCGTGCCGGGGGCCGATTCCACCGTCTCGGTCCACATGGTCTGGATCGAGTCGATGATCGCCAGCGCGGGCGGGCGCCCCTGGCTCAGGGTCTCGACGATGTCCTCGACGTTGGTCTCGGCGGCGAGCTGGACCGGGCGCGCGCTCAGGCCCAGTCGCTCGGCCCGCAGGCGCACCTGCCCGACCGCCTCCTCGCCCGAGATGTAGGCGACCCGCTCGCCCGTGCCCGCCATGGCGGCCGAGGCCTGCATCAGCAGGGTCGACTTGCCGATGCCGGGATCGCCGCCGAGCAGGATCACCGAGCCGCGCACGAAGCCGCCGCCGGTCACCCGGTCGAGCTCGCCGATCCCCGAGGGGATGCGCGGCGCCTCCTTGGCCTCGCCGGTCAGGCCCTCGAGGGGGAAGACCCGGCCGCGGTTGCGCGACGGCCGGGTCGCCGCCGGCCCGGACTGGCCGGGGGCCGAGGGCGCCTCCTCGACGATCGTGTTCCAGCCGTTGCAGGCCTCGCAGCGCCCGCGCCAGCGGTTGTAGACCGCCCCGCAGGACTGGCAGACGAAGGTCTGGTGGATCTTGGCCATACGGGTCCGGGCGCCGGCGGTCCGGCGTGTCAGGGTGGAGTCGCGTCAGCCTACATAAGTTCGAACATACCGAGAACCCAGCCCGGTCAGGATCTCGTAGCCGATCGTGCCGGCGGCGCGGCCGACCGCGTCGATGTCGAGGCTGTCGCCGATCAGCACCGCCTCCGCCCCGCGCCGGGCCGCGGGCGCCGCCGTGACGTCGAGGATGATCAGGTCCATGGAGACGAGGCCCAGGATCGGGCACGGCACGCCGCCGACCAGCGCCTGGCCTCGCTCGCTGATCGCCCGGGGGAGGCCGTCGGCGTAACCGAGCGAGAGGGTCGCCAGCCGGCTCGGCGCGGCGGCGGTCCAGCGGCCGTTGTAGCCCGCGGTGGCGCCGGCCGCGACGCCGCGCACCTGCACGATCGCCGCCTCCAGCCGCACCACCGGGCGCATCGGGTTCGCGGCGCCCGGCGTCGGGTTGCCGCCGAACAGGGCGTAGCCCGGCCGCAGCAGGTCGTGCCGGGCCCCGTCGAGGAAGATGCCCGACGAGTTCGCCAGCGAGGCCCGGAGCCCGGGATAGGCCGCCCGGACCCGCGCGAAATCGGCGATCTGACGGGCGTTGACCGGGTCCTCCGGCTTCTCGGCGCTGACGAAGTGGCTGAGCAGCAGGTCGATCCCGGCGGCCGCGATCCGCGCGTCCCCGGCGAGGTCCAGCGCCTCGGGCACCGACAGGCCGAGCCGGTTCATGCCGGTATCGACGTGCAGCGCCGCGGGCGGGCGGTTCCCCGGGAACGCCGCCCAGTCCGACAGCTCCTCGACGCTGCCGAGCACCGGGCGCAGACCGTGGGCCGCGAAGGCCGCCGCGGCGCCCGGGGGCAGACCGTTCAGGACGTAGATCGCGGCGTCCGGCAGGGCGGCCCGGGCGGCGACGCCCTCGGACAGGTGCGCGACGAAGAAGGTCCGGCAGCCGGCGGCCCACAGGGCCGGCCCGACGCGGCCGACGCCGCAGCCGTAGGCATCGGCCTTCACCACGGCGGCGCAGTCGACGCCCGCGCCGCGGGCCGCCAGGAACCGCCAGTTGGCCGCGATCGCCCCGAGGTCGATCGTCAGCCGGGCGCCGTGGGCGCCGATCTCCGTCACAGGTCCGGCCTCGGACACGCGGAACGCCTCCATCCATTCGCCACCGGGAGTCCGGACGCGCGGACCGGACCCCGGGCGCGACCCATAGCACCGGGACGGTGCCCGGGTGGAGCCGAGCATTCCGCGCGGCGGGTCGCGCCACGGTGATCGGCGCGTCCGATGCACGGTCTGATGCATGGACGGCACAGGCGCGCGATCAGGCGGGCGCGCCAGGGTGACGGCCGAGGTCGGGCTTGGTATAAATCCGCCGCGGTCCGGGGGAGCCGCACGGCCGACGCGCCATCCCCGCGGGTACCAAAAAGCTCAACGATGCCGTTTACCGTCCTGGATCTCGCCGTGCTCGGCATCGTCGCGGTCTCCGCGCTGCTCGCGGCCGTGCGTGGTGTGACCCGCGAGGTCCTGGCGATCGTCGCCTGGGTGGCGGCTGCCGCCGTCGCGTGGACGCTCCACCCCATGCTGCTGCCCACCGTGAAGCAGCACGTGAACAGCGACACCGTGGCGCTGGTGGCGTCGATCGCGGCGATCTTCCTCGGCACCCTGATCATCGTGTCCATCATCACGGTGAAGATCTCCGACGTCGTGCTCGACTCGCGGATCGGCGCGGTCGACCGCTCCCTCGGCTTCCTGTTCGGCGCGGCCCGCGGCTTCCTGATCTGCGTGATCGGCTGGGTGTTCCTGTCCTGGCTGGTGCAGGGCAAGGTGCCGGACTGGGCCGCCCAGGCCCGCACGCGCCCGATGCTGGAGAAGTCCGGAGACGCCCTGGTGGCGCAGCTGCCCGAGAATCCGGAAGGCTTCCTCAAGCAGTTCAAGAAGCCGAAGACCGGCGCGCCGCCGAGCGACTCCGCCGACGCACCGGCCGAGACCGACGCCGCGCCGCAGCGCCGGACCGAGACCGCGCCGACCCCGACGCGACGCTGATCTGCGGTATTCGCCGTAGGTCTCATCGCGCGGAACGCCTAGATAGCGGTTCCGGTGGTGTACGGATTGCTTCCGCGACGACCGGCGCGCCGGCCCGTCGCCGCCGGGATCTGTGAGTGATCGACAGCCCCATGTCACACGCCGCCGCCACCACCGACACCTTCGATCTCGACCTCGACGGCGACACGCTGCGCGAGGAGTGCGGGGTCTTCGGGATCTTCGGCCATCCGGACGCCTCCGCGATCGTCGCGCTGGGCCTGCACGCTCTGCAGCACCGGGGCCAGGAGGCGGCCGGCATCGTCTCCTTCGACGGCTCCGTCTTCCACTCCGAGCGCCGCCCCGGCCTCGTCGGCGATTCCTTCTCCGACGGCGACACGATCGCCCGCCTCAAGGGCCGCGCCGCCATCGGGCACGTGCGCTACTCGACCACCGGCGGCACGATCCTGCGCAACGTCCAGCCGCTCTTCGCGGAGCTCGCCAGCGGCGGCCTCGCGGTCGCCCACAACGGCAACCTCACCAACGCCCTGTCGATCCGCCGCGACCTCGTGCGCGACGGCGCGATCACGCAGTCGACCTCCGACACCGAGGTGATCCTGCACCTCGCGGCCCGCTCGCGGAAGCCGCGGATCATCGAGCGCTTCATCGACGCCCTGCAGGCGATCCAGGGCGCCTACGCGATCGTGGCGCTGACCAACAAGAAGCTGATCGGCGCCCGCGACCCGCTGGGCATCCGCCCGCTGGTGCTGGGCGAGCTCGACGGCCGCTACATGCTGGCCTCCGAGACCTGCGCGCTCGACATCATCGGCGCCCGCTTCGTGCGCGACATCGAGAACGGCGAGATCGTGGTGATCTCCGAGGAGGGGATCGAGTCGATCCGCTTCGCCGACGCCGTGCCGATGCGGCCCTGCATCTTCGAGTACATCTACTTCGCCCGGCCGGACTCGGTGGTGAACGGCAAGAGCGTCTACGCGGTGCGCAAGGCGATCGGCCGGGAGCTGGCCCGCGAGGCCGCGGCGCCCGCCGACATCGTCGTGCCGGTGCCGGATTCCGGCGTGCCGGCGGCGCTCGGCTTCTCGCAGGAGACCGGGATCCCGTTCGAGATGGGCATCATCCGCAACCACTATGTCGGCCGGACCTTCATCCAGCCGACCCAGTCGGTGCGCGAGCTCGGCGTCCGGATGAAGCACTCGGCCAACCGCGCGGCGATCGAGGGCAAAAGCATCGTCCTCGTGGACGACAGCCTCGTGCGCGGCACGACCTCGGTGAAGATCGTCCGGATGATGCGCGAGGCCGGCGCCGCGGAGGTCCATTTCCGGATCGCCTCTCCGCCGATCACCTACCCGGACTTCTACGGGATCGACACGCCCGAGCGGGAGAAGCTGCTCGCCGCGACCCACGATCTCGAGGCCATGCGCAAGTATATCGGCGCCGATTCGCTGGCCTTCCTGTCGATTCCCGGCCTCTACCGGGCGATGGGCGAGGAGGCGCGCAACGCGGCCTGCCCGCAATACACCGACCACTGCTTCACGGGCGACTACCCGACCGGCCTGACCGACCTGTCCATCGCCGGCCCGAAGCGCTTCGCCATGCTGGCCGAGGCCGACTGAGCCTCTCCGGAAGGGCGCGACCGGCAAAGCAGAGACACGGCTTCGGCACAGCCGTCTTTGCGAGCGGAGCGAAGCAATCCAGGGTAGCGCAACATCGGTGAGCATGGCGCCGCCTGGATTGCTTCGCTGCGCTCGCAAAGACGCGGGTCGGGGCCATCGACCGAAAGTGGTCGAAAGGGCCCGGTTACTGGCCATTTGAAACCGGACTCCTCGACCCTTGGCGCGGGAATGCGCTACGTGCTCCCCATGGCTGACTCCCAAAGACCCCTGGAAGGCCGCGTCGCGGTCGTCACCGGCGCGTCCCGCGGCATCGGGCGCGCCGCCGCCCTGGCGCTGGCCGGGGCCGGCGCGCACGTCATCGCGGTGGCCCGGACCGTGGGCGCCCTCGAGGAGCTCGACGACGCCGTCCGGGCGGCCGGCTCCAGCGCCACCCTGGTGCCGTTCGACCTCGCCGACTACGACGCGATCGACCGCCTGGGCGCGGCGATCAACGAGCGCTGGAAGCGCCTCGACATCCTGGTCGCCAATGCCGGCATCCTCGGCGCGCTCATGCCGATCGGCCACATCACCCCGAAGATCTGGGGGCAGGTGATGGACGTGAACGTCACCGCCAACTGGCGCCTGATCCGCTCCCTCGACCCGCTGCTGCGCATGTCGGACGCCGGCCGGGCGATCTTCGTCTCGTCGGGGGCCGCCTCGAAGTGCCGGCCCTACTGGGGGCCCTACTCGGTCTCGAAGGCGGCGCTGGAGGCCCTGGTGCGGACCTACGCGGCCGAGAACGAGAGCGCGGCGATCCGGGCCATGCTGCTCAATCCCGGCCCCCTGCGGACCGGCATGCGCCGCTCGGCCATGCCCGGCGAGGACCCCGAGACCCTCCGGACGCCCGAGGAGCTCGCGCCCCATTTCGTGCGGCTCGCGTCCCCGGACTGGACCGAGACCGGCAAGCTCTACGATTTCCCCACCGACCGGGTGCTGAGTTTCCGCGCACCCGAGTGAGCCCCTGCGCTGTTATTCGAACGCACATCCCACCGCCTGCCTCATCCTGAGGTGCCGGAGCGAAGCGGAGGCCTCGAGAGAACGGCCCGGAGGTCGCGCGATCCCTGCGCCCTCCTTCGCGGTCCGCTCGCGCGGGCATCTCGGGATGAGGGGTTGTATAGGACGGGCCTGATCTTCCTCTCTGAGTTCATCACGATGATCGACGTCCGCTGCATCTGCGCGATCGGCCTGCGAGGCCAGCTCGGCCTCAACGGCCACCTGCCCTGGGAGGGCAACACCGACCCGCTCTTCGTGGAGGACGTCACGCGCTTCTTCGCCCTCACCATGGGCCACGTGCTGATCGCCGGGCCGAAGACCGTGGCCTCGGTGCCCGAATTCGCCTTCAAGGACCGCACGATCGACGTGATCCGCAGCCACGAGGATCCGGAGGCGGTGCTCAAGCGCTATCCCGGGCGGCGGATCTTCGTCGGCGGCGGGATCGCGGTGTGGAACGTCTACGCGCGGTACATCCAGAACTGGGACATCACGCGCCTGCCCTACGACGGCGAGGCCGACCGCTGGTTCGACCCCGCTTGGCTGGTCGGCGGGCCGCTGCGGACGCCCTGAGCGGCACCTTCGTCCCCGCCGGCGCGTTGGCGCGCACGCGTCGCGTTTTCCGGAGACCACGATGAGCACCCCGAGCTACCGCTTCGGCATCGAGGAGGAGTACTTCCTGGCCGATGCCGAGACCCGGGGGACGCCGCGGGGCGACCTCGCCGCCTTCCACGCGCGGGTCAAGGCGGAGCTCCCCGAGACGGGCCGCGAGCTGGTCGCCGCGCAGGTCGAGGTCTGCACGCCGCCGCTCACTGACGCGGCGGCCGCCCGGGAGAATCTCGGCGGCCAGCGGCGGCAGCTCGCCGGGATCGCGGCCGAGAACGGCCTGCGGCTGCTGGCCTGCGGCACGCACCCCCTGGCGCGCTGGTCGCGCCAGACCGCCACCGACGGCGCGCGCTACAAGGGCATCCTGTCGGATGTCGGCATCGCGGCGCGGCGGGCCCTGATCTGCGGCATGCACGTCCACGTCGAGGTTCCGGACCCCGACGCCCGGGTCGACCTGATGAACCGGCTGCTGCCGTTCCAGCCGCTGCTGCTCGCGCTGTCGGCCTCCTCGCCGTTCTGGCAGGGCGAGGCGACGGGCCTGCGGGCCTACCGGCTCAGCGTCTTCGGGGAATTGCCGCGCACCGGCCTGCCGGAACTGTTCACTGACTCGGACGCCCACGCGCGGTTCGTCGCCATCATGACCCGGTCGGGCGCCATCGCGGACGCGAGCTTCCTGTGGTGGTCGCTGCGGCCCTCCATCAAGTTCCCGACCCTGGAGCTGCGCATCGTCGACGCCTGCACGCGCCTCGACGATTCGCTCTGCGTCGCCGCGCTGTTCCGCTGCCTCGTGCGCCTGTGCGCGCGCCGGCCGGACCTCCATGCCGGGCTCGACGGCGTCTCGCGGGCGCTGGCCTCGGAGAATCTCTGGCGCGCCCAGCACAGCGGCGTCGCCGCGTCCCTGATCGACGAGGCGCGCGGCGAGGCCGTGCCGTTCGCCGAGGCGCTGGAGGCGGTGCTCACGCTGGTGGCCGAGGACGCGGACGCTCTCGGCTGCGCGGCGGACGTGGCCCGCGCGCGGGCGATCGTGGCCGAGGGGACCAGCGCGGACGGGCAGATCGCGGCCTACGAGGCCGCGCTCGCCGCGGATCAGGACGAGCGCGCCGCGCTGGCGGCCGCGGTGGACTGGATCGCCGACGCGGCGCGCTGAGCACTGCCGCATCCGCGCCGTCATCACGAGCGGAGCGACGTGACCCGGGGTGCCGCGACCTCGACCAGCGCGGCGCGACACTGGGTTGCTTCGCTCCGCTCGCAAGGACGACAGGAGCTCGGATCAGCCCTTGTCGAACGGGTTCTGCGAGGTGCGCAGGGACAGGCGGATCGGCGTGCCCGGCAGGTCGAACGCCTCGCGCAGGCCGTTCACGAGGTAGCGCGTGTAGGATTTCGGCAGGGCGTTGAGCTGGTTGCCGAACAGCGCGAAGTGCGGTGGCCGGCTCTTCACCTGGGTAGCGTAGCGGATCTTGATCCGCCGGCCCGACACCGCCGGCGGCGGGTTGCGGGAGGTGGCCTCGTTCAGCCAGTCATTGATGCGCGAGGTCGAGACGCGCCGGTCCCAGACCTCGGCGGCCTGCACCACCGCCTGCATCAGCTTGTCGACGCCGTCGCCGGCGAGACCCGAGAGCGGCACGACACCGACGCCGCGCACCTGCGGCAGCAGCCGGGTGCAATCCTCGCGGAGCTGCTTGAGCAGGCCCGGCTGGTCGGCGACCAGATCCCACTTGTTGAGGCCGATCACCAGGGCGCGGCCCTCGCTCTCGACGAGGTCGACGATGGTGAGGTCCTGCTTCTCGAACGGGATCGTCGCGTCGAGGAGCACCACCACCACCTCGGCGAAGCGCACCGCGCGCAGGCCGTCCGAGACCGCGAGCTTCTCCAGCTTGTCGTCGATCCGGGCGCGGCGGCGCATCCCGGCGGTGTCGTGCAGCTTGATCCGCCGCCCGCGCCACTCCCAGTCCAGGGAGATCGAGTCGCGGGTGATGCCGGCCTCGGGGCCGACGAGCAGCCGGTCCTCACCGAGCATGTTGTTGATCAGGGTCGACTTGCCGGCATTCGGGCGGCCCACGATCGCGACCTTCAGGGCGCGGCCGCCGGGGGCGTCGTCGTCGGCCTCCTCGTCCTCGTCGCGCTGGGGCAGGGCGCCCTTGAGCGCCTCGTGCAGCTCGCCCAGGCCCTCGCCGTGCTCGGCGGAGAACGGGATCGGGTCGCCGAGCCCGAGGGTGAAGGCCTCGTAGGCGCCGGCGAGGCCGGCGCCGCCCTCGGCCTTGTTGGCGATCAGGATCACCGGGCAGCCGGCGCGGCGCACCAGCTCGGCGAAGGGCTGGTCGGCCGGAAGCACGCCGGCGCGGGCGTCGATCACGAACAGGACCACGTCGGCGGCGAGGATCGCCGCCTCGGTCTGCATCCGCATCCGGCCCGTGAGGGTCTTCTCGTCGGCCTCTTCCAGGCCGGCGGTGTCGATCACCCGGAACTGGAGGCCGCCGAACGCGACGTCGCCCTCGCGCCGGTCGCGGGTCACGCCCGGGCGGTCGTCGACCAGCGCGAGCTTCTTGCCCACGAGGCGGTTGAACAGGGTCGACTTGCCGACGTTCGGCCTCCCGACGATCGCGACGGTCGGCATATCCATGGTGGTTCTCGAGACAGTCCGGACGATGAAATCAGCGCGTGATCGGCGGCGGCGGCGCGGCGGGCTCGGGCTTGGCCGCGGTCACCGTCACGGGGCCGCCCGCGACGATCGCCGCGTAGACCTCGATCCGCTCGCGCAGGTTCCGCGGCGTGTCGGGATCGGCCACGATCTGGTCGAACCAGCGGCTGGCGTCCTCGTAATCGCCCTTCTTCAGGGCGGCGAGGCCCAGCATCTCGCGGGCCGTGTGGCGGAACGGCGTCCCGGCGGCGAGGCCCTGGAGGTTGGCGAGCGCCGGATCCGGGTTCGCTCCGTCGAGGCGCAGCAGCGCGGCGCGCAGGCGCGCGAGGTCGCGCAGGCCGTCGCCGAGGCCGGTATCGTCGGCGAGCTTGTCGAACTCCGCGGCCCCGGCCGCCGGGTCGCGCTTGCCGGTCTCGGCCGCCGCCCGGAACCGGGCGAGCAGGCGGTAGCCCGCCGGGCCCTGCGCCTCGAGGGCGTCGAAGGCCTTGTCGGCCTCCGCGACCTTGCCGTCCTTGGCGAGGCGGTTGGCGTCGTCGAACTGCACCGAGGCCACCTCGGCCGCCGCGCGCTGCTGGGCCTGCCAGTAGCGCCAGCCCGCGACGCCCGCCACCAGCAGCACGGCGAGCGCGATGATCACGCCGCTGTAGCGCTTCCAGATCTGGAGGATCCGGTCGCGGCGGTAATCCTCGTCGACTTCGCGGAGGAACTCGTTGTTCTCGGCCATTCTATCCCGGCCCGCATGATCTCAGCGGGCCACCTCGTCGCGTTCGGGCCCCGCGCCTAACACACGGGCGCCGGGTTGGCGACAGGCCATGTCTCGGGGCCGCCTCGGGTGTCGTCTCGGGGGCCGGCTCAGGCCGGGGTACCCGGCCAGACCGGCACGCCGATCACCGGGTAGTGCAGGTAGCGGGCGAAGACGAACCATGCGGCCGTGCCGATCACCAGGGCCAGGACGTCGTTGCGCCAGCCCAGCGGGGCCGCCGCCGGACCGCCGTGCTGGGCCGCGACCGCCCCCGGGGCGAGGCCCCGGCGCTTGGCGCTGATCCGGGCGGTCACCGCCCAGGCAAGGAAGCCGCCGAACAGCAGCATCGAGCCGAGATCGCCGTTGGCGAGGAGGTGCGCCGTCGCCCAGATCTTCACGGCGAGCAGCATCGGGTGCTTGGCCTTGGCGCGGATATGGCCCGGCAGGTAGGCGGCCGCGAGGCACACGAAGGCGGCCCAGACCAGCGTCAGGGCGAGGTGGCGCGTCCAGACGGGCGGGTCCCAGACCGGGATATAGCCGGCGAGCCGGTAATCGTGGAAGCCGATCCCGATCAGCACGAGCCCGAGCAGCGACAGGGCGGTGTAGCCGAGCTTGTAGCGGCCCTCGCCGATCCGGCCGACGATCGCGGCGCGGCGGGTGCGGGCCATCGAGAAGGCGTGCGTGCCGAGGAACAGCACCAGCCCGAGGATCAGGAGAACCATGGATGACTTTCGGTCGGGCCGCGCGCGTCCGGTCGGCGGCAAGCACTCTGTAATGGTTCTCAAGCGAATCTCCGCCTGTTTGTCCAGGCGCGGCCGGGACGCAGCCGGGTGGCGATCATGGGTTGGGCGAACGGGATCGCCGGACGGACGCGCGCCGCGCGCCCAACCGGCTCCGGGACGGCGGCGCGCCGGATCCTGCCGACGCTTTCCCTGGCGCTCCCCCTGGCGCTATCCCTGGCGCTCCTCCCGCGCGTTGCCGCGGCCGCGCCCGAGCCGCCGCTCTCGGCGCTGACGCTGGTCGGGCCGCCCGCGCTCGTCTTCAAGGCGGGGCGCGACGCCTGCGACGGCGCCGACGTGCCCGACGCGCCGGCGCGCGCCTTCCGGGACGCGTCGGGCGCGGTGGCGCTCTACGGGATGCATTACCGCAACCGGGCGCTGCGCGGTCCCGACCTCGAGCATCTCAAGATCGACTGCGCGGTGGTGCTCGATTCGGGCGAGAAGCCCGATCCGGCCACCTACGACGACCGCTCCTGGATCACCGCCACCTGGACCGAGGACGGGAGCCGCGTGGCCGCGCTCCTCCACCACGAGTACCAGGCCAACGAGCATCCCGGCCGCTGCCCGGCGGCCAGCTACATGGCCTGCTGGTACAACACGATCACGGCCGCAGCCTCGACGGATGGCGGCCGCAGCTTCAAGCGCCAGAGCCCGCCTGTCGTGGTCGCCGGGGCGCCGTTCCGGCAGGAGGTCGACCAGGGCCGCCACCGCGGCTTCTTCAACCCGTCGAACATCGTCGCGGACGGGACGTGGCGGTACTTCCTCGCCTCGACCACCGGCTGGACCCGGCCCGGCAGCGATCAGGAGGCCGGGGTCTGCCTGTTCCGCAGCGACGACCCGGCCGACCCGGCCCGCTGGCGGGCCTGGACCGGCACCGGCTTCACCGCCGCCTTCCCGGACCCCTACCGCGCCGCCCGCCCGAACACGGCGACCTGCCGGCCGGTCGGGCCGTTCCCGGGCCCGGTCGGCGCCGTCGTCCGGCACCGCGGCACGGGCGCCTGGATCGCCGTGTTCATGGCCAAGGCGGGGGAGGGCTTTCCCCGGTCGGGCTTCTACTGGACCACCTCCCGCGACCTGATCGCCTGGGACAGCCCGCGCCTGCTGCTCGAGGGCGCGACCCTCTACGACGACCCGTGCGCGGCGACGGCGCCGCTCCTCGCCTACCCTTCGCTGCTCGACCCGGACGCGCGCGGCCGCAACTTCGACGACGTCGGCGACCGGGCGCTGCTGACCTACGCGAGCCTGCGCACGGAGGGCTGCACGATCACCTCCGACCGCGACCTGCTGCGCCGCCCGGTGGCGATCCGCGTCTGGCCCTGATCCCGCTCGACCGGCGCGGCCCCACCGCGCGACACCGTCCCGAGCCTCGGGCGCATCCCGTCATACCGGACGCGGCTCTACGGAGCGGGCCGGCCGAGCGCCACCGTGTAGGACGGGCCGGCCGCGACGGAGCGCCCCGGAAGGCCGATCCGCTGGCAGAGCACGGTGCCGAGGGTGACGCTCAGCATCAGCACGGTCGCGGAGAGCAGGAGCGTGGTCGCCCGGGCATAGGCGCGACCGGCATGGATCAGCAGGCAGCCGAACGCGAAGATCGCGACGGCCTGGAACAGGTGCTGCACGGGCGACGTCCTCTCTGGCGGCGGACGCGCGGTCCGGGCCGGCCGGGATCGAGTGCCATCGTCTCCGAGCGGCGTGAAAACGCGGTTAACGTCGGGTATAGCTGGCTCCGCAGTCGCCCGCTCGGAGAGGAATCCGCATGTCGCGTTCGAGGGTTCCGGAGGCGCAGAGCCGCCCCGACGGGACGGGGGTGATCCCGTCCCACGACACGGCGATCCTGGGATCGGGCGCCGTCGGCGCGGGGGCGATCGGGGCGTCGGCCCTGGGCGCGCTGGCCCTCGGGGCCGCGGCCCTCGGCGTCGTGGCGGTCGGCGCCTTCGCGATCGGCCGCCTCTCGGTGGGCCGCGCCCGGATCGGCACCCTGGAGGTCGGTTCGCTGGAGATCGACACGCTCACGGTGCGGTCGGTGCGGATGCCGGACCGCGACTGAGCCGCGGCGCCGGGGACCGGCGCCGGGAGGAATGCGAGGAGAGGAGCGATGACCGATCGGAAACCGCCCTTCCGGCCCGCGGACGCGGTCGACGCCCTCGGCGAGGTCGAGGGCGATTTCGTGCTGCCACTCTGCCTGCCCGGATCCAACCTGCTGATCGGCGAGGACCTCGCCATGCTGGTCCTCGACACGATCCACGGGCAGCGGGTCGGGCTGCCGCTGAGCCAGCAGGGCGCGGCCGACCTCCACGCGGTCCTGGGCGAGGCCCTGCGGCTGCTGCAGGCGCGGGACCGCGGCCCTATCCAGTAGGGCGCGCGCCGGCGAAAGGCTTCGTTGAGGCGGCCGGGATAGACAGGTCCCGGTTCCTCTCCGTGGCGGCCGATGCGCGCTCCGTTGCTTCTCCTGCTGCTGACCTGCGCCGCCCCCGCGCAGGCCCGGCCCGCCACCTTCCTGGCGGTGCACGCCGTCGGCATGGCAGCCCTGCCGCCGGTCCCGCCCGCGCCTGCGGCCGTGCCCGCACCCGCGCCCGCACCGGTCGCCGCCGACGCCCGCGCCCGCTACCTGCCGCTCATCGCCCGCGAGGCCGCCGGCACCGGCCTGCCCCTCGCGGTGGCCGACGCCGTCGCGCGGATCGAGAGCGGCTACGATCCCACCGTCGTCGGCAGCGTGGGCGAGGTCGGTCTGATGCAGGTCCGCCCGACCACCGCGGCGATGCTCGGCTTCCGCGGCACCGTCGCCGAACTGGCGTCGCCGGAGATCAACGTCCGCTACGGCGTCCGCTACCTCGCCGAGGCGTGGCGCCGGGCCGACGGCGACCTCTGCCGCGCCCTGATGAAGTACCGGGCCGGCCACGGTTCGGAGGCGATGTCGCCGCTGTCGCAGCTCTACTGCGCCCGCGCCCAGGCGATCCTCGGCAACCCGGAGGCGCGCGTCGTCCGGGCGAGCGCCCGCGCGGCCGCGCCGGACCGTCTCGCCGCGCGGCCGGCGGGCCCCGTCCACCGGACCCGCGTCGCCGCCGTCCCGGCGAAGCCGATGTCGTTCTGGGAGGCGCACCGGGCGCGCATCGCCCGGCTCAACGCCGCCGTGGTGTCGCGCTGGCGGGCCCGCGGCTGGTCGGCCGCGCCCGACGGGCCCTCCGGCGAGCCGGCCGGCGGCTAGCGCCCCTCACGCCTCGGCTTCGGCCTCCGGCCCGTCCGAGCGCGCGCCGCGGGCGACCTCGCGCATCGCCGCGTCGGGAAGCGGCCGCTGGAGCCGGAGCGCCTCCGCGGTCGGCGCCTCCAGCCACGTCGCCCATTCCTCCGGCTTCGTGAGCAGGACCGGCATGGCCTTGGGATGGACCGGCCCGACGACGCCGTTCGCCTCGGTGGTCAGGAAGGCGAAGAGCCGGTGCTCCGCGGCGACCCGGTCGGGGTTCTCGCGCTTCGTGCCGCGCACGCCGGTCCAGGGCCGCCAGATCCCCGCGAAGGCGAAGAGCGGCCGGTCCTCGTCCAGGGCGAACCAGACCGGCGTCTTGCGCGGCTTGGTGTCGGCGTACTCGCTGAAGGCGGTGACCGGCACGAGGCAGCGGTGGGCGACGCCGAGCCAGGGCCGCCAGTGCGGGCTCGCGGCGTTGCGCACGTTGGTGATCGGGTGCTCGCCGAACGCCTTCGGGCCGGGCATGCCCCAGCGCATCATCGCGAGGTCGCGGCCGGTCGCGCCGTTCAGGACCACAGGCGCCAGCTGGTCGGGAAAGATAGCCGGCAACAGCGGGAGGTTTCCGGTGCGATCCTCCGCGATCTCGAAGGCCCGGCGCAAGTCCGCCGGGCCGGTTCGCAGGCTGTAGAGATTGCACATGGACACCCCGCGTGGTCGGTGAGCGCGTTGCCGGCTCTACACGCTTTCGGGACGCCGCGCCCAGCCCGGCGGAGAGGGGCGTCCCGGCCGATCGCCGACCGGGACGCCGCCGCCTCAGTTCAGGTGGAACACCACCTTCACGCAGCCGTCCTTCTTGTCGCGGAAGGTCTTGTAGAGGTCCGGGCCCTCCGCGAGATCCTGCGAGCGGTGGGTGATCAAGGAGGTCATGTCGATCTTGCCCTCTTGGATCAGCTTGGTCAGCGGCTCGAGGTAGCGCTTCACGTGCGTCTGGCCGCTCTTGAGGGTCAGGCCCTTCTGGACGATCGCCCCCATGTTGACCGGAATCGGGCCGCCGTAGACGCCCGGCACCGAGACGATCCCGCAGGGGCGGACCGCGTTGATGGCCTCGGCCAGCGCGTAGGGGCGCTCGGTGGCGGTGAGCTTCTCCTGCACCGTCGACAGCATGCCGGTGAGGCCGCCGTGGCCGGCGCTCGCCTCCATGCCGACGCAGTCGATCACGCCGTCGGCGCCCTGGCCCTTGGTGATCTCCTTGATCCGCTCGAACACGTCCTCGTTCATGAAGTCGATGACGTCGGTGGCACCGGCCTTCTTGGCCAGGGCGATCCGCTCGGGCACGGTCTCGATGGCGATGATCCGCTCGGCCCCCATGATCTTCGCGGACTGGATCGCGAAGATGCCGACCGGGCCGGTGCCCCAGACCGCGATCGTCTCGCCGCCCCGGATCTCGCAGTGCTCGGCGCCCTGCCAGCCGGTGGGCAGGATGTCGGTGAGGAACAGGACGGATTCGTCGTCCATGCCGTCCGGCACCTTCATGGGGGCGACGTCCGCCATGGGCACGCGCACGTACTCGGCCTGGCCACCCGCGTAGCCGCCGGTGAGGTGCGAGTAGCCGAACAGGCCGGCCGTCGTGTAGCCGAACTGCGCGGCCGCCATCTCGGCGTTGCGGTTCGACCGCTCGCAGACCGAGAAGTTGCCGAGCTTACACTGCCGGCATGCACCGCAATTGATGTTGAAGGGCACCACGATCCGGTCGCCCTTCTTGAACTTGGTGAAGCCCTGTCCGACCTCGACGACTTCGCCCATGAATTCGTGGCCGAGGACGTCGCCGCTCTTCATGGTCGGCATCAGGCCGTCCATCAGGTGCAGGTCCGAGCCGCAGATCGCGCAGCTCGTCACCTTGATGATGACGTCGCGGGAATCCTCGATGACCGGATCCGGGACCGTGTCGCAGCGGATGTCGTTGCGGCCGTGCCAGCACAATGCCTTCATGGCGTCGTCTCTCCGGAAGCTCTCGGGATTGCGGCCGTCTCGGCCGCTCTCCCGTAAAGCCCGCCTCGGCACGGCCAAGTTCCGGCGTCGCCGTCCGGGCGACCGCGGCGAAGGGGTTTACGAATGTTTCACGTGAAACAGCCCCGTTCACCGTCGCTTTACGACTCGCGCCGGCCCGGTCCGGATCAGGCGATCCCGTCGATGCCGATGCCGAGCTGCTCGGGCCCCCGGAGCGACGCGCCCGGCCGGTAGGGCGGCGGATCGACCGCGAGCCGCGGGGCGACGAGGCGGCGGCTCAGCGCCACCAGGGCGATCTCGGCCTCGAGCCGCGCCAGGGGCGCGCCGACGCAGTAGTGCAGGCCCCCGCCGAAGCCGAAATGCTCGATGTCGCCCCGGTCGGGATCGAAGCGGTCTGGCTCCGCGAACCGGTCGGGATCCCGGTTCGCGGCGGCGAACATCAGGATGACGGGTGCCCCCTTGGGGATCATCTCGCCGGCCACCGCGATCGCGCCGAGGGCCTTGCGGGTCCGGAAGTGCACCGGCGGCTCGTAGCGCAGGACCTCCTCGATCAGCCGCGGCGCGCGCTCCGGATCGGCCCGGAGCCGCTCCAGCTCCTCGGGGTGCCGGAGCAGGGTCAGCATGGCGTTGGTGATGAGGTTCACGGTGGTCTCGTGACCGGCGACCAGCAGCAGGACCGCCGTCGACAGGAGGTCGAAGTCGCTCATCTGCTTCCGGCCGTCCGGACCGGGGGCGGCGAGGCCGCTCAGCATGTCGTCGGCCGGGCGCCGCCGTTTCTCGCGGATGAGGTCGCGCATGTAGGCGGCGATCTCGTCGAAGGCGCCGACGATCTGGCGCCGGGTCGCGTCGTCGTGGCGCGCGTCCGGCTCGACGGCCGTGGCGAGCTGCGTCGCCCAGGCCTGGAACCGCGGCTCGTCCTCGCGTGGCACGCCGAGCAGCTCGCAGATCACCGTCACCGGCAGCGGGTAGGAGAGGTCGCTCACGAGACAGACCTCCCGCCGGTCCCGGCAGGCGTCGATCAGGCCGTCCACCTCCCGGGCGATCCGCGGCCGCAGCGCCTGAACCCGCGCGATCGAGAATTCCCGCATCACCAGGCTGCGCAGCCGGTCGTGGTCCGGGGGATCGCGGAAGATGAACGGGCGGTGCGTGGCGCTGATGCGGTTCTTGATCGGGTTGAGGATCAGGTCCTTGAGCGGATTGCCAGTGCGGGGCCGCCGAGGCGGTGGCAGATCCTCGGAGCTGAGCCGCGGGTCGAACAGCAGGCTGCGGATCGCCGCGTGCGTGGAGACGACGTAGCTGCCGTCGCGCTGGCGGGAGACCGGCTGCTGCCGCAACCGTCGATAGAGCGGGTACGGGTCGGCCCGGTTGGCCGGATCCATCACGGCGGCGAACAGCGCGTCGTCAGACATGGACGGCCTCGGTGGAAGGCGGCGCCGGGGCGGCGCGGCGCGGCGTCGGGAAGCCCGGGGCCGCCATCTCGACGCGCGGCCGGTCGGTGGCGTCGGTGATCGGCGGGAACGGGTCGCCGGCCGTGATCGCCTCCGCGTAGGCCGGCAGCCAGCGCGCCTGATCGAACGAGACGGCCGCGATGCTGCGCCCGGCGCGTCCGTAGACGGCGAGGAAGCGGCGGGACGCCCGCGACCCCTGCACCACCGCGACGGAATCGGCGCCGTCGGGGAGGCCGACCAGCTTTATGTTGATCCCGAACTGGCTCGACCAGAAGGCCGGCAGGTGGCCGTAGGGGCGCTGCTCGCCGGGGCCGGCCAGCATGTTGCGCGCGGCGTGGGCGGCCTGCTCGACGGCGTTGCCCCAGTGCTCCACGGCGATCAGCCGATTGCCGTAGAGCGGGATCGGCCACCGAGCGACGTCGCCCGCGGCGTAGATGTCCGGGCAGGGCACCCCGTCGGCGTCGAGGACCCGGCAGGCGGCGTCGCAGGTCACGCCGCCGGCATCGGCGCGCAGGCCCGCGCCCCGCAGCCAGCCCGTCGCCCGGGTCGCCCCAAGGGCGGCGATGACGAGGTTGGTCTCGACGGTGCTGCCGTCCGCCAGCCGGGCCCGGGCGACGTGCCCCGCCGCGTCGCCCTCGAACGCCCGCACCATCGTGCCGGGGTGGAACGTGGCGCCGGATTCGCGCAAACGCTCGGCGATCACGCCGCCGACGAAGGTCCCGAGACCCCGGGCCAGGGGCGCGGCGTTCGGGTCGATCAGGGTCACGGGCAGGCCGAGGTCGCGCAGGCAGGAGGCCGCCTCGCAACCGATCAGGCCGCCGCCGACGATGAGCACCTGCCGCGGGCGCGCCAGCAGGGCGTCCCGCAGGGCGGCCGCGTCGTCGCGCCCGCGCAGGGTGAAGATGCCGGCGAGCCCGCCGCCGGTCTCGGCCGGCCAGGGCCGGGCCTCGGCGCCGGTGGCGATGAGCAGGGCCTCGTAGGCCAGCGCCGACCCGTCGGCGAGCCGGAGCGTGCGGGCTGCCCGGTCGAGGGCGACGGCCGGGCTCCCGAGACGCCAGCGGGCGCGCAGATCCGCCAGTTCCGGCAGCCGGGTCGCGTCGGCGGCGAGTTCCCCGGCGAGCACGTGCTTCGACAGGGGCGGCCGGTCGTAGGGCCGGTACGGCTCGGCGCCGACCAGCGTGAGCGGGCCGTCGTACCCGCCCCGCCGCAGCGTCTCGGCGCCGCGCAGGCCGGCGAGGGAGGCGCCGACCACGACGATGCCGGCGGGTTCGGGGGTCACGGCGCGTCTCCGTCGTCCGGGCCGGCCTGGAGGCTGATGGCGCGGACCGGGCAGGCCTGCACGGCCCGCTCGATGGCGCCGCGGCGATCGGCCGGCGGCGCGGGATCGTAGAACAGGATCTCGTGGCCGCGGATCGCGAAGGCGTCCGGCGCGGCGTAGCAGCACTGGGCGTAGCCCTGGCAGCGGTTGAGATCCACGACGACCCGGAGCGCCGCGGTGTCGGAGGCCGGCATCACGCCGACCTCGCCAGCCGGCGCGCGGTCCCGGCATCGGTCCCGGCGCGCGCGAGATCGTCCAGAGCCGTCAGGATCGACGCCATGGCGTCCCGGGCCGCGAAGGCGTCCCGCAGCGCCCCGGCGCGCGCCCGGAAGTCGGGCTCGCCGAGCACCCGCGCCACCGCGGCGCCGACCGCCTCCGGGGCCGGCGCGTTGGTCCCGAGGTTGATCCCGACGCCGGACCAGCCGATGCGCGCGTTCACCTCCGCCTTGTCCTCGGTCAGGCCGGCCGACACGATCGGCACGCCGGCGGCGAGCGCCTGCGAGACGCTGCCGTAGCCGCCGTTGGTCACCAGCACGCTCACCCGCGGCAGCAATTCGCGGAACGGCAGGAAGCACGACACCCGGGCGTTGGCCGGGACCGGAACCTTCAGCGCGTCCACCGGGCGGCCGCCGGTGGTGGCCAGGACCAGCAGATCGTCCCGGTCGGCCAGGGCGGTCAGTGTCGGCTCGACCAGCTCGCCGAAATCCGCGTTGGCCAGTGTGCCCTGGGTGACCAGCACGACGGGCCGGCCCGCCGCGTTCGCCGCCTCCAGATCGGGCCACCAGTCCGGGAGCGGCGCGGGCGGCGTCGGCGGATCGAGCAGGCCGATGAAGCGCAGGCCGGGCGGCAGGGTGCCGTACTCGTACTCGAAGCCCGGCACGGTCGGCTGCAGGAACAGGTCCGGCAGGACCACGATCGAGTGGGGCAGGGACGCCGGCAGGGGCGGCAGGCCGAGCGCGGCGAGCTTCGCGTCCGTGTAGGCCCGCACCGGGTTGACGAAGGCCGCGTCCATGCCGGCCTTCAGGGTCGCGTAGCGGACGAGATCGTCCCGGTCGCGGGCCGGCGGCAGGCCGAGGCCCACGGGCGCGTGGTCGGGCCGGTCGAGGAACAGGATGCTGACGTTGACGGTCACGATCGGCGGCCGCGGCGCGCTGTCGAGCAGCAGCGGCAGCGCGCCCAGGAACATGCTGCCGGCCAGGATCACGTCGGGCGCCTCGGCCGCGATCAGCGCCCGCAGGGCGGCGGCCTGGACCGGCATCGGATCCACGAACCGCCGCTCGAACTCGCGGCGGTAGCGCTCCGGGCCGGCCGGCAGCTCGGTCTCGCGGTACTCGGCCGCGTGGTTGTCCGCGTAGGGCGTGAAGCGCAGGCCCGCCGCCTCGACCTTCGGCCGGAAGGCCGGGTCGGTGAGCACGAGGACGTCGTCCCCCCGGGCCGCCACCGTCCGACCGATGGCGAGGAGCGGGTTCACGTGGCCGGTGAGCGGCGTCGCGGCGATCAGGATCTTCATCACGGCCTCCTCGAGCGCCCCCGGTCGGGCCGGCGTCGCTCCTGCTCGGGTGCCGGCGCCTTCACGCGCGGGTGCCCCGTGGCCCCCGGCGCGCCGGACTCACAGGGGAAATCGCGGCCGGTCCAGCGCAGTTACACAACCCCAAGGTGCTTGGTGCGGCGCCGCACCATGGCATCCGGTTGAAGTCCGACGCAATATCGGAGTGTCACAGGCCACAGCGATCGTGCGGCCTGCCGGATTTCGGCGCCTCCACCGTTCGGATGACGCGTCACGGACGCCCGACCGCGACGGCCGGCGGCGCCGTCAGTCGACCACGACGACCCGGTTCGGCAGCTCGTCGGGATCGCCCGGGCCCGCGGGGAGATGCTCCGCCAGGCAGGCCCCGACGCGCGCGACCGCCGCCGTCAGGCCGTCCTCGATCGCGCCGCGCCCGAGCGCCGGTATGAGCTCGGCGAGGATCCCGTCCCAGGCGGAGGGCGGGATCTCCCGCAGGACGCCGAGATCGGTGACGATCTCGGCGTGCCGCTCGGCGAGCGACAGGTAGAGCAGGATGCCGGTGCGCCGGCGCGTCAGGCTCAGGCCGCGCGACCAGAAGGCCCGCCGGGCCGCCTCCCGGGCGCGGGCGCGGCGCAGACGGCGCGGCACCAGGGCCATGCGCAGCCGCTCGTTCTGGCTCGCCGCGAGGATCGCCGTCACGAGGGCTGCCTGCGCCAGCAGGATCGACGCGGCGCTCCAGGCCGTCAGGGCGATCAGCGGCCAGGGCAGGACCAGCGCCGCGACGAGGGCGGTGAGCAGCACGATCGAGCGGTAGGCGCCGGCGCGTCGGCTCACCATCACGACGATCTCGCCGGAGGTCCCGGCCTCCGCGCGCCCGACCGCCTGGGCGAGCCGCTCCCGCGCTTCCGGAGTCAGGACAGCCGCGCGTCTACCAGTCACCGGAGGCCCCTCCGCCGCCCGACGAGCCGCCGCCGCCGGAAAATCCACCGTCGAAACCGCCCGAGGAGCCGCCCGACCCGCCGTCCGAGAAGCCGCCGCCCCACCCGCCCGAGCCGGGGCCCGGCAGGATGACGAGGCCGCCGGGTCCCGACCGGCCGCCCCGGCTCATGCGCCACGCGACGAACACCACGATCAGGAGCAGGACGACGAAGACCGCCACCTGGGCGGGATCGACCTCGTCGGACCGCACCTGCGGCTTGCGCTGCCAGTCCTGCGCGTCGCCGGCCAGGATCGACAGGATGCCGTCGACGCCGGCGTCGAGGCCGCCGAAATAGTCGCCGGTCTTGAAGCGCGGCGTGATGGCGCCGGCGATGATCACCTTGGACAGGGCGTCGGTCAGCGCCCCCTCCAGGCCGTAGCCGACCTCGATCCGGACCTTCCGCTCGCTCGGGGCCACCAGCAGCAGGACGCCGTTGTTGGTCTTGGCCTGCCCGAGTTTCCAGTCCCGGAACAGGCGGTTGGCGTAGTCCTCGACGGTCGTGCCCTGCAGGTTCGGCACCGTGGCGACGACCACTTGGTCCGAGGTCTTGTCCTCGTGCGCCTTCAGCTTGGCCTCGAGGGTGCCGCGCTGCTCCGGCGTCAGGATGCCGGCCGCGTCGACGACGCGGCCGGTCAGCGCCGGGAAGGTCAGCTCGGCCGCCAGCGCCCCGAGCGCGAAGACCGTCAGGCAGGCCGCCAGGACGGCGAGCGACAGGGCGAGCCGCACCCGGTCGGGCAGGATCCCGCCCCGGGTCCGGGTCATGGTCGGTCCTACGCGCCGCCCCACGCGCCGCATCCTAGAACTTCACGTTCGGCGGCCGGTCGGCGTTCGGCGTCGCCGTGAAGGTCTCCATCGGCTTGGCGTCGGGGTACAGCACGGCCGCGATCCAGCGGCCCGGGATCGTGCGCACCTCGGTGTTGTAGGCCTGCACGGCCGTGATGTAGTCGCGCCGCGCCACCGCGATGCGGTTCTCGGTGCCCTCCAGCTGGGATTGCAGGGCGAGGAAGTTCTGGTTCGACTTGAGGTCGGGATACCGCTCCACCGTCACCAGCAGGCGTCCGAGCGCGCCCGAGAGCTGGTTCTGGGCGTCCTGGTACTCCTTGAACTTCTGCGGATCGCTGACCGTGGAGGCGTCGACCTTCACGCTGGACGCCTTGGCGCGCGCCTCGGTGACGCCGATCAGCACGTCCTTCTCCTGCTGCGCGTAGCCCTTCACGGTCTCGACGAGGTTGGGGATCAGGTCGGCCCGCCGCTGGTACTGGTTCTGCACCTCGCTCCACGCGGATTTGGCCTGCTCCTGCAGCGTCGGCACCCGGTTGACCGCCCCGCAGCCGGAGAGACCCGCGGCCACCAGGATCACCGAGAGCACGCCGAGGAGGCGCGCCGCGGGCGATGTCCGGCGCACCGCGCCGGCCGTCAGCGTCGTTCCCATATCGTCCCCCATCTGCCGGCCGAGACTCGGCCGCTTGATCACGAGCCCGAGAGATAAGGGCCGGAACCGCCAAGGTAAGGCCCTCGCCCGACGGGTCTTGAAGGTTTGTGGCGCGGCCCGCTAAGGGCGTCGGCAACGGACCGGGCCGGCGCACGTTCGGACCCTCGAGCCGATGGTCCGGCCGAGGACCGATCGGCGCGGCGCCGCGGAGGCCGGGAATGGATGCAGCACTCGCCGACGATGTCAGGGCCGCCAGCGCCGACGCGCGGCGCCACGCCCGGGCGTACCGGGCGCCGTCCGGCAAGGACGCGCTGCCCTGGTCGGTCATCGCGACGTTCGACGCCCGGGTCCGGGGCCACCTCGCCCGCGATCCGCGGATCGAGGACGAGCGCGACCGCGTCCTGATCGCCGCCGTGAAGCTCGCAGAGACGCCGGTCGAGGAGGGGGACGAGAGCGTCGCCGCGGCGCGCGCCCACCTCGTCGACGCGATCGACTACCTGGAGCAGGCTGTGCTGCGCTTCGGCCTCGTCAACCGGGAGGGGGCCAAGGCCGGTCTCGGCACCTACGGCCAGCCGGTCGGATCCCGCGACTGACGGCGCGCCCGGACCGAGCCGCCGGATGTCCGCCGACCTGCCCGCGGCCGCGACCCTGAGCCGCCTCGACCTGAAGACGCTCCGGCTGTTCGCGGCCATCTGCGCGGAGGGGACCCTGAACGGCGCGGCCCGCCGGGCGGCGATCGCGCCCTCGGCGGTGAGCAAGCGCCTCGCCGAGCTGGAGCACGCGCTGGGCTGCACGCTGCTCACCCGCGAGCCGCGCGGCATGCGGCTCACCCCGGCGGGCGAGACCCTGCTGCACCACACCCGGCGGATGCTGGCGAGCGCCGAGCAGATCGCCCTGGAACTCGCCGAGCACGCCCGGGGCGTGCGCGGCTTCGTGCGGGTGCTCGCCAACCTCTCGGCCATCGTGGAGTTCCTGCCCGAGGACCTGCAGGCGTTCCTGGCGGCGCAGGACGGGATCCGGGTCGACCTGGAGGAGCGGCCGAGCGGAGGCGTCGTCGCCGGCGTCGAGGAGGGCTTCGCCGATCTCGGCCTCTGCGCGGGCAACACCGACACCCGCAGCCTCACCGCCTACCCGTACCGGAGCGACCGCCTCGTCCTGGTGATGCCGGCCGGACATCCCCTGAGCGGCCGCGGCGCCGTCGCGCTGGCCGACACCCTCGACTACGACCATGTCGGGCTGCACGCGGAGAGCTCGATCTACGCCGCCCTGCGCGACGAGGCCCGGCGCCTCGGCCGGCCCCTGCGGTTGCGCATGCACGTCCCGAGCTTCGACGCGATCTGCCGCATGGCGCAGGTCGGGCTCGGCCTCGGGACCGTGCCGGAGCGCGTCTACGCCCTGCTCGGCCCCCCGATGCGGCTCGGCGCGGTGCCGCTCACCGATCCCTGGGCCGTGCGCACGCTGCGCCTCGTCGTCCGCCCGGGCGCCCTGTCGCCCGCGGCCGCCCTCCTGCTGGAGCATCTCCGGGAGGCCGGGCGCTGAGCCCGCGTTCTCCGTCGGCGAACGCAGGGTGGTGCATGGCGTTTGGACTTGGCTACCGGAAGAGCCCTATCTCCGGGGCAACAAACGATGGAGGAAAGCCGTGTCCGGTCCGCTCAGCGGTATCCGCGTTCTCGAGCTCGGTCAGCTGATCGCCGCGCCCTTCGCGACGCGGCTGATGGCCGAGTTCGGCGCCGAGGTCATCAAGGTCGAGCCCCCGGGTGAGGGCGATCCCCTCCGGAAGTGGCGCAAGATGCACGAGGGCACCTCGCTCTGGTGGTACCTGCAGTCGCGCAACAAGAAGTCGATCGCCGTCAATCTGAAGTCGCCCGAGGGGCTCGACATCGTCAAGCAGCTCGCCGCGAGCGCCGACGTGGTGGTCGAGAACTTCCGTCCCGGCGGCCTGGAGAAGCTCGGCCTCGGCTGGGACGTGCTCTCCGCCCTCAACCCGAAGCTCGTGATGGTCCGGATCTCGGGCTACGGCCAGACCGGCCCCTACCGCGACCGGCCCGGCTTCGGCGCCATCGGCGAGTCGATGGGCGGCATCCGCTTCACCACCGGCAGCCCGGAGGCCCCGCCGGCCCGGGTCGGCGTCAGCATCGGCGACACCCTTGCCTCGCTCCACGGCGTCATCGGCGCGCTGATGGCCCTGCTGCGGGTCAAGACCGGGCAGGGCGCGGGCCAGGTCATCGACGTCTCGCTCGTCGAGAGCGTGTTCAACGTCATGGAGAGCCTCGTCCCGGAATACGACCTGCTGGGCGAGGTCCGCACCCGCACCGGCGGCGCCCTGCCGGGCATCACCCCGTCGAACACCTACCCGACGCGGGACGGCGGCTACGTGGTCATCGCCGGCAACAGCGACCCGATCTTCCGCCGCCTGATGACGGCGATCGGCCGGCCCGACCTCGCGGACGACCCGGCGCTGCGCAACAACGAGGGACGCTCCAGGCAATCCGCCATGCTGGACGGCACCATCGCCGACTGGTCGAAGACGCAGACGGTCGAGGAGGCGCTCGCCGCCCTCGACGCCGCCGACGTGCCGGCCGGCCGCATCTACTCGGTGGCCGACATCGTGGCCGACCCGCATTATCAGGCGCGCGACATGATCCTGCAGGCGGAGCTGCCCGGCGGGACCGCGGTGAAGATGCCCGGCATCGTCCCGAAGCTCTCCGACACGCCCGGCGAGGTCCGCTGGCAGGGGCCGGCCCTCGGCGCCCACACCGATTCCGTGCTCGCCGAGCTCGGTCTCGACCCGGCGCGCATCGCCGCGCTGCGCGAGAAGGGAGCCGTGGCATGAGCGGCGACGCGCTGATCGTCCAGGAGGTCGCGACCCGCGACGGCTTCCAGATCGAGCCGGTCTTCGTGCCGACGGCGGAGAAGATCCGCCTGATCGACGCCCTGGCGGCGGCCGGCTTCAGCCGGATCGAGGTCTCGTCCTTCGTCTCGCCGAAGGCGGTGCCGGCGCTCGCCGACGCGGCCGAGGTCTTCTCCGGGATCCGGCGCCGGTCCGGGACCGTCTACGTCGCCCTGGTGCCGAACCCGAAGGGCGCCGAGCGGGCGCTCGCCGCCAGGGTCGACGAGATCAACCTCGTCGCCTCGGTGAGTGAGACCCACAACCGCGCCAACATGGGCATGAGCCCGGCCGACTCGATCGCCGGCTTCGCGCGGATCATGGATTCGGTGCGCGGCGCCCCACTCAGCACCAACGCCACGGTGGCGACCGCCTTCGGCTGCCCGTTCGAGGGCGACCAGCCGGCCGACAGGGTCGTCGCGCAGGTGGAGCGCTACCTGTCGCTGGGCGTCGACGGGGTGACGCTGGCCGACACGACCGGCATGGCCAATCCCCGGCAGGTGAGCCGCCTCGTCGCGCGGGTCCTGCCCCTGGTCGGTCCCGGGCGCCTGACGCTCCACTTCCACAACACGCGCGGCCTCGGCCTCGCCAACGTGCTGGCGGCCTACGACGCGGGCGCCCGGCGCTTCGATGCGGCGCTCGGCGGCCTGGGCGGCTGCCCGTTCGCGCCCGGTGCCACCGGCAACATCTGCACCGAGGATCTCGTCAGCATGGCCCACGAGATGGGCCTGCCGACAGGCCTCGACCTCCCGGCGCTGATCGGCCTGTCGCGGGACCTGCCGCGCCTCGTCGGCCACGACGTGCCCGGCCAAGTCGCCAAGGCTGGACGGCCCTGCGACCTGCATCCGGCCCCCGCCCGGGCGGCCTGAGCCGGAGACGGGGAGGGGCGGGCTCACAATGGCCGGCCCCACGCGTTGGACGCGACGCGCTCCCTCTCCCGTTCGGGAGAGGGTCGGGGTGAGGGATGAGAACTCTCCGGATGCGGCACACCGTCGACGCGCCGGCAGGACGCTTCTCATCCAGACAGACCTGATCCCTCACCCTGTCCCTCTCCCGCACGGGAGAGGGTACCCGCGCCTCGTCCGGCGAAGGCGGCGTCGCCGTCGTGTGCCGTGAGCTGCGCCCGAACCTGACTTCGCGGGAAGCCGCCCGCCCGAAGGCGGCACCGCCCACGACACGTCCCTCAAGAACACACCACGGAGGAAACCATGACTGCAGCCCTGTCCGGGTCGCCGGCCGCCGCCGAGGCCGGCGCGGTGACGGAGACCGGCGTCGTCCACAAGGTCGCGTGGCGGCTCATGCCGCTGATCATGATCTGCTACATGTTCGCGTTCTTCGACCGCATCAACATCAGCTTCGCCAAGTTCCAGCTCCAGAGCGACCTCGGCTTCAGCAACGTCGCCTACGGGCTCGGCGCGAGCATGTTCGTCGTCGGTTACGTGATCTTCGAGGTGCCCTCGAACCTGTTCCTCTACCGGGTCGGGGCGCGGCGCTGGATCGCCCGGATCATGATCTCCTGGGGCATCGCCACCGCGCTGATGATCTTCATCCGCAGCGAGTGGCACTTCTACGCCCTGCGCTTCCTGATCGGCGCCATGGAGGCGGGCTTCGCGCCGGGCATCCTCTATTACCTGACCATCTGGTTCCCGGCCTCGCATCGCGGCCGCATCACCTCGTTCATGTTCGTGGCCTCGGCCTTCTCGGGGATCTTCGGGGCGCCGGTGGCGGGCCTGATCCTCGGCGGCCTCAACGGCGTCGGCGGCCTCGCCGGCTGGCAATGGCTGTTCCTGGCCGGCGGCCTGCCCTGCCTCGTGCTCGGAATGCTCGTGCTGACGCGCCTCGATGACCGGATCGCCGATGCCCGCTGGCTGTCCGAGCCCGAGAAGGCGCTCCTGTCGAGCCGGATCGCACACCACAACCGGGACATCGGCGACCACTCGCTGATCGGGGCGATCAAGCAGCCCGGCTTCCTGATGATCGCGCTGATCTACTTCCTGCTCCAGATCGGCTCGTACGGTCTGAACTTCTGGGGGCCGGACCTGATCAAGACCGCGAGCGGCGGCCAGGCGGCCTCGGTGGGCTTCCTGACGGCGATCCCCTACATCTGCGGGGCGATCAGCATGGTGGTGATCGGGCGCCTGTCCGACGCCTCGGGCGAGCGGCCGAAATTCGTCGCGGGCCTCGCCATCGCGGCGGCGCTCGGCTTCTTCGGCGCCGGCCTGTTCGACAAGCACATCGTGCCGCTGATGTTCGCCCTGGCGCTGCTGGGGGCCGGCATCGTCGCCTCGATCCCGACCTTCTGGACCCTGCCGGCCAAGCTCGTCACCGGCGTCGGCGCGGCGGGCGGGATCGCGCTGATCAACACGCTCGGGCAGTTCGGTGGCATCGTCAGCCCCGTGATGGTCGGCTGGGTGAAGGATCTCACCGGCTCGACGACGCCCGCCCTTTACGGGATCGGGGTGCTCTGCCTCGTCGCCGCCGGGCTCGCGCTCTTCGCCATGCCGGCGAGCCTGCGCCGGAGCGACCGCGCGGCGTGAGACGGCCCGCCGCCCCGGCGCGGCCGGGGCGGCGGGCCGCGGCTGGCCCCGGAGCGGGGCGAGACGGGCGTGGCCGCACGCTGCGCGGGCGGGATCGGTCAGGCGCGCGACCGCCGCGACCGAGCGGTCCCGGATCGGCGCCGGGGGCCCCCGAGGTTGCGCGCCGCCAGGATCGGCCGATGCCGACATCCGGTTCAGTCGCCGATCTCAGCGGCCGAAATCAGTGAACGTATCAGTAACCATGGCGGGAATGCCGCCGGTTGCGCGGTGGAGCAAAAAACCTCGCGCTGCCGGACAAACCGCCGGCCGCTCATATTGTATATTATCTGCAACCTCAAGAAACGGAGTGAAATCAACTTGAGGTAGAAATCCCTCGGCTGGCCCGTCGTCTCGGTTTCGTCCCGCAAAGCCCGCGCGAGCGGGCCCACCGGAGACGGGGCACGAGGATCGGGACGCCCTCCAACAGCGATGTCTCAGATGGACCACCTCACCGACCACCGTTCAACCTTCATGCTGGAGAAGGTCGGCGCGATCGTCGCGGCCTACGTCTCGCGCAACGCGATCGAGGTCACGGCACTGCCGGCGCTGATCGACCAAGTGCACACGGCGATCGCGGTGCTCCGCTGCGCGCCGTCGGAGTTCGGCGGGGTCGGGCTGAGCCAGTCGCAGGTCGATGCCTCGATCCAGCAGGACGGCCTGATCAGCTTCATCGACGGCCGGTCCTACCAGACTCTGAAGCGCCACCTCACCGCGCACGGCCTCACCCCCGAGCGGTACCGGGCGAAGTACGGCCTGCCGGCCGACTACCCGATGGTGGCCCCGGGCTACGCCGCGCGGCGCTCGGAGATCGCCCGGGCGATCCAGCTCGGCCACAAGGCGGCCTGAGCGATGGCGCCCGACGCTTCCGCGGATCCGGCCCGGGACCGCGCGCCGGTACCGGGGGCGGCGCGCACGAGCGACGCCCTGAGCCGCATCGCCGGCATCCTCGACGTGCCGGTGGCGAGCTTCTACCCGGATGCCGACCGGCCCGACGCGGCCATGACCCAGGCGGCCGACCTCGTCTCGGCCTTCGTGGCGATCGACAGTCCGGCGGCGCGCCGGACCTGCCTGGCCTTCGTGCGGGCGATGGCGAGTTCCTGAAGCGCCGTGGCGCGCTGCGGGAGGCCGGAGACCGGGTCACTTCGTCGGGGGGCGGAGCGCGGTCTCCGGCCCGTCCGGCCGGACCCGCGTCAGAACACGTGGCGCAGGAGGTAGAAGAGAGCGGCCGCGAGGGTGATCGCCGCCGGCAGGGTCAGGATCCAGGCGAGCGCCATGTTGCGCACCGTGGACATCTGGAGGCCCGAGCCGTTGGCCGCCATCGTGCCGGCGACGCCCGACGACAGGATGTGGGTGGTCGAGACCGGCAGGCCGTAGAGCTCGGCCAGCCCGATCGTGCCGGCGGCGACGATCTCGGCCGACGCGCCCTGCGCGTAGGTCAGGTGGGTCTTGCCGATCTTCTCGCCCACCGTGACGACGATGCGCTTCCATCCGACCATGGTGCCGAGACCCAGCGCCAGGGCGACGCAGACCTTGACCCAGCCCGGGATGTAGCGCGTGCCGTCGTTGAGCAGGCCCGCGTAGCGCTTCAGGTCGGCCTTGTCGGCTTCCGAGAAGTCCGCCCCGGCGCCCGGCAGGACGCGCACCGCGTCGGCGGCGAGGTACATGTCGCTGCGCAGGTTCTGGGTCTGGGCGGCCGGCACCGTGCGGATCGCGCCGTAATTCTTCACGCTGGCGGCGATGTCGTTCGAGAGCGCCGCCAGCGCCGCGTAGACGGGCGGCGTGTTCAGCGCCTTGGTCTTGAGCGCCTCCGTCACGGTCCGGCGCGCGGCCGCGGCGTCCGGCACCGCGGCGCCGGGGGCGCGGGCGGAGAACACCGCGCTCGCCGCCGTCGAGGCCTGCACGAAGGCGGGCGTCGTGTCGTCCGCCATGGTGCGGTTGAGCGCGTAGGCGGTGGGGGCGGCGCCGATCAGGATCAGCATGATCAGGCCCATGCCCTTCTGCCCGTCATTGCCGCCGTGGAAGAACGAGACCAGCGTGCAGGTGAGGATCAGCAGGCCGCGGATCCACGGGGGCGGCGGCGCCTCGCCCGCGGGCGCCTCGTAGAGGTCCCTGCGGCGGACCGTGACCTTCAGGGCGAGCAGCAGCAGCGCCGCGAGCACGAAGCCGCAGACCGGCGAGAACAGCAGCGCCTTGAACACGTTGAGCGCCTGGGTCCAGTCGACGCCCGCGGTGCCGTCGCCGCCGTTCATCAGCTGGTTGGCGAGGCCGACGCCGAGCACCGAGCCGATCAGCGCGTGGGACGACGAGTTCGGCAGCCCGAACGCCCAGGTCCCGAGGTTCCAGATGATGGCCGCCAGCAGCAGCGCGAAGATCATCGCGTAGCCCGCGTGCGAGCCGACGTTGAGGATCAGCTCGACCGGCAGCAGCGTGACGATCGCGTAGGCCACGGCGCCCGAGGACAGCATCACGCCGAGGAAGTTGAACACGCCCGACCAGATCACCGCGACGAGCGGCGGCATCGAGTGCGTGTAGATCACCGTGGCGACCGCGTTGGCGGTGTCGTGGAAGCCGTTCACGAACTCGAAGGCGAGGGCGATCAGCAGGGCGAGGCCGAGCAGCGCGAAGGCGCCGTAGGCCAGGGGCGCTTCCCCGACCGCGTTCATGTCCGCGATGAGGCTCAGCACCGCGTAGCCCAGGCCCGCCACGAGGACGAGCAGGAACGCCACCACCCCGCCGAGATGCATCCCGTGGTCGAGGCGCGGGCCGCCCGCCTTCCGGCCTCCCGCCGCCCCCGACGGCATCACGGCGGTATCGGACATGAACCCTCGCGCGGAATCTTTCGTGGTGAGCGGGGATTAAAACCGCGCGGTGACGGTTGGGTGACGGCCCGCGACGCCGCGCGTCGGCGAGCGTGTCCGAGAGCGTGTCCGAGAGCGTCGGGCGGCGCTGTCACACGCCTGACGCGGTCCGGCCGCTAGCGGACCGGACCGCTCGCCCGATCGCACGAGGGATCCGCATGATTGACGCCACGGTGCCGGCCCTGTCCCTCGGCGCGCTCCTGGCCGTCGTCCAGATCGGCAGCATCGCCGTCGCGGCCCGGCGCCTCGGCCGGGACCACGGCCCGTCGCGGTTCCCGGACGGCGCGCCCGTCTCCCTGGTCCGCCCCCTGCGCGGGGTCGAGGCCTACAGCGAGGAGATGCTCCTCCGCAGCGTCCGTCTCGACTACCCGTCCTACGAGCTGATCTTCTGCGTGGCCGACCCGGCCGACCCGATCGTCCCGATGGTGGAGCGCCTGATCGAGGCCCACCCGCACGTGCCCGCCCGCCTGATCCTCGGCGACGAGCGCGTCAGCGCGAACCCGAAGCTCAACAACTGCCTGCGCGGCTGGCGCGCCGCCGCCCACGACTGGGTGGTGCTCGCCGATTCCAACGTCGCCATGCCGCCGGACTACCTCCAGCGGCTGCAGGCGGCGTGGCGCGCCGATACCGGGCTCGTCTGCTCCACCCCGGCCGGCGCCCGCCCGGGCAGCTTCATGGCGGAGGTGGAGTGCGCCTTCCTGAACACCCTGCAGGCGCGCTGGCAATACGCCGCCGAGGCCTTCGGGCTGGGCTTCGCGCAGGGCAAGAGCATGCTCTGGCACAAGCCCTTCCTGGAGGCGCAGGGCGGCCTCCAGGCGCTCGCGGCCGAGATCGCCGAGGACGCGGCCGCCACCAAGCTCGTGCGTGCCGCCGGCAAGCGGGTCCACCTCGTGGCGAGCCCGTTCGAGCAGCCGCTCGGCCCGCGCGGCTTCCGGGAGGTCTGGTCGCGGCAGCTGCGCTGGGCGCGCCTGCGCCGCGTGACCTTCCCGCTGTTCTTCGCCCCCGAGATCGGCAGCGGCGTCCTGCTGCCGGCGCTCCTCGTCGCCCTCTGGGCCGGAAGCCTCGCGGGCCTCGCGGGCGCTGCCGGCCTCGCCGCCCTGTGCTATGCCGCCGAGCACCGGCTCGCGGCCCGCGCGGGCTGGCACCGCTCGCCCCGCACGCTGGCGGCCTTCCTGGCGCGCGACGCCCTGATCCCGGCGATCTGGGTCGGCGCCTGGATGCGGAGCGCCATCGTGTGGCGGGGCAATGCCATGGACGTGCGCCCCCGGCGGGCCGCCGACGCGCGCACCTACGCGCCGACGGCCTGACCGCCCGGCGATCGGAGACCCTACGTGTCGCGCCGCTACGCCCTCTACTGGCTGCCCGCCCCGGATTCGCGCCTCGAAGCCTTCGGCCGGGCGATCCTCGGCACCGACAACGTCGCCGGGCTGCCGGTGCCGCACCCGGAGGGGCTCGGTGATCTCGCTGCGGTCACGGCGGGCGCGCGGGTCTACGGGTTCCACGCCACCCTCAAGGCGCCGCTGCGCCTCGCCCCCGGCACCGGGGAGGCCGACCTCGTGGCCGCCGCCCGCGCCCTCGCGGCCGCGCACCCGCCAGTGGCGGTGGGGCCGCTCCGGGTCGCCGCCCTCGGGCCGTTCCTCGCCCTGGTGCCGGAGACACCCCCGCCGGAACTCGGGCTCCTCGCCGCCGAGTGCGTCGCCGCCCTCGACCCGTTCCGGGCGCCGCTCACGGAGGCCGAGCGCGCCAAGCGCCGGCCGGAGCGCCTCGACCCGCGCGGCCGCGCGCTCCTCGAGCGCTGGGGCTATCCCTACGTGTTCGAGGCCTTCCGCTTCCACATGACCCTGACCGACGCCCTGCCGGAGGCGGAGCGCGACCTCTGGCACCGGCGCCTGTCCGAGGCCTACGCCGCCGCGGGACCGGAGCCCCTGCGGATCGACGCCATCAGCCTCCTGACCCAGGACGGGTCGGGGCCGTTCCGGCTCCTGGCGCGCCTGCCCTTCGGAGAGGCCCGTGGTTGACCGCCCCCTCGGCCTCGAACCCGCGCTCGATCCGAGCGCCCGGGTCGTCGACAGCCGCCTCGGCCGCTACACCGAGGTCGGCGCCCGCACCCGCCTCACCGAGACGACCCTCGACGACTATTCCTACATCGGTGAGGACGGCGAGGTGATCTACACCGCGATCGGCAAGTTCTGCTCGATCGCCGCCAGCGTGCGGATCAATCCCGGCAACCACCCGATGGAGCGGGCGTCGCAGGCGCACTTCACCTACCGGGCGCGCGCCTACTGGCCGGAGGAAGCGGACGAGCCCGCCTACTTCGACCGGCGCCGGGCGAGCCCGGTGGCGATCGGCCACGATGTCTGGATCGGCCACGGCGCGGTCGTCCTGCCCGGGCGCACGATCGGCACCGGCGCGGTGGTGGGGGCGGGCGCCATCGTCACCCGCGACGTCGAGCCCTACACGATCGTCGTCGGCAATCCCGCCCGGCCGGTCCGGCGCCGCTTCCCCGAGGCCGTCGCGGACCGTCTGACCCGCTTGGCGTGGTGGGACTGGGACCACGAGCGCCTGCGCCGGGCGCTGCCGGATTTCCGCGGGCTGCCCATCGAAGCATTCCTGGAGCGCCACGAAGATTAAGTCGGCTATCGAAAAGCCGAGATGCTGCGCCGGCAAATATAATCGTTCCGAATACGTCATCCAATCGTCGTCAAACCGGCGTCTACGTGCGGCCGTTCCCCGGCGGATGGTGGCATGCTGGTTATCGAGGATCTCACGCGCCAGTACGGCGACCGACGCGCCGTCGACGGCGTGTCGCTCCGGATCGAGCCCGGCAGCTTCGTCGGGGTGATCGGCCGGTCCGGTGCCGGCAAGTCCACGCTGCTGCGCCTCATCAACCGGCTGGCGGATCCGAGTTCGGGACGCATCCTCCACGACGGCCGCGAGGTCACCACCCTGCGCGGCCGCCCGCTGCGCGAGTGGCGCACCCGCTGCGCCATGATCTTCCAGCAATTCAACCTCGTCGGCCGGCTCGACGTCATGACCAACGTGCTGATGGGGCGCCTCAGCCACGTGCCGACCCACCGCGCCCTGCTCCGGCAATGGTCCGCCGAGGACCGCGCCATGGCCCTCGCCGCCCTGGAGAGCTTCGACATGGGCGAGTTCGCCGGCCAGCGGGCCGACGGCCTGTCGGGCGGCCAGCAGCAGCGCGTCGCCATCGCCCGCGCCCTCGTGCAGGAACCCGAGATCCTGCTCGCCGACGAGCCGGTCGCCTCGCTCGACCCGCGCAACACGCGGCTCGTGATGGACGCGCTCGCCGACGTGAACCGGCGCTACGGCATCACGGTGCTGTGCAACCTGCACTCCCTCGACCTCGCCCGCGCCTACTGCGACCGCCTCGTCGGCCTCGCGGCCGGGCGGGTCGTGTTCGAGGGCGGCCCCTTCGACCTCACCGAGGACGTGGCGCGCCGGCTCTACGGCCTGGAGGCCGGCGAGGTGCTGGACGATTCCGCGCAGCGCGAGGCGGAGCAGCGGGCCGCGATGCCGGGCCGGCCCGGTCTCGTGCCGGTCCGCCCGGTCCGCGAGGCCGCCCTCGGCGCCTGATCCGGGCCCCGGGCCCCAACGAACACCGCCAGAGCGCACCGCCAAAGTGCACCGTCTTGGAAACGCCCGACCGGCCTCCGGCCGGCCGAACCTCGCCGACGCCACGAAGGACGACCCGATGATCACCCGACGCACCCTCGCCGCCGCCGCCGCGGCCCTCGCCCTCCTCGGCCTGCCGGCCGCCGCCCAGGACTGGAAGGCCCAGTATCCGGAGCTGACGCTGGGCGTGATCCCGGCCGAGAACGCCTCGGGCACCGCCGACCGCTGGGCGCCGCTCACCGCCTACCTGACCAAGACGCTCGGCGTGCCGGTCAAGCTGCGGGTGGCGAGCGACTACGCCGCCGTGATCGAGGGCCAGCGCGCCGGCAACATCCAGATCGCGTGGTACGGGCCGGCCTCGTTCGCGCGGGCCGTGATGACCGGCGTCAAGATCGAGCCGATCGTCAACCAGAAGCACGAGACCGGCGCCTCGGGCTACTATTCGGTGGTCTACGTGCTGGCCTCCAGCCCCTACAAGACCGTCGAGGATCTCAAGGGCAAGAACCTCGCGCTGGTCGATCCGAACTCCACCTCCGGCAACCAGGCGCCGCGCTTCTTCCTGAAGCGGGCCGGCTACGACGTCGAGAAGTTCTTCGGCAAGACCTTCTACGCGGGCAGCCACGAGAACGCCGTCCTGGCGCTCACCCAGGGCACGGCCGACGCCGCCGCCAACCTGTGGAACTCCGAGACCGACACGATGGTCACCCGCATGGCCGCCAAGGGCATGCTCAAGAAGCCCGACGGCACGCCGATGCAGCAGTCGGACTTCCGGGTCGTGTTCAAGTCCGACTTCCTGCCGGAGGGGCCCTTCGCCGTGCTGGCGAGCCTGCCGGACGACCTGAAGGCCAAGATCCGCGACGCCTTCGTGGCCCTGCCGAAGGCCGACAAGGCCGCGTTCGACCGGCTCTCCGACGGCAAGGACCAGGATCTCACGCCGGTGACCCTCAAGGATTACCAGCCGATCATCGACATGCTGCGGTTCAACGACGAGCAGCGCCGGAAGTCCTGATCCGGAGCCGCCCGCCTTGCGCGGCCTGACACCCCTGTCGCCGGAGCGGGCAGCCGCCCTCTCCGGCCTCTACGCAGCGGCGACCGGCGAGGCCCGCCGCCGCACGCTGGCGGGCTTCGCCCTGGTGGCGGCGCTCGCCGTGGTCGCGGGCCTGATCGCCGAGGTGCGGCCGCTGGTCTTCGCCGAGAACATCGGCAAGTTCACCGCCTACATCCAGCAGATCCTGCCGCCGATCAGCCTCGAGCACCCGCTGGAGGACGTCCGCGCCTGGTACTGGGGCCTGCCCAAATGGCTGGGCCTGCTGGGCGAGACCCTGCTCATGGCCTATCTCGGGACGCTGCTCGGGGGGCTGGCGGGCTTCGCCCTCAGCTTCGTGGCCGCCGCCAACCTCGTGCGGTCGCGCGTGCTGCGCGTCGGCGCCAAGCGCCTCTTGGAACTGTGCCGCACCGTCCCCGAGGTCGTGTTCGCGCTGATCTTCGTCATCGCCTTCGGCCTCGGCCCGATGGTGGGCGTGCTCGCCATCGCGATCCACACCACGGGCGCGCTGGGCAAGCTGTTCTCCGAGGTGGTCGAGAACATCGACATGCGGCCCGTCGAGGGCCTGTCGGCCTCGGGCGCGACCTGGGTCCAGACGGTGCGCTTCGCGGTCCTGCCGCAGGTGCTGTCGAACTTCGCCTCCTACGCGCTGCTGCGCTTCGAGATCAACGTGCGCGGCGCCGGGGTGATGGGCTTCGTCGGCGCCGGCGGCATCGGCCAGGAATTCCTCGTGGCGATCCGCAATTTCTACTACGCGGACGTGAGCGCGATCCTCGTGCTGATCATCCTGACCGTCTTCTGCATCGACCTCGTCACCGAGCGGGTCCGCCACCGCCTGATCGGCGCGGAGCACGCCCGATGAGCGCGCGTCCCGAGACCCTGCGGGCGGCGGCCCGGGCCGACCTCGGCCGCCTGCGCGCGCGCTACCCCGCGCAGTTCCGCACCGACTGGCCGGGGCGGGCGCGGCTCGCCGCCCTGCTCGTCGTCCTGGTGGGCCTTGCGGCGCTCGGCTACTGGCGCCTCGACTTCTCGGTGGCGCGGATCCTCCACGGGCTCGGGCGGCTCGGCACCTTCGCGGTGCTGATGCTGCCGCCATCGCCGGAGGGCCAGTTCTGGACCTTCCTGCACGCGCTGGGCGAGACCCTCGGCATCGCCTTCCTGGGCACGCTGACGGCGGCGATCCTCGCCTTCCCGGTGGCGTTCCTGGCGGCGCGGAACGTCGTGCCCAACCCGTTTGCGCGGTTCGCGGTCCGCCGCGGCCTCGACGTGATGCGCTCGGTCGACGTGCTGATCTGGGCGCTGATCTGGATCAACGTCGTCGGCCTGGGCCCGTTCGCCGGGGCGCTCGCGATCGCGTGCTCGGATTTCGGCGCGCTCGGCAAGCTGTTCTCGGAGGCGATCGAGACCTGCGACAAGCGGGCCGGCGAGGGCGTCGTCGCCTCGGGCGGCTCGGCGCTCCACCGCATCCGCTTCGGGCTGATCCCTGGGGTGCTGCCGGTGCTGGCGAGCCAGGTCCTCTACTTCTTCGAGTCGAACACCCGCTCGGCGACGATCATCGGCATCGTCGGCGCGGGCGGCATCGGCCAGTACCTCACCGAGCTGATCCGCGTGCTGGAGCTGCAGCAGGTCGCCTTCCTGGTGCTGATGATCCTCGTGACCGTGGCGGCGATCGACTGGGTCTCGACCCGCCTGCGCCGGGCGATCATCGGGCCGGCGGCGCGCTGAGGGAGGCCTCGGCTTTCCGGCATCACGCGCGGAGCGCAATGATCCAGGGTCGCGCTGCCCCGGGTCGCTTCGCTCCGCTCGCGAGGACGGAGTGCCGAGGCCGTCGCGCGGACATCGCGCGGAGGTCGCGCGGAGGTCGCGCGGAGGTCGCATCACCCGCCGATCACCAGCTCCACGCGGTCGGCGGCGAACAGGGTGCGGTTCGCCTGGATCGGCACGCCGGCGGGATCGATGTTGACGCTCGACACCACCAGCACGACCCGCCCCGGCGCGATGTCGAGGCGCTGCGCCTCCGCGGGATCCGCGGGGCGGGCCCGGATCCGCGTCGAGAGCCGGGTGTAGTCGTGGACGCCGCAGGTCGCGAAGGCCCGGGTGATCGAGCCGCGCGCCGCGTAGGTCTCGGCGAAACCCGCGAAGCGCGGCAGCGGCAGCCAGGTCAGCGCCGTCGAGAGCGGGGCGCCGTCCGCCCGGTGGACCGTCAGCAGCTCCAGGATCGGCGCGCCGGGGGCGAGGGCCAGGGACGCCGCCTGCTCGGTCCCGGCCGGGACCGTGGTCGCCGCGACGAGGTCGCCCCAGGCTTCGCGCCCGGCCCCGGCGACGATCTCGGAGAAGCGCGTCCGCGGCCCGATCGGGTAGGCGAGCGGCGCCTCCTCCACGAAGGTGCCCCGGCCCTGGCTGGCGCGCACGAGCCCGCCCTCGGCCAGCGCCGCGAGGGCGCGCCGCACCGTGTGCCGGTTCACCGCGAATCGCGTCGCCAGCGCGGCCTCGGCGGGGAGCTGCTGTCCCGGCGCGTAGCGTCCCGCCGCGATCTCGGCCGTCAGCGCGTCGGCGATCTGCCGCCACGCCGTCAGCCCCTCGCCCCGGACGAGGCCGGCCGCCTGCTCCTGCGCATCCATCCTGTCATCCAAACTTCATTTGTGCGGCGCACGCCAGTTGTCTATACACCTAGACAACTGAGCGACGAAGGGATTCGCGATGACGACGACCCCGAGACATCCGGAATCCGAGGGCGACACCGCGGCGCGCCAAGCGGTCATGGCCCTCTGTGCCGAGGCGAGCCGCGCGGATCTCGAGGCGGCCCTCGAGGCGGCCGTGTCGGGCCTCGAAGCGCCCGCGGCCGCGGACCTGCGTCCGCCCGAGACCGGTCTCGTGATGGCGTCGGGCCGGATCGGCGGCGACGGTCGCCCGTTCAATCTCGGCGAGGTCAGCGTGACCCGGGCCGCCATCCGCCTCGCGGACGGTCCGGCGGGCTTCGCCTACCATCTCGGCCGCGACCGCGCGAAGGCGCGGCTCGCCGCGATCCTCGACGCCCTCTGGCAGGATCCGGTCCGGCGCGCCCGGGTCGAGGCCGCCCTGGAGCCCGCCGCCCGGCGGCTCGCGGCCTCCCGGGATCGGGCCGCCCGACGCACGGCCGCCACCCGGGTCGACTTCCTGACCCTCGCCCGCGGAGAGGATTGAGCATGCTCGCCCCCGGCTTCGCCGACCCGGTCCACGACGCGCAGGACACGTTCCGCGCCGTGATGGACGCCCTCGCCCGCCCCGGACGCGTCCGGCTCCTCGCGCCGGGTCTCGCGCCGCCCGCGCCCCTGACGCCGGAACTGGCCGCCGTCGCGCTGACGCTCACCGACGCCGACACGCCGGTCTGGCTCGATCCGGCCCTCGCCGCGGCGCCGGAGGTCGCGGAATACCTGCGCTTCCACACCGGCGCGCCGCTCACCGGCGACCCGGCCGCGGCGGCCTTCGCGCTGGTCAGCGACCCGGCGCGCTGCCCGCCGCTGGCGGAGTTCGCCGCCGGGACGCCGGCCTATCCCGACACCGCCACGACGCTGGTGCTCGCCCTCGACGCGCTCGCGGAGGGGGAGGGGCTGCGCCTGTCCGGCCCCGGCATCCGGGGCACCGCCGGGATCGCGCCGGCGCCCCTGCCGGACGGCTTCGCGGCGCAGCTCGCGGAGAACCGCGCAGGCTTCCCCCTGGGCGTCGACCTGATCCTGACGGCGCCCGGCCGCGTGGCCGGTCTGCCGCGCTCCACGACGGTCACGGAGGCCTGATCCATGTACGTGGCCGTGAAGGGCGGCGAGGCCGCCATCGACAACGCCCACCGGCTCCTCGCCGAGGCCCGCCGGGGCGACCCGGCCGTGCCGGAGCTCTCCGTGGCGCAGATTCGGGAGCAGATGGCGCTGCTCGTCGACCGCGTCATGACCGAGGGCTCGCTCTACGATCCGGACCTCGCGGCGCTGGCGCTCAAGCAGGCGCGCGGCGACGTGGTCGAGGCGGTGTTCCTGGTCCGCGCCTACCGGACCACGCTGCCGCGGTTCGGCGCCTCCGCGCCGGTCGACACCGGCGCCATGGCGGTCGAGCGCCGGATCTCCGCGACGTTCAAGGACCTGCCCGGCGGGCAGGTGCTCGGGCCGACCTTCGACTACACCCACCGGCTGGTCGACTTCGCGCTCGCCGCCGAAGCCGGGATCGAGCCCGCCGCCGAGGCCGCGCCGCGCGCCGATGCCGGCACCTGTCCGCGGGTCACCGACCTGCTGGCCCGGGACGGCCTGATCGAGCCCTCGCCCCCCGACGACGGCGCGCCCGCGGGCGACCTCACCCGCGAGCCGGTGGACTACCCTGCCGACCGGGCGCTCCGCCTCCAGGCGCTCGCCCGGGGCGACGAGGGCTTCGTGCTCGGCCTCGCCTACTCGACGCAGCGCGGCTACGGCCGCACCCACCCGTTCGTCGGCGAGATCCGGGTCGGGGAGGTCGCGGTCGAGTTCGTGCCCGAGGAGCTGGGCTTCGCGGTGCCGCTCGGCCGCATCCGGCTCACCGAGTGCCAGATGGTCAACCAGTTCAAGGGCTCCGGGGCGGCCCCGCCGCAATTCACCCGCGGCTACGGGCTGAGCTTCGGGCAGAGCGAGCGCAAGGCCATGGCGATGGCCCTGGTCGACCGGGCGCTCCGCGCGGAGGAGCTGGGCGAGCCGGTGGCGAGCCCGGCCCAGGACCAGGAATTCGTGCTGGCCCACTGCGACAGTCTCCAGGCGACCGGCTTCGTCGAGCACCTGAAGCTGCCCCACTACGTCGACTTCCAGGCCGAGCTGGAACTGGTTCGCCGGCTACGTACCGAGTTCGAGCGCGGGTCCGACACCGTCGAGATGCAGGAGGCCGCCGAATGAGCGCCGCGATCGCGCACCGCCCGGAGAGCGAACCGGGCTACAACTTCGCCTATCTCGACGAGGGCACGAAGCGGATGATCCGCCGGGCCATCCTCAAGGCCATCGCGGTGCCGGGCTACCAGGTGCCCTTCGCCTCCCGCGAGATGCCGATGCCCTACGGCTGGGGCACCGGCGGCGTGCAGGTGACGGCCGCGATCCTCGGGCGGTCGGACGTGCTGAAGGTCATCGACCAGGGGGCCGACGACACCACCAACGCGGTCTCGATCCGCCGCTTCTTCGCCAAGACCTCCGGGGTGGCCACCACCACCCGCACCGCGGAGGCGACGGTGATCCAGACCCGCCACCGCATCCCCGAGACGCCGCTCACCGAGGGGCAGACCCTCGTCTACCAGGTGCCGATCCCCGAGCCCCTGCGCTTCCTCGAGCCCCGCGAGACCGAGACCCGACAGCTCCACGCGCTGGCCGAGTACGGCGCCATGCACGTGAAGCTCTACGAGGACATCAGCCGCCACGGCCACATCGCCACCACCTACGCGTACCCGGTGGAGGTGGCGGGCCGGTACGTGATGGACCCGTCGCCGACGCCGAAATTCGACAACCCCAAGATGGACGACTGCCCGGCGCTCCAGCTCTTCGGCGCGGGCCGCGAGCGGCGGATCTACGCGGTGCCGCCCTACACGCGGGTGCGGAGCCTCGACTTCGAGGACCACCCGTTCCGGATCCAGGCGTTCGAGCATCCCTGCGCGCTGTGCGGTGCCGAGGGCGTCTATCTCGACGAGGTGCTGCTCGACGATGCGGGCCGGCGGATGTTCGTCTGCTCGGACACCGACCATTGCGAGGGGCGCCGCGCGGACGGCCATGTCGGCACGGGGGACGCGGCATGAGACGCGGCATGAGCGACCTCACGGTCCGCCGGGCCGGAAAGCCCGACCTGCCCGCGATCCTCGACCTCTACGCCGAGCTGAACGGCGGGCGGGTGGCGACCCTGGCACAGGCCGGGGCGCTGCTCGACCGGCTCGCGGCCTATCCCGATTACGGACTCTACGTGGCCGAACGCGACGGCGCTGTCGTCGGCACCTTCTGCCTCGTCATCCTCGACAACATCGCCCACTGGGGCACGCCCTCGGCGCTCGTCGAGAGTGTCGTGGTCGCGTCCCGGCACCGCGGCGGCGGTCTCGGCCGGGCGATGATGCACGAGGCGGCCCGGCTCGCCGAGGCGCGGGGCTGCTACAAGCTCGCCCTGTCGTCGAACGTCGACGCCAAGCCGGCCCACGTCTTCTACGAGAGCCTCGGCTTCGAGCGCTACGGCTACAGCTTCCGCCTCGATCCCCCCTTCCTGCCCGACGCCGCGGAGGCGACCCGATGAGCGAATCCCTGCTTCAGGTCCGCGGCCTGACCAAGCGCTACGGCGCCCGGCTCGCCTGCGCCGACGTGTCGTTCGACCTCGTCCCCGGCGAGGTGCTGGCGATCGTGGGCGAATCCGGTTCCGGCAAGTCGACGCTCCTCTCCCTCATCGCCACCGAGCTGGCGCCCGATTCCGGGACGGTCGCCTACCGGATGCGCGACGGCGCGCTGCGCGACCTCGCCACCCTGAGCGAGGCCGGGCGCCGGGCGCTGATGCGCACCGAGTGGGGCTTCGTCCGCCAGGACGCGGCCCAGGGCCTGCGCATGGCGGTCTCGGCCGGCGGCAATGTCGGCGAGCGGCTGATGGGGCTCGGCGACCGCCATTACGGGCGGATCCGCGCCCAGGCCCTCGACTGGCTCGGCCGCGTCGAGATCGCCGCCGACCGGATCGACGACCCGCCGACGCGCTTCTCCGGCGGCATGCGCCAGCGCCTGCAGATCGCCCGGAACCTCGTCACCGGCCCCCGCCTGGTGCTGATGGACGAGCCGACCTCCGGCCTCGACGTCTCGGTCCAGGCCCGGCTCCTCGACCTGATCCGCCGGCTCTCGGCCGAGCTGGGGCTCGCGGTGATCATCGTCACCCACGACCTCGCGGTGGCGCGGCTCCTCTCGCACCGGATCATGGTCATGCGCGCCGGCCGGGTGATCGAGACCGGCCTCACCGACCGGGTGCTCGACGATCCCGAGCACGCCTACACCCAGCTCCTCGTTGCCTCGGTGCTCGCCGCATGACCGCGCTCCTGACCTTCGAGACCGTCGCCAAGAGCTTCACCCTGCACCTGCGCGGCGGCGTCGTGCTGCCGGTGGTGGGCGATGTCAGCCTGTCCGTGGAGCCCGGCGAGTGCGTGGTGCTCGGCGGCCCGTCCGGAGCGGGGAAATCCTCGCTGCTGAAGATGGCCTACGGCAACTACCGCTGCGACGGCGGCGCGATCCTGGTCCGCGACGGCGCGACGGTCGTGGACGTCGTCCGGGCCGATCCGCGGGCGGTCCTGGCGCTGCGGGCGCGGGTGATCGCCTACGTGTCGCAGTTCCTCCGGGTGATCCCGCGGGTCCCGGCCCTCGACGTCGTCGAGGCCGCCGGCCGCGAGGGCGGATTGTCCGAAGCGGCGGCACGCGCGCGGGCCGAGACCCTGCTGGCCCGGCTCAACCTGCCGGAGCGGCTCTGGGGCCTGCCGCCCGCGACCTTCTCGGGCGGCGAGCAGCAGCGGGTGAACATCGCCCGGGGCCTGATCGCCGACCGGCCGCTCCTGCTCCTCGACGAGCCGACCGCCTCCCTGGACGCGGAGAACCGCGCCGTGGTGGCCGAGCTCGTCCGCGAGAAGCTCAGGGCCGGGGCCGGCGTGCTCGGCATCTTCCACGACAGCGAGATGCGCGACGCTGTGGCGACCCGGGTGGTCGATGTCACCCGCTTCGCGCCGCAAGCCCGGGCAGCCTGAGGATCCTCACGATGGACGATTTCATCCTCGAGAACGCGACCCTGGTCCTGCCGGACCGGGTGCAGCGCGGCTGGCTCGCGGTGTCGGACGGGGCGATCGCCGAGATCGGCGAGGGGCGCCCGCCCGCACGCGGCCTCGATCTCGGCGGCGACCACCTGATCCCCGGCCTGATCGAGCTGCACACCGACCACCTGGAGAGCCATTTCGCGCCGCGCCCGAAGGTGCGCTGGCATCCTCTCGGCGCCGTCCTGGCGTACGACGCGCAGATCACCGCCTCGGGAATCACCACGGTGTTCGATTCGCTCCGTGCCGGCAGCGATCCGGACGGCAGCGGCCTCGGCTCCGAGCTGGAGCAGCTCGCCGGCGCCATCGCCACCGCGCGCGCCGCCGACCTGTTCCGGGCCGAGCACTTCACGCACCTGCGCTGCGAATTGCCCTCCCTGGACGTGCTCGACACGGTGGCGACCTTCACGGCCCGCTACCCGGTGGGGCTGATCTCGCTGATGGACCACACGCCCGGCCAGCGGCAGTTCCGCGACATGGAGAAGTACTACACCTACGCCACCCGCGGCGGCCGGCCGATGGACGAGATCCGCGCCAACACCGAGCGCAAGGTCCGCGACGGGCGGGCGCTCAACGCGAAGAACCGGCCGGCCCTCGTCCAGTTCGCCCGCGAGATGGGCATCCCGCTGGCGAGCCACGACGACACCACCCTGGCCGACGTCGACCTCGCGGTCGGCGAGGGCGTGCGGCTGGCCGAGTTCCCTACCACACTGGAGGCGGCCGAAGCCGCGCACCGGCAGGGCCTCACCGTGATGATGGGCGCGCCGAACCTGATCCGCGGCGGCTCGCATTCCGGCAACGTCGCGGCCCTGGCGCTGGCCGAGGCCGGGCACCTCGACATCCTGTCGTCGGACTACGTGCCGGCGAGCCTGCTGATGGCGGCCTTCCTGCTGCCCGAGCAGGCGCCCGGGATCACGCTGCCCGCGGCGCTCGCCACCGTCACGTCGAACCCCGCCCGCGCCACCGGCCTGACCGATCGCGGCGCCCTGGCGCCCGGGCTGCGGGCCGACCTCGTGCGCGTGCAGCGGGCCGAGGGCGTGCCGGTCGTCCGCCAGGTCTGGCGCGCCGGCCGGCGGGTCGCCTGATGGCGGGCTGCCTCGTCCTCGTGGTCGGCCCGAGCGGGGCCGGCAAGGACACGCTGCTCCGGCTCGCCCGGGCGGCGCTCGCCGACGACCCGCGCTACGTCTTCCCGCGCCGCCTCGTCACCCGCCCGCCCTCGGCCGACGAGGACAACGACGAGATCGACGAGGCCGCCTTCGCCGAGGGCTGCGCGGCCGGGCGCTTCACCCTGAGCTGGCGCGCCCACGGCCTCGGCTACGCGCTCCCGGAGACGGTCGGCCGGCGCGTCGCCGACGGGCACGTGGTGGTCTGCAACGTCTCGCGCCGCGTCGTCGCGCGGGCGCGGGCGGCCTGCCCGCGGGTGAGCGTCGTCGAGATCACGGCGCCGGCCGAGATCCTGGCGCGGCGCATCGCCGCCCGCGGCCGGGCGCAGGACGGCGACTTGGCCGCGCGTCTCGCCCGGGAGGGCGGCGTCACCGCGGACCTGACGATCCTCAATACCGGCTCTGCGGAGGCTGCGGCCGGACGGCTGGTGGCGCACCTGCGCGCCTGCTGACGCGGCGCGGCTCTCGGCGGCTCGGGCCGCGGTTCGCGGGGCGCGCGTGACCCACGAAAAAGGGCGGGCGCCGATGCCGGCACCCGCCCTTCCTGGGATCCGCCGGGGAGACCCCGGCGTCGTCCGACTCAGATGCCGCCGAACTTGTAGTTGAAGCCGGCGCGGACGATGCTGCCCTCGGTGCGGAAGCGCGAGATATACGCGCCGTTGCCCACGCCCGGGACCGCGCCGACGAGAACGTTCTGGCTGCCGAGGTCGTAGTGCAGGTACTCGGCCTTCACCGTGATGGCGTCGTACTTGATGCCGATGTAGCGGCCGAGCGCGAAGGTGTTCAGGAAGCTGTCGGTCGGCAGGGCGAACTCGATGCCGCCGCCGTAGGCGAAGCCGGTCTTGAAGTCGTCGTAGCGGCCGGCGAACTGGAGGCGGCCACCCGGGGTGTAGAAGTTGGCGTCGTGGAACACGTTCCCGTAGGCGAGGCCGCCCATCCCGTAGACCAGGACGCGGTCGAAGGCGTAGCCGACGCGGCCGGTGAGGGTGCCAAGCCAGTCGAGGCTCTGGCGGAACTGGCTGATGTTCGGCGGGCCGCCGGCGACGTTGCCGGTGCCGAGCACGACCCGGTTCTTGGTGATGTCCGTCCAGTCGATGCTGTTGGCGATACCGACGACGATGCCGGCGCCCGGCGTGAACTGGTAGTTGTAGCCGGCGGTGCCGCCGATGTTGGCGAAGCCGTCCTGCGAGGTCGAGGTCGCGAACGGGCGACGGCCGAGGGCGACGTTGGTGGCGTTGCCGGGCTGGACGCCGACGGTCGTGATGCGCTCGCGGTCGGTGAAGGTGTAGGCGGACTCGAGACCGGCGTAGAAGCCCGTCCAGGTGAAGACCGGCACCGGCGTGAAGACCGGCGGCGGCGCGGCGCGGCGCGGCAGGTCGGCGGCGGAGGCGGCCGTCGTGACCAGGGCCGTCGCGGCGGTGGCGAGGAGGAGCTTCTTCATCATGGCGGGGGTCCGAGGTGACGCGTTGTTGTCGCCACTTAAGCTCGGCCGCACGGATCCCGCTATGCCCGCGAAGCCACACTGTGGCGCGAAAGCGGCGCGGATACTGCCTGTGATTGATCTTTCTCCGTTCAAGACTCGCATCCGCAGCTTGACAGCGCGGTCGGTCGGCGGGCCCCCGCGCGTCGCGGAGCTTGATCCCTGGCGGCCGACCCTCTAAGCGGACCGCGTTTTTCGCCCCTGTCGGAACTTCGGGGCGGCGGACCAGGATTCGGGGCCCTTGCGTGGTCCCCGCCGCAGGAATGGGAATCATGGGCAAGGAAAAGTTCTCCCGCACCAAGCCGCACTGCAACATTGGCACGATCGGCCACGTCGATCACGGCAAGACGTCTCTGACGGCGGCGATCACGAAGGTCCTGGCCGAGACGGGCGGGGCGACGTTCACGGCCTACGACCAGATCGACAAGGCGCCTGAGGAGAAGGCGCGCGGGATCACGATCTCGACGGCGCACGTGGAGTACGAGACGCAGAACCGTCACTACGCGCACGTGGATTGCCCCGGCCACGCCGACTACGTGAAGAACATGATCACGGGCGCGGCGCAGATGGACGGCGCGATCCTGGTGGTGTCGGCGGCCGACGGCCCGATGCCGCAGACCCGCGAGCACATCCTGCTGGCCCGCCAGGTCGGCGTCCCGGCGCTGGTGGTGTTCCTCAACAAGGTCGACATGGTCGACGACGAGGAGCTCCTGGAGCTGGTCGAGCTGGAGGTGCGCGAGCTGCTGTCGAAGTACGACTTCCCGGGCGACGACATCCCGATCACCAAGGGCTCGGCGCTGATGGCGCTCGAGGACAAGGAGCCGAAGATCGGCAAGGAGGCGGTCCTGGCGCTGATGGCGACCGTGGACAGCTACATCCCGCAGCCGGAGCGTCCGATCGACATGCCGTTCCTGATGCCGATCGAGGACGTGTTCTCGATCTCGGGCCGCGGCACGGTGGTGACGGGTCGCGTCGAGCGCGGCATCGTGAAGGTGGGCGAGGAAGTCGAGATCGTCGGCATCCGGGCGACCACCAAGACGACGGTGACGGGCGTGGAGATGTTCCGCAAGCTGCTCGACCAGGGGCAGGCGGGCGACAACGTCGGCGTGCTGCTGCGCGGCACGAAGCGCGAGGACGTGGAGCGCGGCCAGGTCGTGTGCAAGCCGGGTTCGGTGAAGCCGCACTCGAAGTTCAAGGCCGAGGCGTACATCCTGACCAAGGAGGAGGGCGGCCGCCACACGCCGTTCTTCACCAACTACCGGCCGCAGTTCTACTTCCGGACCACGGACGTGACCGGGATCTGCACGCTGCCGGAGGGCACCGAGATGGTGATGCCGGGCGACAACGTGACCATGGACGTGGCGCTGATCGTGCCGGTGGCCATGGAGGAGAAGCTGCGCTTCGCCATCCGCGAGGGCGGCCGCACCGTCGGCGCCGGCGTCGTCGCCGCCATCAACGACTGA